>NZ_VUMR01000051.1 GCF_009696075.1 Holdemanella porci | reverse complement strand
CTATAAAGATATTGACGCATTATACTAAAATCTAAAAAACAAATCATAAATCTCAGATTGAAAAAAGTCCAAAAATCAGGACTTCTTTTCGTCGTGCAAACAACAAATAAATTACAAGTATAAAAAAATGGGCATCACTATTTGTGACACTCATTTAACAAGAACTGTCAGATATTTGTCCTTGACTTTTGAACCAGTTTAAAGTGAAGCAACTTTATTTAATGACAGTATTGATGCTATTTGTAAAAATATAAAAGAGGTATGTTTTGCAAAAGTCACTGGAGAAAACTATTGATACTGTTTATAGTTGAAGAAGGTGATAGTAATTGAAACAGTTTAATGTTGGAGATACAGTGTATTTTATTAGTTCATCTGTTTTTGTTAGAAGAGCTACGGTAATACGTGCTGCAGCTGGCTTTGTTACTATTAAGTTTGATACAAATAATGGTAATGATGGACCTTCTGGTATACGAGTGCGTGAATCAAAAGTGTATCATACAGAAAAAGAAGCGAATGATGTTGTCCAGGTCAATAAAAGTAGACAGCAAAACAGTCGATAGCTATAATTAGTATTGTTGTTCATCTTCCTGACAAATATGGATAGTTGGCTATTCTATATAATATGGAATAGCTTTTTTGCTTTTAAATGATATTGTTGAGATATGAAAACTTATAGTTCTTATGTTAAATTTTATGTAGCCTAATGGCTATTGATATTCCGGAGATTTATGATTGTTTTAATGTACAGTATTATGATGTGAATGGATTTGATGTTGAACCAATGGACAGCTACAAATAAAATATTTCGTCCAGATTCACAAATTGTTTCTCATTACTTAGGTACGTTTAAATCCAGAATTGTAATAAAATTAATAGTAGATTTTAATTGTATAAAAAATTTATGTTTCATGGGAATGAAAGTAGAAATAACTCAATTATCTATTACAAAAAATATTCAAATGAAAATATCTAAAGATCAGATTTAATTTCGGTACCATCATAAATTGGCTGATAGTCAATATCTTTAATAAAAATTTGTTTTTTTATTTTGTTAGGTAAAGCAATAAATACTGGTATGTTTTGCTTTCTGCAGATTTTAGTTAACTCTTTTTTATAAATTTCAGGAACATTATATCCGATAATCAAATGTTTAATTTCATCTTGTTTAAAATAAAGGTATTGATCTTGTTGAACGATTCGATATTCCAATTCATTTTCCCAACATTTTAATTTTTTGTAAAATGTATCTATTATTTTGTCTTCCAATAAAGGATCATTTGCCCAACAAGTGGTATTTCCGTCATCTTCATTAAAATAATTAATTTTTCTTATGCGGTTTAAAGAACAATTTGTATTAAATCCAATACATACACCACAATAATTATTTGCATATAATGCCCACATTAGATGTGATTTCGCATCAATTGTTAATGATAATACTCTATACTTTTCAAAGCGTTCATATGTATGATGTGGTATAAACCCGTTGTTTGCCAATAAAGATGCTCCAGCAACGCCATCTCCATATATTGTAAGGTGTGATGCCTCAAATGGATCATTTAAGTTTTCAAGACTTGCGCAATATAATTGGTGTTCTTGGATTATGTCTAATATATATTTTATTTTTTAGTATCAAATTGTATATCAACATTATTTTCTTCTTCTTTAGATAAAACAATAGGTTTATATTTATAAACACTTTCCGGAATCATAAAATCCTCCATATATGATCATTTTGTAAATTATTTAAGTAGTAAAACAAATTTCTGTACTATTTGATTATAAAATTATAAGTTATTTTTTGATATCTATTCTACTGATTAGTGGCAATTTTTTTGCATATTAGAAAAACCAATTCTTAGGGATTGAATTGGTTAATTGTGTTGTTATTCTGGAATAATGTCAATTATATCTAGGTTGTCATAAGAATGCTTCGAATTAGGGTTGCTTAATAAAGTATCTTGTAAAGATTTCTTTAATTTGTCACAACAAGGTTTAAATGAAAGATAAGTGATTCCACCACCTACAACTCCACCGACTACTGGAATTGCTTTTTTAAAGAATCCGGCAAAAATCTCTTTTGTCATTCTTACCGCAAACCATTTAGATATTTTCTTGACCATTGGATAGAATGTACCTTTAGTAAGTGCTTTTGATAATAACTTCTTTTCTACATCTCTACCTAGTGCAGTAGATAACATTTTAAGGGTTGAAGTTGCGCCCTTTACTCCATACATGACTCCTAAGCATAGTGTAATAAGGTTCATTGTTTCATCATCAATATTTGTACCATTTTCAATATTAATTTCTGGAAATCCATATAAATATAATAATTTTTGAATGGCTCTTAACATGTAACCATAGTATTGTGCAATATCTGCAGGTAAAGTAGCAGCCATTGCTACTCCTCCCGGTACTCCTAAAGCTAACGAAATTCCACTAACACAATTCCTTTCGTATTCGATAGCTTGATCTGCAATTGCATCAATTTCACTCACAGGAATACCAGCATGTGCTGGATTGTATAGAATTGCATCTTGAATAACATGTTTTGGATAATTTTTCATGAATTGTTTTTCTAGAAATTTTGTTCTATCAATATGAACACCTGGTGTCTTTAGTCCTATAATAATGATATCTTCAACATCTATTTTACCATTTTGATTCACATCAAGCGCTTCCATTATTTTATCTTTAGATTCTAATGCTACATCTTTAGTTTTTGAACCGACTTTAACGATGCCATGTCCAACTTTTACTAGACTATCTTTAACATTTTGATTACTCATATAACCCTCTCCTTTAATGCGTATAACTTAACTTGATTTTACCACAATTTATTGAACAAGTTATGAAATAGTTTAATCTATATGAAGGTTATTATAAATAATAAATATCACTTACTTTATGTCTATCTATTAAGCAGGCATAGCGGTATAATGGTTATAAAGATATAAATAGATTTTGAAAAATAATAAAATGAACATTCGATTTTAGAAGGGGATTATAGAATGAATTGTCCGGTGCATGGGAATAAATTAAAAGAAATTAAGATTAAATTACCAAATCCCAAAAAATATGGAAAATATGGACTTGTTAGTGCATTTTGTTGTTATGAATGTAAGAAGGCATATGTCGATATTAAGGGGATTGAAGAAGAGAAATTAGGAAAAACGATTTCAGGATATACAGTTGTTAATATAAATAAATGTCGTGATATGCCTGAAATGATTTATGCTTTAAATAGCAAAAGCTACAAATCATTACCTACTACTTGTAAAAAAATTAATCAATTTGTAAAGAATGGTAAGCAATATAATCTTTCTATTAAATATGATCCTCATAAAGATATATATTTTATAAATGAAAACGTATTATTTAGTAATTTAGACACTATTAAAAAATTAGAATTAAATATTGCTATAAAAGATGATGAAATTATAGATTATAAAAACTTAATGCCCAATGAAATATATATCATGAATAAAATTGAATTGGAAGAGTTATCAAGGACTAAGAAAATTGTAAATATACCAAAAGTTTTAGGTAAAGACATAAAAATGCATCATATTCCATTGAAATATGATGTGGAAAAAGATATCTACTTTATTGAAAATGAAGCATATGTGCATTATAGATCTGTAATAGATAAATTAAGTGTAAAATGTTCTAAATTGAAACTTTGTGAATTGATTGATATGTCCCAATATGCAATGCTTCCAAAGAAAATTTATGTTTTAGAGGATAAAAAATTGTCGAATTTATCACGTAAAATGAAGTTAGTTGATATTGATAAATTTACAATGAATTTTAAAGGTAATAATGTATTCATTTGGATCCCAATGAAACGCGAACAAAAAACAGGGAAATACTATATAAATCGTAAAAATTATGATTCTTTAAGAGCAGAATTAAAAATAAAGTGTAATCTGAAGGTAAGATTGTCAAAGAAACAAGATGTTTCTGAACTGTCTATAAACGCAAATGAATCGGATTTATTACCTGATGAAGTAGTAGTAACAGATAAAGATAATTGTCCAAAGTGTCGCTGCAACATGACTGTAAAAACGCATTTTTTAAATGATTCTAAAGAAGCAGTGAATTTAAGGTTATATTATTGTAACAAATGTGGCGGCTACTATATACATTTAATAGATTTTAATAATTATAAGGGTTTATATGAGCGTTATATTAAAAATATTACTGGTGTAACCGAGAAGGATGAAAAAGTATTTAATGAAGATTTATATATAAATAAAACTGTATGGAATTTAACTTATGGGCATGGAGTATTTGTTAAGATCCAGGGTTCTACTTTATTTGTTGATTTTGGAGGTAATCTTCATTCATTCCGCTTTCCTGAATGCTTTAAATCAGCTACAGTAAAGTTAAGCGATAAAAGTTTACAAGATTCAATGATGAGGTTTATTAATACAAATGATAGTGGTACTAAAATAAGTCATGTCGTAAAGAACAATAATGACATCGTTAATATAAAAAATGTAAAGGTTAAAAATACAAATACCACAGATGTTAGAAGGATACCAGGTCTTGTTTATCAGCTTCAATTAATTGGATCAAGTAACAATCATGCGACAAAGACTCATCCGGTAAAGGATGTTGTGGTTAAACTAGCTTATAAGAGTCCTAAATCTAAAACGTTTGATATTGTGAGTATTCCAATGCATTATTGTAGTCGGTGTGATAAATATTTTGATATGAAACAATCGTTTTTACAGACATTACAGAAATACAACTTAGATATTAATTATTTTGCAGCTAGTTTTGAAAGTGAAACAGGACATCCAATTGTATTTAAACAGATGGATTTAAGAGAGTTTTCTAAACTAAAATTGTTTGGTTATAGTGTAGGAGCAAATGGATTAAGTACAGGTGCAAGACATGAATTATTGGATTTTATTTTAAAGAATCATTTGATGACGGCTTCAGAAATAAAATCACAATTACAATTTAACATTCGATTTATTGGAAAGAAAGCTCACATGGATGATGCGGTTGGTGATTGGGAAATGGATATAGATTACATTAATGAATATATTCGTACTGGTAAGATTCATTGGAAGTATTAATAATAAGGAGAACTAGGATATGAAACCCAAAGAGTTTGTAGAATCAACATGGCTAGACTATAGTGATGTGACAAGTGACTGTGTTTTGATGGATTTAAATGCTTATATAAAATTTCAGTTCTTGAATCATATAACTAGGGAAGCTATGGCTGAGAAGTTATATGATCATTTCATGATGGTTGAACTAATGAATACGTGTGATTTTAATAAGCTGATCAAAAGTTATTTTAAATGTTTGAATGAGATTTTAGAATCACAGATTGAAACATCGAAACAGAAGACGCGTGCACAGAAGTATTATGAAAAGGCGGTTTCTATTAGTAAATCTAAAGAAGTGAATTTTCAGGATTTGATGGATTATACGCGTATTATGATGTGTTTATATATGGCGGTTACTAAAAATCAATCGAAGTTGATCTCTGACTTTGATTTGTCTAAGGGATGTTTGGATATGGATACCATTCTTACTTTTGTTCGCAGAGAAACCGTTCCAGCACTAGGAATTAATAAGCGTAAGCCTCGTTTTGATTTCCATAATCCATATAGTATGGATTCTTGTATCTTATTGATTTTGACATTGCTTTTATACAAATTAAAGGATGGAGAATAGGTATGGATGAAATTGAGGTAATACAAACAATAGAGGAATTGCGTAAATTCTTGAATGATAAGAATTTTATGGAAATTGTAGTTCGTCAAAAGAATAAGCGTTTTAAGAAGTTCTATAAAGTGGCTTTAGATAATATTTTTAAAGAGGCTGAACAACAGGTAGCTGCAAAAGAAGTTTTAAAGGCGGTTCAAAAGAATTCTAAGCTATTAAATCAGAATATGAAGATGATGAAGAATTTGGCTAAGATTCAAAATATAGGATTGATTTTGGATGGTGTGAATTTGGTTTCGAATTGGGCTACTTTTGCGATTCTATATGAGAAGTTAAATTCCATGGAAGAAGAGATTGTTGGTGCGATTGAAAAGGTTCAACAAAGTTTAAATAAGGGGACTGAACTTCATATTAAAGCTGAATACAATAAGGTGATTAGTGATTATCAGGATATGTTGGATTGTCGTAAGAAACAAAAGCCTTATAGTGAAGAGCAAATGCGTAAGTTAGTGGATTCATTATATGTTGTATTGGATATGATGATTGATTCTTTAAAATCCGATTTGATTGATAATAAGGACAATATGATTCTTACTGTATTTATGATGCTTTCGATGTATACAGCTTCATTGCGCTTCTTTGATGAACAATATTATTTTAATTATAAAGACATTTTGAGTGGTGATGAAGTATGGCATACATCTCACAATAAATGGATGAGTTTATATGATACTCTAACTCAATCGTGGTTTATTAACTTGTTGCAAGATCATGGTATTTTTGATTTAGGTTTAAATACGGTTGAAATGGATACGTATTATAAAGAGTTTTTAGAGCAGGTCCAAGATCAAAAACAAGAAGTGATTGATAATCAAGAAATTATTTTAACACTTCAAGATACATCCTTATTGAATGTATTTCATGAAAAGACGAATGAAGAAATTCACAATGAATTGGAAAAAGAAATTTCTGAGATGTTTAATGGTATTGAGGGTGAAGATGCATCGAAATTATATGATTCGTTGCATAATCAAATTCAATATGCATAAAGAAGGTTGTAATTATGGATATAGATGTAAAACAGGCATTGGCTAAATTATTATTAGCATGTTCAAAAGAGCAGGAATTGATTGATAAAGATGGTGGTAATTTAAATGTAAAGCAGGTTATTTTAAACAATATTGCTGGGTTTATTGAAATCATATCTTTGGATCATGCAGATCTTCGTATGGATTACTTTAATAAAGTGTTTCTTGGTTCACAAGATAATTTGAATGACGTTATTTCAATTCATTCTTGGTTTTCTGATTTTGAAACATTAAATGTAATGCCTATTGTAAAAGCTTTGTATGCCCAATTTGCGTATGAACTGGGTCGTTATTATTTGTTTAATAAGAATGATAAGAAGGATATTGTAAAAGATCATTTTATTCAATACATTAAACTATTGGATATTAAACAAGAAGGGAAACCTTTAGCTGTTGATAAAGTCAAAGAAGAAGTGGTTGAGGATGAAATTGAGGTGGAGTCTGAAGAATCTTTAGAAGATCTTCAAAAACAATTGGATTCCATGATTGGATTGGATGGAGTAAAGCAACAGGTACATTCAATCATTAATGAGTTGAAAATAGATGCACTTCGTAAGAGCAAAGGATTGAAAGTTTCTAATACTTCTAAACACCTAGTATTTAAGGGAAACCCTGGTACTGGAAAGACAACGATAGCGCGATTATTATCTAAAATCTATAAGGTACTTGGAATCTTAGAAAAGGGTCAATTGGTTGAAGTGGATCGTAGTGAGATTGTTGCGGGATATGTTGGGCAAACAGCATTAAAAACGAAGGAAAAGATTGATGAAGCTATGGGCGGCATTCTCTTTATTGATGAAGCGTATACTTTGGCTAAGGGTGAGAATGATTTTGGTCAGGAAGCTATTGATACTTTATTAAAAGCGATGGAAGATCATCGTGATGAATTTATTGTGATTGTTGCTGGTTATGATGGGCCAATGGAATCTTTCTTACAATCAAATCCGGGCTTAAAATCTAGATTTAATGAATATATTCATTTTGATGATTATTCTAAAGAAGAATTATTTATGATTTTTGGATTGTTGTGTGAACAAAATGATTTTAGGATGGATATAGAAGCACAAGATACATTAAAGTCATATTTAAATGATTTATGTAATCATAAGCCAGATAATTTTGCGAATGGTCGAGAAATGCGTAACTTGTTTGATAAGAGTAAAAAGGCCCATTCGAATCGTTTGGCTAGTTTAAATAAAATATCCGATAAGGATTTAATTACATTTAAAAAAGATGATGTATTAAAAGCAATCGAAGAAATGAAATCTGTATAAAAAAACTAACTCCACAAGCATTGGCATCTCGATTAACATCTTACTGGCACAGCCAGCCCAGCTTTATCCATCACAAGTAAGTTTCTGTATTTGTGATACTATATATTTTTAAAAAAATCTATAAATAGAAAAGAGATGATACTATGTTAGGAGCTATTATTGGTGATATTGTAGGTTCAGTTTATGAATTTTCGAATATCAAGAAAAAAGAATTTGAATTGTTTAAACCAGATTGTCGATTTACGGATGATACAGTTATGACGTGTGCTGTGGCAGATGCGATTATGAATGGTGGAAGTGAAAAAGACTTTATTTTATCTATGAAAAAGTATGGTCGTATGTACCCTCATGCTGGATATGGTGGTCGTTTTCGTGTATGGTTAAGAAGTATGGATACTGAGCCATATAAAAGTTTTGGCAATGGTTCGGCCATGCGTGTATCTCCTTGTGCTTGGGTAATGGACTGTGGTTTTTGTGCAAGAACAGGTATGTGGCCTAATCGTGACTTAGCAAGATTATCGGCTAGTGTAACACATAATCATCCAGAAGGTATTAAGGGTGCATTGGCGGTATGTGATGCGATCTTTATGGCAAGATTTTATTTTGGTGGATGGAATATTGAATATTCAAATCCAATTGATTCAGATCCGGATGAGTGTAAAAGAAGAATCAAAGAGCATATTGAAAATGAGTATGGTTATGATTTGTCAATGTCTTTAGATGAAATTCGTAAGAATTATGAGTTTGATGAAACTTGTCAAGGCAGTGTTCCACAGGCCATTATTGCATTTTTAGAAAGTACGGATTTTGAGGATGCGATTCGAAATGCGATTTCGATTGGTGGAGATAGTGATACGATCGCAGCTATTACGGGAAGTATTGCAGAAGCTGCTTATGGTATTTCGGAAGATATGAAAAAAATGGCTTTGTCTTATTTAGATGAGCCATTAAAAGATGTATTAAGAAGATGGAAGAAATATATGAGGGGTGATAAATCATGAATGAAGTGGTTGATTTATTGAATGAAATTTTAGATGAATTGAGAACAATAAATGAGAAATTGGATGATATTCGTGGGAATGAATATCGCGATGGTTCTTTAGAAGATATATTTGATAAATTAGATGAAATAAATGATAACATTGGTTGAAATTAATGATATGATATAGGTAATGATATATTTTTTTTCAAATCAGTTAGAATTAATAATATAATGTGGCATTGTCTGATTTTTGATGATGCCTTTTATTTTGTGGGGTTGGGTTATGCAAGATTTTAAGTTACTTACTAGACAATTGTTAGAAACATATCTAGGATCGGATACGTTGAGTGATGTTGCGATTCAAGTTTTTAGATTCCAATGTGAGTATTATTGGCACGGGAAAACAAGAATTCTTTAAAAATATTGAGAACTTTTTAAATTCTTTCAAATTTGATGTGGAGAAAAGAAAGAATATTCATTTTGAATTTAAAGATTTAGAAATAGAAGAAAATATTGTGGATGATCAATGTGTTTTTGTGTATGGATCTGTTCAAATTTATGGTCTTTATGATAAAGAAGTTCCAATTGTGCAATTGGATTCTCGCTTTACTATTGTTTATGGTGTTAGGGATGGAAAATGGAAGGTGCTTCATATTCATCATTCGATTCCAATTAAAGAACAATTGGAAGATGAAGAGTTTCCAATTACTTTAGGTAAACAGGTGCAACAGGCTCGACATGAAGTTGAGGCATTATCGGCTGGGTATTCCTATATTTGTTTGATTCATCTAGAGACAGGTGATGTGGAATTGATTAAAGGAAATACTATTCCTGGCTTAAAGGGACGCTATACTCAGATGGATCATAATATATTATTAGAGTAAGTAAATCGTTTGATTACCGAACCATTTAGGCAGAGTAGTGTTGAATTTTATGATAGTACGACTATCGCATAACGTCTTGAAGGAAAGAATTCCTTATTCCATACTTGTGAAAGTACAGATGGAACTTGCATTCTTTCGATGATTGACTTCAAAAATATGATGAGAATAGTCGTATTGTGAGTGTATTACTTGCCAATCGTGATTTTTACGGAAGAAAAGAACGTGAATTAGAACAGGAAGAGGCTTTACGCCATGAAAAGATCAAGGCTGAAAAGGCCAATAACGCCAAGTCCATATTCTTATTTAATATGTCACATGATATTCGTACATCGATGAATGCGATTTTGGGATATTCACAATTAATGAAGAAAGAATTAACAAATCCTAAACTCGTTCATTATCAAGAAATGATTGAACAATCGAGTCAATTATTACTTTCAATTATTAATAATGTATTGGATATGGCACGTGTTGAAAGTGGTAAGATGGATTTGGATGAAAATTATGAAGTAGTAGGCAATATTACTTAACTTGTTTGTAGTGCCTTTGCAGCGAAAGCTTCTAGAAAGAATATTGAATTAATCATAATTGCGAATGTCGAACACAAACATATTATTACCGATTCTACAAAGATGCAGGAAATTCTATCCAATTTAATTAGTAATGCGATTAAATATATGCCAGAAGGTGGTAAAGTTTTGATTGATGTACAAGAACTTCCTTATAATCAAGAAGGCTATACTTTAATTCAAACAAAAGTATCGGATACAGGTATTGGAATGAGTGAAGAATTCTTGCCATCTTTATTTGAATTATTTACACGTGAAAGAAATACGACTCTATCTAAAATTCCAGGTACTGGACTTGGTATGGCTATTGTCAAAAACCTTGTGGACTTAATGAATGGCAGTATTGAAGTAGAAAGTGAACTTGGTAAGGGTAGTACTTTTACGATTACCATTCCACATAAGATTGCGTATAAAGATTATACGAATAGAAATATTGAATCTTCCAATGAGTTTGATATTGATTTTAAGGGTAAAAGAATTTTATTGGCTGAAGATAATGAATTAAATGTTGAAATCACAACTACAATTCTTAGCGAAATGGGTTTTAAAGTTAAAACTGTAGAAGACGGAATTCTTTGTGTGAATGAAATGCAACATCAACTAGCCAACACATTCGATTTAATTTTAATGGATATTCAAATTCCAAATATGGATGGTTATAAGGCAACTGATTGCATTCGACATCTTTCACAACCTGAAAAGGCCAATATTCCAATTATAGCTATGTCTGCCAATACGTTTGAGGAAGATAAGAAAAAAGCATTTGATGTAAAGATGAATGATTATATAACGAAACCAATTGACTTTCAAAAAATGGAAGAAGTGTTAAAACAGGTATTGAGTAAGAAGGATCCTCTTAGTTGAGGGTTCATTTATCTTATGTTGTGTAAATGATTGATTTTGTGTTAGTTTAGATGTTAAAACCGTATCTAATTCAACGAAAATAATGCGATTTAGACAAGATAGGATCATTTTCAACAAAATGCTTGGAGTTAATAATGTTTTCACATTGGCTCTTTATAATAGGAATTGGCTACTGGATGTAGTAACGGTGAACCCTCTGAATTAAAAGGATGATATCTTGAGTTCTTAAAGATTCCGATTATGTAGGAGGACGTGTTTTATGTATATTTATCTGTACATTGATGTTGCCATGACTATCTTGGCTTTAGTTGAATTACTAAAAATTACATTATTGATTATAGAAAAATGTAAAAGACACTAGTTCACCTTCCCCAAAGGATTAAACTAGTGTCTTTTCACTAAAATAATTCAGAGGAACCACTGTATCCAGTAGTTTTTCTGTATGAATATTAAACAATTGATATATATAAAAGTCAAGGTTAACTTTATCTAAAATTAGTCGTTTTAGATAAAATAGGAACAATAGAAATTGTAACCGTATTAGTAAGGGCTACCCTTGGAATAAAAAGGATAACATCTTGAATTCTCGATGATTCCGATTTTGTACAAGGACGTGTTTTATGTACATTTATCTGTACATTGATGTTGCCATGACTATCTTGGCTTTAGTTGAATTGTTAAAAATCGCATTGATTATTATAGAAAAATGTAAAAGACACTAGTTCACCCGTCCAAAGGATTACTAGTGTCTTTGACATAAAATAATTCAGAGGAACCACTGTATCCAGTAGTCTTTCTGTATGATTATTAAACAATTGATATATATAAAAGTCAAGACTAATCTTGTCTAATTCACTGAAATAGAAGCGATTGAAGGTGAAGAATTTATCTTCAAGATTCAATTAAATTAACAGCTCTTTTAAAGTTGTTGCATTTCATCACGTGCTAATACAAAATGCAAGTTAGAGGTGAAAACATGCTAATTATGTATGAGATATTAAAACAATTACGGCTTCAATCTCTCAAGAAAAATAAAGTGGTAAAACTCATCTTTTGTTTTAGTCTAACATTTCTAAATAGTTCACATTGACATATTGACTATACAATGGCTCATCATGGATCATGGCATTTTGAAAGAATTGATCGACATCTTCATAGTTTTTATCATCCATCGAAATATAGAATAAATCATCCTCATATTTGGCTTCGATAATATAATCTTCTCCATTGATTTCTAAGGCGAGTTTACAAGGCTTTTGTAAAACATAATATAAGTCAAATAGATCCATATAGTCTGAATCAAATTGAATCAAAGAATATAAGTCGAGTACGATATGTTTAATGATTGTTAGATCACCAAAGAAGTCCGAATAGATCAATCTTTGCGACTGAAATTCTTTCGCAATCAATAATAATTGAATGGCTTGATCTTCATTGCCTTCTTCAACATAAATCTTTGCTAGCCTAGAATAGACTTCGGGAACAGGATCAAACGTATTCGTTGCTCCTTGAAGTAAAGGATATAAACTCTTAATGATTTGTACATACTTTGGATAATCTTTTTGTACATAATAGCCATTCTTATACATATCCGCTAATTTATAGGCTGCCACAATATTTCCTTGATCACTCGCAAGTTTATAGTAGTGAAAGGCCTTCTCATAATCGGGTTGTCCCACGCGTCCATAATAGTAAATGTAGCCTAAACATTCATAGGCATCTACATAGTTTAATTTAGCAGCCTTTAAATAATAGTCTTCCGCAAGATCAAACTGTTTTTGTCCATAATACCAGCCACCCAATTCCACCATATATTCTGGGTTGTTTGTTTCTTGAATTAAAAATTCTAGGGCATTTATAAATTGGATATCATCTTCGTATTGGGGATGCACCAAATCATAATAATCATCTAGTATTTGTTGCGCTTTTTCAATTGTTAATGCCATAATACACCTCAAAATAATTATATGAAACTTGTGAATTTAGGCAATACACAATGTATTGTTTTGTGTTTTTTTTATTTAAAGTTTATAATTATTTAAATAATACGAAAAAAGGAGGAGTTTCATTGGTACGTATATTAGAAAACGCAAATCGTTATAGTAAAGAAAAGGTTTTTGATTGTTATAAAAGAACATGTCAAAACGATTATTGGGACTATGATTCCATGACAAGAAAAGAAATGTTAGAACGCATGATTGAAACCTATACCCCTGAGTATCTAGTTTCTATTTGTACAACATGGGAATTAAAGGCATTAAGAAGATTATTACGTAACCAAGACTTAGAAGACGATCGTTATCGTTTTGAAAAACATGCATTAAGCTCTAAGTTTTTATATTTTGATAAAGAATTACCCGAAGAATTCAAAAAGAATGTCAAATTAGCTGTTAAAGATATTGATTTAGATCATAAGGCAGAAAAAGATGAACCAAGCTTAGTCATTCTTGGAATTATACGTGCCTTTGGCATCATTGAACCATCTTTGATTCAAGCTGTATGTAGTGCTTGTGCATACGATTATAAAGCCATTATTGAGGGGGAACTCTTTAATTTCTGGGCTTATTTAAAAGAAGATTATGAATTAATTGATCATAGTTTAGCCAATGAATATGTATATTGGGATTATAAAGATCTATTGTATAACATTCGCAATTGTCGTGTTGAACGCGAAAGATTCGAACCAAAATTCTTAGATCGAGACAGCTACATTTCTATTTTTTATCATGGTTTTGATGCGACTAATCCAGACATTAAAAAATTCTTTACGGCTGTTAAAAAAGAAGTACCGGACATCACAAAGTTTAAAGATGAATTGTTCAACAATTTGCTTCGTGGTACTGTGAATGAAGAAAAGATCGATTTAATTCCATTCTTTAATGGATTCTCCGATTCTTTGACAAAGCGCTATCGCAAAGCTGTTGTACAAATTTCATTACCAAATTATTATGGACTAAGTATGAAAGGCTACAACCAAGCACATGAGCAGGTATCTTTTAATGAGAAACTTCGTGCTCTAAATGAGAAACAAACGTATGCTTATTTAGATCAAAAAGATACACGCCTATTCTATAAGTTATACTTTAGCGTCTTAGATTATGTGAATACTTTGGAACAAATTATCCCTAATAAGAAAATTGATCCCAATAATTATATTGAACCTGATGAATTGGTCAATCTCATTGAGGCGTTCTGGAAAGAAAAAGATCGTTTTATTGATGATTATGTTCAAAAGAATCCTTTGTATCTAACATATCGCAATCTGAATATTATAAAAGATTTTAAATATGGCATGCGCAAAAACTTTTTATTGGCTGTCTATGAAAAGAACTATACGGTATTAAATGATGAAGGTATCAACTATATGGTCAAGGGTTTAAATGAAAACTTAGATAAATTTATTCCGGCCGAAAAAACACCTATGTTGATTCAAACCGCTATTATGCCATTTAATGGGATGATTATCTATGATGGTTTTATTTCAACGGCCGATATGCAGCTTAGCCAGAAACTTGTTTCAAAGGCATTTGAAGATTATAGTTACGGACAAAAGATTTATTCGTTGTTGCCAAAAAATATGAATTAAAAGCAGAATTATGAGCTCATTAATACAAGAAATCAATCATTATCCAAAAGAATCTGTGTACAGTCAATTTTTTCGGATTTGTTTTCTGGATGATGTTTTTATGAAAAAATTACTCGTAAACAAATGGCTGAGCTAATTATTCAGCAATATACACCAGAAAATATTGTAGATGTTTGTACAGTAAAAGAACTTAAATTTTTAAAACGAATCGTTGAAAACAATTATAAAGAAGTGGATGTTCATAAATTAAATCCTTTCGTTTGCCATAGGCGGAAACCCACTACCTTTAGGTGGTGGGAGGAGCCTTGTGAACCTTTAGCCATTAACCCTGACTCTCAATATACTTTTGTATAGTTGCTGACGAT
>NZ_VUMR01000050.1 GCF_009696075.1 Holdemanella porci | reverse complement strand
AACACGATACGAATCCATAGCCATTGCGGTTATGAATCACCAAATCAATATGAGAATAATTATTATTCAAAACATTAGAATTTAAAATTTATCTATTTTATGAGTCCTTTTTCTTGACGTAGTACCAATTGTGATAGTGAGTTTGATGTAAATCCATGTGATTTGAGTATGAGGAGTATTATATTAAGGCTTTAAAGCGGGCTTGGAAAAACAAGTATGATCCAAATAATGAATACACAAACATTGATCCTTGTGACTATAGTAGTGTAGAAGAGTATCATGAGGCAATAATGGATTTTGATATAAGGAGTACAAAATTATGATTGATAATAATAGATTTCAAGAATTATTTGAAGAATATAAGAGTGAGTTAAAAGGGGTCGATGGGATGATGAAAAATTCAAGTGGCAAGCTATCAAGGGGTTTCAAGATCATTGGGATATAGAAGCCGTTGACTTTTGTACAATGTTAAAGAATTCTTTGGATAAAACATTTAATTTATTGGCTTCTACTCATTATTTCCCAGGAAAAATGATAAAGGAATTTGCAGAGAAAGAACCTGAAACAGTGCGACAAATGTTTAAGAATTTATTTGATGAGAATAAAGATTTATGTGATCGAATCGTTTCTTTTAAAGTTCAATCAAAACAATTAGTAAATAAATATTGGGATCCTGGTAAGAGTGATTTCCAAACTGAAAATACTATAACAACATATTTATGGTTGCGTTATCCAGATAAGTATTATATTTATAAATTTGAAGAGGCAAAGTCATTGTCAAAAGAATTAAAGACGAGCTATGTCTTCAAGGCTGGGGATTATCAAAACAACGTAGAAAATTTTATTAGATTATATGATGAACTTAGTAAGGAATTATGTAAGGACGAGGAATTAAAACAAATTGTGCAAAGCAAACTAGAAGATGATTGTTATGATGATCCTAAATGTAAGACATTAGCAATTGATTTTGGTTATTTTGTAAATCAAAGACAAAAAGCTGCTAAGAATGAAGAGGAAAAAGCATCTTTGAGTGTTAAAGAAGAAACTGAAAATTATTCTTCAACTGAACCACATTATTGGTTTTTAAGTGCGAATCCAAAGATTTGGAGTATGTCGAGTATGCCTGTTGGTAAAGAACAGAGCTATACTTTATATAACGATAATGGAAATAAGCGTCGTGTGTTCCAAAACTTTTTGGATGCGAAGGTTGGAGATGTAATTATTGGTTATGAATCAACTCCAATTAAACAAGTGGTTGCAATTTTAGAGGTAACTAAAGAGCAGGATAAAGAAAGAATTTATTTTAAAAAGGTAGAGTCTTTATCTTCACCTATTGATTTTGCCCTGTTAAAAGCATGTCCTGGATTAGGAAATATGGAATTCTTTGTTTGTTCTCAGGGTAGTTTGTTTAAATTGACTAAGAATGAATATGAACAAATTCTTGATTTGATTCGTGAAGAGAATCCGGTTCAGACAAATAAGGTTGTAAATAAATATACAAAGGAAGATTTTTTGAATGATGTTTATGTAACGGATACTAAGTATGATCGTTTTGTGTCTGTGATTAAGAAGAAAAAGAATATTATAATACAGGGACCTCCGGGTGTTGGCAAGACGTTTGCAGCGAAGCGATTGGCTTATTCTATCATGGAAGAAAAGGATGATGATCGTATTGAATTTGTCCAATTTCATCAGAATTATTCGTATGAAGATTTTATGCTTGGATATAAGCCTTGCGGGAATGGTTTTGAAATGAAGTATGGTATTTTCTATCAATTTTGTCAAAAGGCTTCAAATCATCCGGATAAAGATTATTTCTTCATTATTGATGAAATCAATCGTGGTAATATGAGTAAGATTTTTGGGGAATTATTGATGTTGATTGAGCCGGATTATCGTGATAATAAAATTAAGTTGGCATATAATGGATTGGATTTTTCAGTACCACAAAACCTTCATATTATTGGAATGATGAATACGGCAGATCGAAGTTTAGCTTTGATTGATTATGCGTTAAGAAGACGTTTTAGTTTCTTTACTATGGAACCAGGTTTTGATACGGATGGATTCAAGAAGTATCAACAGAAATTGAATAGTCCTGTATTTGATAAATTAATTGATAGAGTTAAAGATTTGAATGATGAAATTCTTAAGGATGATTCTTTGGGTAGTGGTTTCTGTATTGGTCATAGTTATTTTTGTAAACTAGATACTTGTACGAATGAAGTTTTATTGGATATTGTCGATTTTGATATTCTTCCAATGTTGAACGAATATTGGTTTGATGAGCCTAGTAAAGTAGAGCGTTGGGAAAATAATCTTCATGGAGTATTTAAATGACACAGGATAAAAACATCTTTATTCATAATATTTATTATATGTTGTCTTATGCTTTCCAAAGCTTGAGGCAGGATGGTTATAGAAATGTATCAGTTGAATCTTTTGATGAAATCTATGATTTATTTGCGATGATTCTTTCTAAAGGGATTGCCACTCAGTTAAAACAAGGCTTGTATAAGGAATATATGGATCGAAAAGATGATTTAAAAGTACTTCGTGGAAAAATTGATATTCAACAAAGTATGAGAAATGCTTCTATGCATAGGCAGGTTTTAACTTGTGAGTATGATGAATTGAGCGAGAATGTTTTATTGAATCAAATTATTAAATCAACGGCAACATTGTTGCTTAGAAGTGGTAAGGTAAAAAGAGAATATAAACAGTCTTTAAAAAAGGAATTATTGTGTTTTTCAAATGTGGATTTAATTGATCCTAAACAAGTTCGTTGGTCAAGAGTTCGTTTTCATAGAAATAATCAAACCTATTATATGTTGATACATATTTGTAGGTTGATCATTGATGGAATGTTGATGACTACTAAATCAGGTGAATATAAACTAGCTACATTTATTGATGAACAACACATGTGTAGTTTGTATGAAAAGTTCATTTTGGAATACTATAGAAGGCATTATCCAAAATTAAATGTATCAGCTTCTCAAATTCCTTGGGCAGTAGATGATGATTTTACTAAAATGCTTCCAGTCATGCAGACAGATATTCATCTTCAAAAAGGAAATGACGTATTGATCATTGATGCCAAGTATTATAGTCATACAACACAATCGCAATTTGATAAGAATACAATTCATTCAAATAACTTGTATCAAATATTTACTTATGTGAAGAATAAAGAATATACATTCAAGGATGAAAAGCATAGAGTTGCAGGTATGTTATTGTATGCAAGAACGAATGAAGAAATACAACCAGATCAAACGTATCAAATGCATGGTAATCCAATATCGATTAAGACATTGGATTTAAATAAACCATTTAAAGATATAAGTAAGCAGTTAGATGATATTGTGAAGGAGTACTTTAGTCTGTAACAAATGATTAACATATAGAGGCAGGTTTTTAATTAGAATCTGTCTTTTTGTGATAAAATTAAGTTGTTATTTATTCTATATTTTATACTAGGGTGGTTATATGACGGTTGTTTTAGATAATAATAAAATTGGTGCTGTGGGAGAGTATGTTAAAGAGAATACAAAAGAGGGTTCTGTAATAACAATTTCGTCACCTATCTTTACTATTTATGCTTTTGAGGAGCTTAGAAAAGTATTAGAGAAGAGTGGTAAGTTTAAGTTTTTATTTAATGAGCCTACTTTTATTAAGCGTATTATTGCCAATGATAAAGAAGTCAAAGAATTTGAGCTTCAAATGCATCAAAGAGAAAGAAATGTTTCTGAGTTTAATTTGGAGATTGGATTAAAGAATAACTTGGATCAGAATCAAATTGCTTCCAAGTGTTATAACTTTATTAAAGAAAAAGGTGAAATCAAATCTGTTGTTAAATCAGGTTCTGTTACACCTAGTAATATCCTGGTTGAAAATAAGGATGGAAGTTATTTAATACAAGGAAATAATGTAGCCTTTTCAAAGGATGGTTTAGGGTATACAAATCAAATTCGTTTTGATTTTAATACGGTTAGTGATGATCAACAGATGATTGAACAATATCATATGTTTATTAATCAAATTTTCAATAATGAAGATATTGTGACAGATGTTAAAGATGAGTTGTTAAAACATTTATCGAATTTATATAAAGAAAATTCTCCAGAATTACTTTATTATTTAACTCTTTATAATATTTTTGGCGAAAAGCTATTGAATATGGATGATATGGCTAGAGTCAAAGAACGTACGGGTATTAATAAAACTAAAATATGGAATGCTCTATATAATTTCCAGCATGATGCAGTAGTTGGAGCTATTAAAAAGCTTGAACTATATAATGGATGTATTATTGCAGATTCTGTTGGTTTGGGTAAGACTTTTGAAGCCTTAGCAATCATTAAATATTATGAATTAAGAAATGATCGTGTGTTAGTTCTTTGCCCTAAAAAATTACGTAGTAACTGGACTGGATATAGAGAGAATAGTACGACAAACTTCTTGGCTGAGGATCGCTTTAATTATGATGTTTTGAATCACACAGATTTATCTCGTGATAAAGGGAAATCTGGTGATATTAATCTAGAAACAATCAACTGGGGCAACTATGATTTGGTTGTGATTGATGAATCACATAACTTTAGAAATAATACGGCTTTAAAAGGCAAAGAGACTCGTTATCAGAAATTGATGAATCGTATTATTAAGAGTGGTGTTAAGACAAAAGTATTAATGCTTTCAGCTACACCGGTAAATAATAGATTGGCAGATTTAAAGAACCAGATCATGTTTATTACAGAAGATAAGGATGATGCATTTAAAGAATCGACGGGTATTAATAGTATTGAAACAACGCTTCGTGTTGCGCAAGCTAAGTTTAAGGAATGGTCAAAGCTTCCGGAAGAAAAACAAACAACGGCTAATCTTCTTCCAATGTTAGATTATAATTTCTTTAATTTGTTGAATACAGTAACGATTGCTCGTAGTAGAAAACAGATTCAGACTTATTATGATACAAAAGATATTGGTGAATTTCCGACTCGTTTAAAACCTATTTCGGTTAAGTCGGATATTGATATCAACAATAAATTTCCTGCATTAAGTGTAGTTAATGGAATGATTGCCAAACTGCATTTATCTATTTATTCTCCAATGCTTTATGTATTACCAAGTAAACTGGCTTATTATGAAGAATTATATGATCAGGAAGTAAAGGGTGGTGCCAGCAAGTTTAAGCAGGTGGATCGTGAAAAGAATATTGTTAATTTAATGCGAGTCAATATTTTTAAGCGATTAGAGAGTTCTATTAATTCATTTACTTTGACTTTAGAAAGAATTCTAAAACAAATTGAAATTATGATGGATATCCTAGATAAAGGACAAAGTTATGATTTAGATAATGATACATTTTCAGATGTAGAAGATGATGATTTTGATTATGAAGTTGGTGGAAAGATTAAAATTAAGGTAAAAGATTTAGATGCCTTAAGACTAAGAGAAGACCTTGCAGAAGATCGTAAGATATTAGAAGAATTACTATATCAATCGATTGATGTAACTCCGGATAAAGACAGTAAGTTATTGGATTTAAAGAATCATATTTCTAAAAAGATCAAGAATCCAATTAATACTAGTAATAAGAAGATTATTATTTTTACTTCTTTTTCAGACACAGCTGAATATTTATATGCCAATATTCATGATTGGCTATTAAAAGAGCATGGATTATATTGTGGATTAGTTACTGGTGGTAGTGGTGTTCGAACAAATTTAAAGACGGTTTCAAATCAATTTGAAGAGATCTTAACGCACTTTTCACCTAGATCCAACCATTTGGATGTAAACAAAGAACAAATCGATATATTAATTGCGACAGACTGTATTTCAGAAGGACAAAACTTACAGGATTGTGATTATTTGATTAACTATGATATTCACTGGAATCCAGTAAGAATTGTTCAAAGATTTGGTCGTATTGATCGTATTGGATCTATCAATAAAGTGATTCAGTTAGTGAATTTCTGGCCAAATATGGAATTAGATGAATATATTAATCTAGAACATAGAGTTAAAAATCGAATGGTTATGTTGGATTTATCAGCTACTGGTGATGATGATTTATTGTCAGCAGAAAGTAAGAACCTGGAATATCGTAAGAATCAGTTAAAACAACTTCAAAATGAAGTGTTAGATGTTGAAGATTTACAGGGTGGTATTTCTATCACAGACTTAACATTAGATGATTATATTATGTCTTTGGATCGTTTTATGAAAGAAAATCCAAATGTATTAGAGAAATATCCAACTGGAGTGTATGCAGTAACAGACATTCCGGATAAGAATAAAGAAGAGTGTGTGGAAGGTGTTATTTATTGTTTAAAACAAAAGAAACATACAGATAGCCAGGAATTAGCTACTTCTTTATATCCTTATTATTTAGTGTATGTAAATTCAGATGGCTCGATTCATGTAAAGAATACGAATCCAAAGAAGATATTAGATCTATATAAAGTGTTATGTCAGACAAAGAGTGAACCGATTGAAAGTCTTGTTAAAAAGTTTAATAAGAAAACAAAGAATGGTTCAGACATGTCTGAATATACGGATTTATTAGAAAAAGCTGTTTATGACATTAAGGGTATTGTAGAGCAAAAAGGAATTCAGTCTTTATTCCAGCTGGGTCAGGCTACCTTATTGGATAATACAGTTAGTGGATTGAATGATTTTGAATTAGTATCATTTTTGGTGGTGGAATCATGAGCGTAATAGAAGCATTAAATATACCAACTCTTACTAAGCAAAGAGTGCCAGTAAAAACATTGGTTGAACAATTACGACCAACACCAGAAAATAAGAGATTGATAGAAAGTCATGTGGCTTCTATGTATCTTGTTAGCTTGTTAAATGAACAAACAATTCATTATAGAGCTTATAGAGATGACGATTATAGTTATCAAACTATTTATGTGTTGCAAATTACATTAAAGAAGAATGATCAATTAACGGATTTAACAAGTCAATTGCATGCTGCATTTCCGGAACCAACAATATTATTGATGGAACATATGGATAAAGAATGGATTAGTGTGGCTCCAAAAAGAATCAGTAAAATTGATCAAACTAAAACGGTATTGGAAGATAATGTTGTACAAGAGATAAGTATGGATTCAATGAATTATTTAAATCTAAGTCAAATAACAGCAATAAATTTAAAAGACTACTACACAAAAATCGTACAGATAGTCTATAAAATTGGAATATTGAATTTGATTAAGGTATATCCAACGGTTGATCTTGATTACAAATCAATTATCAAGAAATACCAGGCAATACAAGCAAACATAAACAACTTAAAAGAACAGTATAAAAGAGCTTCAATGAAGTCAGAGAAGATGGATATTGATGATCAGATATATGATGAAGAACAGAAACAAAAGAATATAGTTAAAAGATTGAAAGAAGGTGTTTAGATGTTATTTTCTGTAAGAAATGGAATTACACCCAGTAAAGCCATTATTTATAATAGTATTTCCAGAAGTTGTAAAAATAGAGTTATAAACTTAATAAATATGATGTTTCAAAACTATTTAGATGCGAAAGAAATTAAAGCTTTATATATTAACATATTAGATGTATTTGGAATAAAAATTGATACGTATATCATTAGTAATACAGCAGAATTTTTATATGAATATTTGATTGATGAATTTAATGAATTGTGGGAAAAAGCTTCTTGGAATCAATGTTTTGATATTTTAGAGATTATGCTCCAAGAGGAATATTATGATATAGATTTTAAATGCGAAATAAATGAGATATTCGAAGAAGAAAAAATGGGATATCGAATTATCGATAACCAAATAGTAGATATTACAAATAAAGAAGAAATTGAAGAGGTAGAAGAAGCTATTGATTCAAATTTTAATATAGTCAATGATCATATCCAAAAATCTTTAGAATTATATTCAGATAGGAAAAATCCGGATTACAAAAATTCTATAAAAGAGTCGATCACTGCAGTTGAATCTATGTGTTGTATTATTTGTGGAGAAAAAGTAGAGTTAGGCAAAGCGTTAGGAAGACTTGAAAAGAATGGAATATATATTCACGGTGCAATGAAAAATGGTTTTCAAGCATTATACGGATATACAAGTGATGAAAGTGGAATAAGACATGGTGGAATCGAAGATAAAGAAGTAACCGAAGAAGATGCTAAATTTATGTTGGTATCATGTTCTGCATTTGTAAACTACTTAAAAAGTAAAATTTAATAAAATGAAGGAGAATAATAATGGATAGATTAGATAGTCTTAGTTTAAATTTAGAAAAGAATAATATAGATAAAATAAAAGAATTATTTCCCGAAGCAATTGAAGAAGGAAAGATTAATTTTGACATGTTACGCGCAATGCTTGGGGATGAAGTAGATGATTCGAAGGAAAAGTATCAATTTACTTGGAATGGTAAAGCTAAATCAATTAAATTAGCTCAAACACCATCATCTGCAACATTAAGACCATGTAAAGAAAAATCAAAGAACTGGGATACAACAGAAAACATTTATATTGAAGGAGACAATTTGGAAGTTTTGAAACAACTTCAAAAAACCTATTATGGAAAAATAAAAATGATTTATATTGATCCGCCTTATAATACAGGTAATGATTTTGTTTACCATGATGATTTTAGAAATAGCATAGAAAATTATAAAGAACAAACTAATCAAACATCTTCTTCTAATCCTGAAAGTAGCGGAAGATTTCATACTGATTGGTTAAATATGATGTATTCAAGATTATTATTAGCTAAAAATTTACTAACAAACGATGGCGTAATATTCATTAGTATTGATGATAATGAAATGGTTAATTTAAAAAAAATGTGTGATGAAGTCTTTGGAGAATCGAATTTTGTGAATATAATTTCCGCAAAAACAAAAAATATTGCTGGAGCCAGTGGAGGCGGAGAAGATAAACGATTAAAAAAGAATATTGAATATATTTTGATATATACAAAAAATTATTTAGAATTTACTTCTTTTGATAAAGTGTATAATAAAACTGAAATTGGAGAATTATTAGATAATTATAGGGAAAATGGAATAAGTTGGAAATATACATCAGTTTTGGTTGATCCTGGAGAAAAAATCTTTTATAAAACGACAAAAGATGGAGATGGAAATGATATATCAATATACAAAAGGAAAAAGCCAAAGTTTTCTAGTGTTTCTCAATTGATGAAAGAGAATTCATTATCTGAGAGAGAGGTTTATTATAAATACTTTAACGAAATTTATACAACCGCTATGCCTCAAAGTTCAATAAGAACTAGAGTTTTAGATATAGTTGATGAACTTAACAAAGATAGTTTATATTCTATCGAATATATTCCGAAAACTGGTAAGAATAAAGGAAAGCTATATGAACAATTTTATAAAGGAGAAAAATTAAGATTGTTTGCATGGTTTAAAGATGTATCAATAAAAGATCATGAGAATGTATTTAAATTGGATGCTCAAGGTACTTTATGGGATAATATCAATTTAAACAATCTAACAAAAGAAGGAGACATTCAATTTGAAAATGGGAAAAAGCCATTGGATTTAATGTCAAAAATAGTTGGAATGATTCGAGAAAATAACTTTACTGTTATGGATTTCTTTTCTGGTTCTGCTTCAACTGCGCATGCAGTAATGAAAATTAATAATGAGGATGGAGGTAATCGTAAATTTATAATGGTACAGCTTCCTGAATTGTGTGATGAAAAATCTGAAGCATATAAGGCAGGATATAAGAATATTTGTGAAATAGGTGAAGAGCGCATTCGTCGTGCTGGCGAAAAAATTAAAGCTGAATGGGAGAAAGAACATCCATCTGATGGATTGTTTGGGTCAGATGAAGAGTTTACAACAGATATTGGATTTAAGGTGTTTAAATTGGATTCAACAAATGTAAATGAATGGGACCCTAACATGAAGCTTGACGAAAAAGAATTAGCTATGCGTTTGGGTGAAGTATTTAAGGAAGGTAGAAGTAAGGAAGACATTCTTTATGAAATCATGCTTAAGTATGGTGTGTTTGATAAACAGGTTGAAGAAATAGATGTGAATGGTAAAACAATGTATCGTGTTGGAAAGCGCTATATGATTGTTTGCTTAGAAGATTGCATTACTTCTGAGGATGTTAAAGCAATTGCAGAATTATCGCCTAGAACTGTTATCTTTAATGAAGCGGGATTCATGGATGATAATTCAAAAATAAATGCCGTGTACAATCTTGAAAAGTCAGGAGTGGAAGATATTAAGTGTATATAGTATGGAATTAAGTGAATTAACTGTAAAATTAATTATTCTATTTTTACCTGGAATTATTGCTACTTCAATATATCAATTGTTTGGAAATCGTAATAATTTGGATAATAGGAGTTTCTTCGTTTTAACGATAGTAAATGGTTTTTTTTCGTATTTGCCTTTAGAAATTTTTACAAAACAAGATTTCCTTTTCAGATTTTTATTAGATACCTCGTTACAACCAGATCTCGAATGTGTTTTTAAATCAATTATTGCGAGTATAATCTTAGGTATTTGTGAAGTGTATCTAATAAATTATGGAATGTTATATTGTATTGCTCGTAAAATTAGATTAACGACAAGAAGTGGTCATGACACGGTTTGGGATGAAGTTTTTGATAATCAAAACCAGGGAATTACAAATTATGTTTATGTTCTAAACGAAAAATCAAATAAATTATATGCTGGTACAGTTGAAAATTATAGTATGTCTAAATCAGGAAAAATAGAATTGTTGTTGAATAAAGTAACGGTTTATGATGCTGACGAAAGAACACAAGAGTTGTATTCTATAAATCAGGTATATTTAAATTTAACAAACACATCATATATTGAGATAGAAATTGGAGAATCTTATGGCAGAAAAACAAAATCATAACAATAAATTAATAACTAATAATATTAACCCAAATAAAACGGCTAGACCTGTTCCTCCTCCTGCTCCTAAGAAAACTACAAATAATGTGGGAGGTAAATAATCGTGAAATTAAAGTTTGTTGATCAACCATATCAAACAGATGCAGTGAATGCGATATGTGATATATTTGATGGTTGTGAAGTTAAAGATTCATTATTTACTATTGAAGTAGATAATCACAATAAATTAAATTTTGATACAGAGGGTGTAGACTATTTTATTGGGCATTCAAACAAGTTGTCTATTGATGATTTTACTATGCTTGATAATGTACAAAATATCCAGGAGCGCAATGATATTCAAATGGCAAAGGATCTTCAGAAGAGAAACTTTACGATTGAAATGGAAACGGGTACTGGTAAAACGTATGTTTATACGAAAACAATTTTAGAACTTAATAAGCGTTATGGATTTACTAAGTTTATTATTGTAGTTCCTAGTATTGCAATTAAGGAAGGTGTAAACAGTTCTTTAAATGCGACAAAAGAGCATTTTATGGAAAAGTATGACAATGTTGTTTATAACTACTTTGTCTATGATTCAAATCATTTGGAAAGAATTAGAGAGTTTGCGACGAGCACAAATATTGAAATCATGATTATTAATATTGATGCGTTTAGAAAGAGCTTTACAGATCCTTCTAAGGAAACAAAGGCAAACTTGATTCATAGAACGAGTGATAAATTAAATGGAAATAAACCAATTGATTTGATTGCTGGGACAAATCCAATTGTAATTATTGATGAACCACAGTCTGTAGATGGTACTAAAAAATCTAAGGAAGCCATTGCTTCATTGAATCCTTTATGTACGTTGCGTTATTCAGCTACACATAAGGAAATGTATGATTTAATGTATCGTTTAACTCCAGTTGATGCATATCAAGAGAATCTTGTTAAGCATATTGAGGTGGCTTCTATTACAAGTAATGAAGCTAGCACGAAGCCTTATGTTAGATTGGTAAGTGTATCTTTAAAAAAAGTATTTACTTGTCGTTTAGAAATTTATATCAATAATAAGAAAACGGGTGTAATAGACAAGAAAACTATTACAGCCAAAACAAGAGATGATTTGTGGGAATTATCAAATGAAGTTGATTATTACAAGGATAATGGCTTTATTATTGATAATATTTCATGTAATCCAGGCGATGAATATGTTGATTTCTCAAATGGCGAAAGACTTTATGTTGGAGAAATTATCGGTAATGTAGATGATACTGCTTTAAAGCGTGCTCAGATTCGTCAAACAATTGAAATGCATTTAAATAAAGAAACATCATATGTTAAACAAGGTATAAAAGTACTAAGTTTATTCTTTATTGATGAAGTTAGTAAGTACCGTGACTATTCTAGAGATGATGAAAAAGGGGATTATCAACGTTGGTTCGAGGAAGAATATATAAAATTAATTAATCTTCCTAAATATAAAAAATTGCGTGAAGAGTATGGTGATTATATTTCTTTAGATCCTACGGAAGTGCATGATGGTTATTTTGCACAGGATGGTAAGGGAAGAGTAAAAAACTCAAGTGGAACAACAAATGATGATGAAACAACTTACCAATTGATTATGAAAGATAAAGAGCGTTTATTATCTTTTGATGAACCTATTCGTTTTATTTTCTCTCACTCAGCTTTAAAGGAAGGTTGGGATAACCCAAATGTATTCCAGGTTTGTACTTTAGTAGAAACAAAAGACACAATGACAAAACGTCAGAAGATTGGCCGTGGTTTGCGTATTTGTGTAAATCAAAATGGTGAGCGTGTATTAGATTCTAAGTTTAATACTTTAAGTGTGATTGCGAATGAATCTTACAAAGACTTTGCGAGCACGCTTCAAAAAGAACTTGAAAATGATAACTTTAAATTTGGTGTTATTGAGCCAATTAGTTTTACTGGTATTGCCGTAAAACAATATAATGGTACGTTGATAGAATTGTCTCAGAAACAGTCTGAAGAAATTTATAATTACTTAGTAAAGAACGAGTATATGACTTCTAAGGGTAAAATAACAAATAAATATCATCAAGATAAGCATAATGATAAGTTTATGTTACCGGAACAATATGAATCGTTTACTTCAAAAGTAATGAAGCGTATTGATAATCTTTCTAGAGAAATTGAAATTAAGGATGCTTCTACTAAAATACCTGTTAAATTAAATAAAGAGGTTCAATTATCTCCTGAATTTGTATCTTTATGGAATAAAATTAAACAAAAGACTGTTTATACTATCAATATGGATATGGATAAATTTAAAAGGGAAGCTGTTGAACAAATTCAAAATATGCCTCGTATTCGTCCAGATAAAATTGATGCTCAAATCACAAATTTAGACATCACAAAACAAGGTGTAAAGGATGTTGGTCATCAAGTAAGAGAACTAGGTGCTGTATATGAATTTGATACAATGACATATCCGGATTTTATACGTAGATTACAAGACTCAACAGACTTATTAAGAAAGACAATTATTGAAATTGTATCTAAGTCTGGCAGATTAAAAGAATTCTATGAAAATCCAGAAGAATGGATCAAACAAGTATCTAAGATACTATTGTCAGTGAAGAAAGAAAATTTAACTGAAGGTATCAAATACGAAAAGGTTGACGATTACTATGAACAAGATTTTATATTCAATGATGAAGAATTGTATGGATACAAAGATCGAAATGTATTAGATGTATCTTCTGATAAAAATATCTATGACCATGTGATCTATGATTCGGAAATTGAACGTGAATTTGCGATAGATGCAGAAAATGATGACGATGTTCTTCTTTATGCAAAACTACCAAGTCGATTTAAGATTGATACACCAATCGGAAACTATAATCCGGATTGGGCGGTTGTATTAAATACGTTTGAAGGAGAAAAATTGTATTTTGTAGCTGAAACTAAGGGTACAGAAAATATTAATGATCTTAAGGGATCTGAGAAGAAAAAGATTCTTTGTGGTAGAAAACACTTTGAAGTGATTGATACCGGAATTAAATATGAGGTAGTAAAAGAATTAAAAACATTAAAAGACAGGAGTTGAATTACATGTGTCTTATAATTAATTCATTAGATGATTACGTCAAGAAAATAACTAAATTAGATGCGAATTGCAAAAGAAATCCCATAAAAAATGAAATTTTGTTATTTCGTGGCCAAGAAAATAAAGATTTTGATATTTTGCCTAACATAGCAAGAAATAGAAAATCCTCCGTTAATATTTCTATTTTGGATGAAGAGCGCAATTTAATTGAGTTAGCTAAACATACACGTCCTGATGTCTTTAAGAAAGATATGGAACCAATTGAATTATTGGCGTTACTACAACATTACGGTATTCCAACTCGCTTATTAGATGTTACAGAAAATGCATTAGTTGCCCTGTATTTTGCGTGCAAATCCTTAAGTGATACAGATGCGGAGATCATTATTTTTAAATGTAATGACAGGGATATTGCAAATTATCCTATAATCAATGCCATTGCAGATAGTTACAGATTTTCTATTGGAACTTCTCATTCTTTAAGTAATTTCCTTGATGACGTTATAGAACAACCATATTTTCTAGAACAGCGGAGATTTGTAAAAGATTTTTCTAAAAAAAGAAAAGAGAATTGGATACGTGGGTGTTGCAAAGAACCAATTTTCATACATGCTCCAATTTGCACGCAAAGACAGTCTGCACAACAAGGCAGATATATTTTGTTCCCTAATAAAATTGAAGAATCCGAGGGTGATGTACATTTTTCAAAAACTATTGAACCTATCGATAAACATGATTCTTCAATTTCTGAAAGAATAATTATTCCAAAGTCTTTAAAAAAAGATTTAATCAATCAACTTACATTATTTGGTGTAAGTAAAATGGTACCCATAAGGAGGACAACAACGTGACAGTTGTGATACTCGCTCGTGGGTATCTTTTTTTCGTTGTTTTAAAATGAATATGTCACAAATTAAACGATATACGAAAGATGAAATAGATGTATTGTCTAAATCACCATATGTAAAAAATATTCGAGAAAACAGACTTACATTTACTTATGAATTTAGATGTATTCTATATGATGAATGGATCAAATCTCGATCTGTTGTTTCAATAAGAAAAGTTCTCAAATTATATGGATTTGATTGTAATATGCTTGGATGGAGAATTATTAATACTATACACTACATTTTTAATAGAGATGGTCGTCCTACCAGAGGAAAGAACAAAACATTTGGAATTCCTAATTCAATGGTTGAAAGGTATGATGATGAATTTTTGATTGACTCAGGAATATTCAAAAGATTCGGTAAAAGAATTCGATTCACTTCTGAATTCATTGATAAAGTCTATAAAGAATTGGTACTACGTCAAGAAAAAGGACTTATAAAATAGATAAATTTTAAATTCTAATGTTTTGAATAATAATTATTCTCATATTGATTTGGTGATTCATAACCGCAATGGCTATGGATTCGTATCGTGTTGTAGAATGTTTCAATATATTCGAAAC
>NZ_VUMR01000005.1 GCF_009696075.1 Holdemanella porci | reverse complement strand
ATCATTTTTGGCATAATAAATGGCAGAAACGTCGACTATTTTTGGGTTTATGAAGTACGTTTCTGCCACAGATATTTTATCAGATTTTAAAAAGACTGTCGACAGTCACTTTGTCAACAGTCTGAGAGATCGAGAAATCGATCTTTTTTTTCTGTTTTAATATTGTTTTCACATGAAAGGATTAGAATGAAGGTGTATGTGAAATTTTGTGATTTGTAGGTTGATTTGATAGGTATGTTATAATTAGTGATGTAGGTGATAAAAATGTTACTGTTTTTTAAGAGTTTACCAAGATTAGTACGCAGTGCCAATAAAGACATGCACCGTCATTTCTCGATGACCTTTTCTTCCATTGTATCGATTGGCATTGCTTTATTGATGGCTTTGTTTATATTTGTGATTTATATGAATGTCGGAAGATTTACGAGTCAAATTGAAAGTGAATTTATGATTCAAGTCTCTTTAAATCCAACACTAGAAGATGAAGGAATTAGTGAATTATCCGATTCAATTTCATCGCTTGCTTCCGTAAAAAAAGTAACGTATTCAAGTAAAGAAGAGGAATTGGATGCGTTGATTAAAGAAAACGGAGCTATGTTTAAACAATATAAGGGAGAGGACAAGAACCCTTTATATGACGTTTTGAATGTGGAATTAAAAGACAACACAAAAATTTCAAAAGTGACAAAGAAAATTGCTAAAATGGATGGTGTTGTTCAAGCTACATATGGAGGTAGTGCTATCAACACGACGATTCAACTGTTTAAAAATATCCGTGTATGGGGAAGTGTCTTTGTTGGATTGATGGTTTTGATCGCCGTATTCTTGATTCGAAATACTATTAAAATGACAATTTTAGTACGAAAAGATGAGATTGCGATCATGCGAACAGTTGGTGCCTATAACTGGTATATTTCTTTACCGTTTGTATTAGAAGGAATCTTTATCGGCTTTTGGGGTGCATTAGGCCCTGTTTTGATTTGTATATTTGGCTATACAGGACTTTACCACGTAATGAATGGTATGTTTTTTAGTGACTTGATGAGTATGCTGAAACCATATCCATTTGTATTGTGTACTTCAGGCGGCATTCTTTTGATTGGAATGGTTGTAGGAATGCTAGGAAGTTATTTAGCCGTTAGAAAATATTTGAGGTGGACAAGATGAGAAAATATAAATTCTGTGCAGGTTTTCTAAGTTTAGCTATGGCCTGCTCATTAATCATGCCTGTTTCAGCAGAAGACTATTCGGATACAGAAGCCTGGTATGCCAAGTGTAGTCAGGCACAAACTTCACAAGCTGGCGTAAAAGCTTGTCAGGGATTTCAGGAATATCAGAAGAATCGTAAACAAAGTCTGCAAAACAGTATTGAAGCTTATACTTCAAGCATCGCTTCTTTGCAGAGTGATACGACAAAAATGGAGCAGCTTGCCAAGGAACAAAAAGAATTGGTTTCCAATCTACAAACGCAGATAAGTGAAAAAGAAAAATCGATTGAATTGATTGAAAACAACATTAAAGAATTGGAAGAGAAGATTCAGGCAAAACAAGCTGAAATTGATGCTTGGAACGAACAAATCGAAAATCGTATGAAAAATGAACAAACAACGATTGGAACCAATATGATTATAGACTTGATCATGGGATCGGATAGTTTAAGTGATATGCTTCGCCGTATTTCTGGAGTTGAAAGAATCACAGAAGATGATCAGTCACAAATTAAAAAGTTAAATAAATTAAAGAAAGAACTTGTTTTGCAGCAAGATGAACAAAAACGTTTAGATGAGGACGCAAAAAGTCAAAAGGCAGAATTAGAATCGCAAAAACAGCAGGCCAGTGAATTAGAGGAATCTTATAATAAACTAGTTGAAGAATATCAGAAAAAAATTACAGAATTAGAAGCACAGAAACGTTCCGCACAAGTGGACATGAATAGCATTCGAGACTTTGTGATTTCAACAAACTTCTCAGGATCGATTGAATCCGTATCTGGATTTATACATCCTATACAAGGTGGAAGTAAAAGTGCAGGTACATGGGCATATCCTGGTGGAGGCATGCACTTAGGACTCGATTGGGCAGCTCCAATTGGTACAACTGTAGTAGCTCCGGCAAGCGGTGTTATTTTATATGCCGCAGCCCCTGTAGGAAGCAACTCAGGCTATTTGGGTAACTGGTCAGGATATCCTTATGGTGGTGGAAACACAATAGAAATGTTGTGTAATGTGAATGATACACTTTATGCCGTAAGTTTCTGTCACTTGTCGCAAACAATCTACGTAAGTGCAGGACAAAGCGTTTCACAAGGACAAGCAATCGCATTATCGGGAAATTCAGGAAATTCAAGTGGGCCACATACACATGTTGAAGTCTATAATCTAGGTTCAATGTCTGTAAGTGATGCGGTAGCTCGTTTTAGTGCGAGTGCTGATTTTGCGTGGGGAACAGGCTGGTCAGGCACAGGTACTTCTTGTGAAGCTGGCAAAGCAGCGCCTTGCAGGGAAAGACCAGAAAAGTTCTTTAGTTAGGAGGAACATTATGATTGATTTAAAAGATGTTTCAAAAGCATATCCCAATGGAGTACATGCTTTAAATCATGTCAATTTACATATTGATAAAGGTGAATTTGTTTATGTGATTGGAGCCACAGGTTCTGGTAAATCTACATTGATCAAAGTGCTAAATGGAGAAGAAGTTCCAGATGAAGGTACAGTTATTGTAGATGGTATTAATGTAGGGGCTTTAAAACATAGAAAAGTTCCATACTATAGACGTAATGTTGGCTGCGTATTTCAAGATTATCGTTTACTTCCAAAATTAACTGTCTTTGAAAATATTGCCTTTGCCCTAGAAGTTGTGGGTATGCCACGCAAACAAATTCGTAAACGTGTAATGGAAGTATTAGAGCTTGTTGATTTGAAAGAAAAGGCTAGAAGTTATCCAGACGAATTATCTGGAGGACAACAACAGCGTGTAACGATTGGCCGTGCCATTGCGAATAAACCAAAAGTTTTGATTGCGGATGAACCAACAGGAAATCTAGATCCCGAAAAGAGTTTAGAAATTATTTCATTATTAGAAAAGATCAACCAAAAACTAGATACAACAATCATGATGGTTACACATGATAAAGTATTGGTTGACCGCTTTAAAAAACGTACGATTATGTTAGATAAAGGATATGTGATTCACGATTCGAATAAAGGTGGGTATAAGAGTTTATGATGAAAGGTTTACGTACTTTTTTATACGAATTGAAGTATGCCTTTCTCCAAATGAAAAGACATATTATGTTGTGCTTTTCTGCCATTAGTGCCATTGGCATTACCCTACTTTTGATTGGTTCGATATTGATTATTGGATTACACGTTAATTATTTTTCGAATGATGTTCAAAAAGATTTGAGTATTCACGTTATTTTAAATGAGAATATTGATGATGAAACAGCTATATCAAGTATTCAGAGTGAAATATCTAAATTGAAGAATGTTTCAAAGGTAGAAGTATCCTCTAAAGATGATGAACTTGAACTTATGATCAAAGAAAAGGGAGATGCTTTTAAAGCCTATCGAGGAGAAACAAATCCCTTATCCAATGCTTTCTTTGTTTATGTAAAGAATGCTTCTTCTATCCGTAAAACAAGTGCGCAGATTCAAAAAATTGATGGCGTATCCAGCACGGCTTTTGGAGGAGACAGCGTTACAAGTTTAGTAGACATGTTGAATATGATTCAAAAGATTGGTTTAGGCATTGTTGCTTTATTGATTCTATTATCATTATATTTGATTTATAACACGATTCGAACGACAATTGATTCAAGAAGTGAGGAAATCATTATTATGCGTACAGTAGGTGCAACGAATGGTTTCATCAGTAATCCATTCATTGTCGAAGGTATTTTTATTGGACTACTTGGATCTATCGTTCCATATTTATTGGTGCATTTTGGATATGAAAAGCTGTACGAAAGTTTAGGCGGAAAACTATTCACACCTATGTTTGCCCTATTTAAACCAAGTACAATCAGCTTTCAAGTAGGACTCTCTATCATTCTTGCAGGAGCCTTGATTGGTGGGTTCGCATCCTTGTTTGCGGCAAGAAAATATTTGAAAATGAGACGATAAAAACATTGCAGAATAAAGGATTGTTTCGTATACTTTCTATATGGAATTATTGGGGCGAATGATTCGTCCCATTTTGTTTTAGAACAGGATGAGCTTATGAGAAAAAAAAGTCAAACAATATTGATTACACTACTATGCATTGCATGTTTTGGCGCAGGCATAAGTATACCAGTTATTTTAAATAAAAAAACGACAGGAAATAGTAAAGAACAAGAAAAATTTGATACCATTTATTCAATTTTGAATTCAGATTGGTATTATTCGAATAAAATCAAAAACTTGGATTCCAAACTTATGGAACAAGCTATTGATGGAATGACAACTCTAGACCAAGATGCTCATACAAACTATTTTGACTTAGAACAAGCCAAAGCCTTTTCGAGCAGTCTTGAAGGAAGTAATGTAGGATTAGGAATCTCCTTTTATTTAAATGAAAATAAAAACTTCGTCGTATCCAACGTATACATCAATTCAACAGCGGATAAGAAAGGCTTAAAACCCCAAGATGAAATCATTTCATTAGATGATTTAAAATGTAGTGAAAATGATTCGGACACAATCATTAAATATATTAAGGCGCATGAAGGACAGAATGTTAAGACAAAATATCTTCGTGATGGAAAAGAATATACGACAAATTTGATTCCAGGTACTTTTGATTCAACGGTCGTATGTAACGTATACGAAGATTATGGAGAAATTATTCTAACGAGTTTCTCAGAAAATAGTGGCAAAGATTTTTCAAAGGCAATGTCTAGCCTACAAGAAGTGGGGATCAAAAAGTTGGTCTTAGATTTACGTAATAATGGTGGCGGCTATTTAAATGCGGCATTGGAAATTTCGAGTTCTTTGATTCCGAAAAAGTCAGTTGTTTTCAAGGAAAAAGATAAAGATGGCAAGTTCACTAAACAAATGACAAAAGATGAATTCAATCAAGTAAAAATGGATAAGATTGTTGTTCTACAAAATGAAAATACGGCAAGTGCAGCCGAAGTTCTGATTGGTGCTTTAAAAGATAATTTAGGGGATACAGTGATTACGGTAGGAACAACATCTTACGGTAAAGGTACTGAACAAGTTACAGTACCATTCTCAGATGGAACAAGTTTTAAGTATACAGTGGCACGTTGGTATACGCCAAAAGGTACAAGCATCAATAAGAAGGGTTTTAAACCAGATGTTGAAGTAAAACTTGGAGAAGTGAAGACAACATCCTATTATAAAGTCAAGAAAAAGGATGTCATCAAAAAAGACAGCGTGGATGATAATGCCCAAGCTTTACAAGTATATCTGAAGTATTTAGGATATGATGTGGATCGAACAGATACATATTTTTCAAATACCAGCTCTCAAGCTTTGGCAAGTTTTCAACAGGACAATCGTTTAGAAGTAACGGGAGATTGTGATAAAAAGACGTGGGATCTTTTGATGGAAAAAGTATTGTTGAAGATGAATGAAACACCAAGTGATGATACGCAAAGACAAAAAGCGATAGAAGAGGCACAAAAGTAGGTATAAACCTACTTTTTGTGTATTATATATATATGAAGGATGTGAGCGTATGAAAAATCAGTTTGAATTAGTATCTGAATATAAACCGAGTGGAGATCAGCCAGAAGCTATTAAGGAATTGGTTTCTGGTTTAAAAGAAGATAAAAAGTTTCAAGTATTGTTGGGAGCTACAGGAACTGGAAAAACATTTACAATTTCGAATGTGATTGCCCAAGTGAATCGACCAACCTTGGTGTTTGCACATAATAAAACTTTGGCGGGACAGTTGTATTCTGAATTTAAAGAATTTTTTCCACATAATCGTGTGGAATATTTCGTCTCTTATTTTGATTATTACCAGCCAGAAGCCTATTTGCCAAAAACAGATACATATATTGATAAAAACACAAAGACCAATGAAGAATTGGATATGCTTAGAATGGCAGCAGTAAATAGTGTTTTAGAACGAAGAGATACGATTATTGTAGCCAGTGTTGCCTCTATTTATGGTGCTAGTAATCCAGAACAATATCGTCATATGATCTTTACTTTAAGAAGTGGACAGATCATTGAAAGAAATGAATTGATGCTAGCGTTAGTACATCAACAATATAAGCGTAATGATACAGATCCATTAAGAGGGACTTTTAGAGTACGTGGAGACGTCATTGAAATCACACCAGGTCATACGGATCGTTATTTAATCCGTATTGAAATGTTTGATGATGAAGTGGAAAGAATCTGTGAAGTGGATCCAGTAACAGGACATGTCAATCAATCTTATCAGCTGTATATTATTTATCCAGCTAACGGCTATGCGACAAGTATGGATATCATCAATCATGCAGCAGACACAATTCAAGAAGAATTGGATGAAAGATTGGCTTATTTTGATGAGCAGGGTAAACCATTAGAAAAAGAGCGTTTGGAACAACGATGTCGCTACGATATAGAAGCATTAAGAGAATTTGGCGTATGCCCAGGTATTGAAAACTATTCAAGGCATATTGATGGCAGAAAGCCAGGCGAAAGACCGTATACACTCTTTGATTATTTTCCAGATGATTTCTTACTTGTGGTAGATGAAAGTCATGTTTCCTTACCACAAATTCGTGGCATGTATAATGGAGACCGTGCAAGAAAACAAATATTGGTAGATTATGGCTTTAGACTTCCAAGTGCTTTAGATAATCGACCTTTGCGTTTTAATGAATTTGAGGGGTTGATTAAAAATGCCATCTTTGTATCTGCAACACCAGGAGATTATGAACTGGATCAAACGCATGGGGAAATTGTTGAACAAATCATTCGTCCAACAGGTCTTTTAGATCCGGAAGTCGAAGTGCGTCCTATTGAAGGCCAAATTGATGACTTAGTAGATGAAATTAAGGATCGTATTGAAAAACATGAAAGAACTCTGATTACGACGCTAACGGTTCGTATGGCCGAAGATTTAACTTCCTATTTAAAGAATATGGATTTAAAAGTAGCATGGCTACACCATGAAGTTACAACGATTGAACGTACGGAGATCATTCATGATTTACGCCAAGGTAAATATGATGTGCTTGTAGGTATCAACTTATTAAGAGAAGGTTTGGATATTCCAGAAGTCAGCTTGATTGCGATATTAGATGCGGATAAAGAAGGTTTCTTAAGATCAAGACGATCATTGATTCAGATTATTGGTCGTGCGGCACGTAATGCCCAAGGTAAAGTTATTATGTATGCCGATAAAATTACGGAAAGTATGCAGGAAGCCATAGATGAAACCGCAAGACGTAGATCGATTCAGATGGAATACAATGAAAAACATGGCATTGTTCCTAAGACAATCATCAAACCAATCCACGATGTAGTTCGTTCTAAGGAAACTAAGGAAATGGCGGCTAAGTATTTGAAGAAGAAAAAGTTGCCGGCAAAACAAAAGGAAAAGATGATCCAAGAATTAGAGCAGGAAATGAAAGAGGCAGCTCGTACTTTAGATTTCGAAAGAGCGGCGCAACTAAGAGATATCTTATTTGAGATGAAAGGTGAAAAATAATCATATTGTGAAAAAAATAGACGAACTAGTTACATAATGAAAATAAGTGTGTTATTTTATTTGCGAACATAGATTCAATGAGTTCTTCGGGGCAGGGTGCAATTCCCTACCGGCGGTAAAAGTCCGCGACCCACGCAAGTGGCTGACTTGGTGTAATTCCAAGACCGACAGTATAGTCTGGATGGTAGAAGACACAAAAGTATTTTTTGTATTTTTTAGACCCCGGGAAGATTTTTCTTGGGGTTTTCCTTTTGGAAGAGCTTATCCGAATCAAAAGGAGGTAAAAAGATGAAAAATAGAATGTTCAAACGATGGTATTAACGGCGATGCTTGTAGGTCTTGCAGGAGCTTTGATGTCACTGGAATTCTCTTTACCAATGATGCCACCATTCTACAAGATTGATTTTAGTGATGTACCAAGTATTATTGCTCTATTTAGTTTAGGTCCTGTATTTGCCGTTTTAGTAGAAGTTATTAAATTAATTGTAAAAGTTGTGACAGTAGGAACAAACACAGATTATGTGGGTGAACTCGCAAATCTTTTAGGCATTGTTCTATTTATTTTACCAACATGGTTTGTGTACAAGAAGATGAATAAGACAACAAAACTTTAATTGTTGGAATTCTAATTCGTACCGTATTCGCATGTTTCTGTAATGCATGTATTACCTTGCCACTATATGCCAAAGCTATGGGAATGCGTTAGATTCTGTTGTGCAGATGGTAGGTTCTGTAAATCCAAGCTTTAAGTTGATTTATGAGGCAAAATAAGTATGATTTATAAGTATCAAGAATTAACACGTTTAGAAATGGAACAAGTCGATCGAGAAAACACAATTGTTTTGATTCCATTAGGGGTGCATTAGAACAACATGGAAATCAAGCACCACTTGGTTCGGATACACTCATTGCCACAACTATGTGTGACTATATTGAAAAAGAGTTAAAGGCCGAGGACATAAATTTATTGTTGTTTCCAGTCGGATTGAGTACGGAACATAAAGAGTTTTATGGCTCCATTACATTTAAAACTATGGCTTACTATCATATGTTGTATGACATACGTGAAAGTCTAGCTTATCATAGCTTTAAAAAAATGGTTTTTCTTGTATGTCATGGTGGAAATGCACCGGTCGCAAATTTGATTTCTAGAGAAGTAAGAAGTGATTTTAAAGTGTATCCATTTGTATTAAACTCAGGAATCTTAGATCATCCAGCTGTAAAGGCAACGTTTTCTAAAGGGAAATACTTTTGGTTTTCATGGTGGTGAAATGGAAACATCTATGGTTATGGCAATAGATGAAGACTTGGTTAAATTAAAGACTAGTGAAAAAGGAATTCCCAAAAATACGGCAATGCAGACACATTTGTCATGGTTAGCTACAGATTGGGTCACAGAAAAGGGAAAACCAATTGGGATTGGTGGAGATCCTAGTAGAGCCATAAAGGAAAAGGGTAAAATCATTTTGAGTGTTAGCGCAAAAGAATTTGTTAAGGATTTGATTTTAATTCGTGACTTTAAAGAATAATATTTTGAAATGGTTTACATTTGATAAAAATGCGTTCACTCTTTATAATTATAAGTATGATAAAAGTAGCCCTATTAGAATATGAAAAAGAAACTAAGGACATCGTTTTTCAATTATCTAAATTGTTTACGCATGAGGATTGGTGTTTTCGTCATTACTTAAAGGCGAGTGATCTGGCAAAACGGATGAAGGAAGAAGAGTATCAATTATTTGTGTTTGATGAAATGTTTAAGACGAGTCGTATTGAAAGCGTATTTGTACATGATAATTCCAATGCGATTGTTATTTATGTTTGTGAAAATCCAATTAAGACGCGCGGCGATGATGAAAGAAGTCGTGTGTTCTATATTTCAAAAGAAAATATCGCAGCCGACATTTCAGCTTATGATCAAATGATTCGTTCGCAATGTATTCAAAGTCATGTGTATGAATTTAATTATGATGGAGTTCGTATGAATCTTTCGTATGAAGATATCTACTATTTGGAAAAGAATGAAAAGATGGTGTATTTCTATACAAAAAAAGGCATTTTCCATAAGCGTGACAGTATGAATGCATTAGAAGATATATTTAAGGAATTTGGCTTTTTACGAGTACACGTATCCTATATTGTGAATTCTAAATATATTGTTGCTTGGTATAAAGATGAAGTTGAGCTTATAAACAAGGTTCTGATTCCTGTTTCGAGAGGAAAAAAAAGAAAGATATCGATGAAATAACCGGTTTTACCAGTAAAAAGGCGAGTTTTACCACTTGCCTTTTCTTTTTGATTTTGTTGGTTATAATGAAAGTGTAAAGAGAAGTAAGAGCAGAGAAAACTTCTCTTAAGACAAAAAGAGAGCGGTGAGAAGATGACAATAACATAGAGTTGAAACGGAAAGTTTTAACTATAAAAAGTTGAAGCTATGGAGAAAAGACTCCAAAGGTTAAGCTAGAGGAACTCTAGAAAAAACATTCAATGGGACTTAACAAGAAAAGGAAATAGGATTTAGATAAAGGGTTTTTATCGAGTGAATAATCACAAAAAGGATAGAGTACTTGAAATGTTAAGGATATCATCCAATCTAGATCATGGAACTTAAAGATACTCATATATGGTCATGCTTGAGAAAATGCTTTAGGAAAATGAATAGAATAAAATCATAATGTGGATGATAAAAAAATTGGATAAGGTAGAAAAGTTATCCGGTTTAAAAAAAGTGAATAAATAAATCAGAGCAGATGGAATGTCTGCTCTAATTTTTGTATAATTGTCTCGGTGATGAAGATATGGAAATTAACTATTATGATAATCCATTCGTATCCAAAAGAACGAATGTGATTGCACGAAACGGAGTTGTCTGCACAGGAAATAATTTAGCTACACAAGCTGGCTTAAGAATGCTTATGCAGGGCGGAAATGCCGTAGACGCGGCCATTGCGACGGCAGCTTGTTTGACGGTTGTAGAACCATGTTCAAATGGGCTTGGATCCGATGGATTTGCGATTGTATGGATGAAAGATAAGATGTATGGTATGAATAGTTCAGGCCATTCTCCATATGCGATTTCGGCTGATAAAGTGGATGAAATTCCAAAACGAGGATGGATTCCAGTTACGGTGCCTGGTGCAGTCAAGGGTTGGAAAGCTTTAAGTGAAAGATTTGGTTCTTTGCCGTTTAAAAAGTTATTAGAACCTGCCATTGATTATGCAAGAAATGGATATCCAGTCAGTGCAGAGATTGCTCGTATGTGGAAAAAAGCATTAAATGCGATTCCAAATAGTGAGGAGTTTAAGAGCTGGCATGATACTTTTACTTTTGATGGAAAAACACCTGAACCAGGACAGATGATTTGCATGCCAAAACTTGCGGATGCACTAGAAAAGATTGCTGATACAAATACAGATGCTTTGTATTATGGAGAGTTGGCAGATCGTATTGATGAAGAATCTAAAAGATTTGGTGGATTCTTACGAAAACAAGATTTAGAAGATCACAAGGTTGAATGGGTCAATCCAATTCATGTAGATTATCATGGCTATCAAGTGTGGGAATTACCTCCTAATGGACAGGGCATTGTGGCTTTAATGGCTTTGAATGTTTTAAATAATTTTCAATTTAAAGATAGAGATGTCGATTGTATTCATACGCAGATGGAAGCTTTAAAAATGGCTTTTGCGGATGCCAAAGAATATGTTACAGATCCTAAATGTATGAATATGTCAGTGGATGATTTGATAAGTGTTGATTATGGTAAACAAAGAGCGAGTCAAATTGGTCATTCGGCTTTGCCACCAAGGGTAGATAAGCCGCATGGATCTGGTACAGTCTATTTGTGCACGGCAGATAAAGATGGCAATATGGTTTCATATATTCAATCAAACTATATGGGATTTGGTAGTGGCATTGTCGTAGATGGAGTTTCCTTACAAAATCGTGGATATGATTTTAGTTTAGAGCCATCTCACGTGAATTACTTGATGCCTCATAAAAAGACGTATCATACAATTATTCCTGGTTTTTTGACAAAAGATGATAAACCCGTAGGGCCTTTTGGTGTAATGGGAGGTTATATGCAGCCACAGGGACATATGCAAGTTGTCACAAACATGATTGATTTTCATTTAAATCCACAGATGGCTTTAGATGCCAAACGATTTCAGTGGATAGAGAATATGAAATTTATTGTTGAGCCAGGCTTTGATGAGAATATAATTACTGAATTAAAGAAACGTGGTCATGAAATTGAAATAGAGTCCGAATTATCAATGTTTGGGCGTGGACAAGTCATTATTCGATTAGAAAATGGTGTCTATGTTGCAGGATGTGAATCAAGGACGGATAGCAATATTGCTTGTTATTAAATGTATGTGATAAAATTATGATAAATAGAAAAGTTGAGGAACTACACATGAAGCTTTTAGCTACAGATTATGATGGTACATTGCGTTATGCACAGGATGTAATGCCAGAAGATTTAAAATCGATTGAAGAATGGAAAAATAAGGGGAACAAATTTGTGATTGTGACGGGTCGTTCTAAAGAATCGATTGATGCGCAAATCAAATTATTTAATTTACCATGTGATTATTTGATCACAAATAATGGTGGTATGGTTTTTGGTGAAAATGGAGATGTCTTGTTGTCGAATTATTTGAATTTTGATGTTTGTTTAGACATTTTACATAATGTAAAAAAAATAGACACTGTGATTAGTTATGTTGTAAACGATGGAATTCACCGTCATCGTATTGTATTGCAGCCAAATGCAGTGGATCATCGTTATCCAAATTTAAAACCAGATGTTACGGAAGCCGAATTGTTGGATATGACACATTTTGCGCAGATCGTATTATCAATGGAAGATACAGATTCAGCTTTAGAAGTGGCAAGTAAAATCAACGATTTGTATTATGAACAAGTTGTTGCTTATCCAAATAATTTCGTTGTTGATATTGTACCAAAGGGGATTTCTAAAGCGACAGGTTTAGATTTCTTGATTGAATATGCGGATATCAAAGAAGAAGATGTATATACAATTGGTGATGGGCATAATGATATTCCGTTGATTGAATTTGGTGTGCATGGTTCAGTTATGTCGTATGCAGATGAAGATGTAAAAGCACATGCTCAAGTTGAGTATGATTCAGTAAGTGATTTAATTTCAAAAAATTTATAAATAAAATAAGGGGGTATTTTAGATGAGTTTCAGCTTATCTGATATTACATTCCTAATTCGATTATTATTGGATATTTTAGTAGTATGGGGATTGATATATTCTGGACTAAGAATTGTGCGTAATAATTCACGTACGATCCAACTTGTGAAGGGTGTATTGATTATTGTTTTAATTAAGGCTTTTGCTGTATGGCTAGGCTTAAATGCTTTAAATTATTTGATTGAAATGTTCTTGAATTGGGGAGTTGTCGTTATTTTGGTTGTTTTCCAACCTGAAATTCGTGGTATGTTGGAGAAAGTTGGTAAAACAACAGCCATCTTAACAACGGATGTCTCCGTTTCACAAATTCAACAAATGATCAATGAATTGGTAGAGGCATGTACAGAAATGTCAAAATCAAAGACAGGAGCCTTGATTTCTATCGAAAGAACACAGAGCTTGTCCGATTTTATTCGTACAGGAATTGTGATGGATTCAGAAGTTTCAACTGAATTATTAGGAACAATATTTCAGTATGGAACACCAATGCATGATGGTGCCGTTATTATTCAGGGGAATAAAATAGCGTGTGCAGCCGCTTATTTTCCTCCAACCACAAAGGATCTTCCTAGTAAGTATGGAGCAAGACATAGAGCGGCTGTTGGTATTAGTGAAATTACAGACTCAATCACAATTATTGTGAGTGAAGAAACAGGAAATATTTCAGTTGCGGTCAATGGCCAGTTAACGCAATATCCACCAGAAGGTTTACAGCGTTATCTAACAAATATGTTAGTGACAGAATCAAGTCAAAATCCGTCTTCAATTCTTGTTCCCATGTTGTCTCAGGCCAAGTCCATGGGGAAACGTGCTAAAAAGCAGACTGAGGACGCAAATAAGGATGAGCGTGTGAAGGCAATTGAAATTGTGAATTTATATGAACAGAAAAAGGAGGGCAGTCAACATGGAATCTCCAAATAAGAAGAGCCCTTCTGTATGGTTTAATGAGTTGCGTGGTTTACTGACTTTGATATTTCAAAAAGTTAGTAAACTCGTAGACCGTGTATTATTTGATAAAAAAGGATCTGTAATTATTTCTTTGGTTTTATCCATCATGATTTGTGTTGTGGTAAACTATGAAGATATTAGTTTAAAATTGTTCAACGATACAAGAACAACTGTGGATCTTAGAAATGTAGCTGTTGAAGTACAAGCAGATACGGATAAATATGATGTGGCTGGTGTGCCAAGTACAGTAGATGTTTCATTAACTGGAGATGCGACAAGTATTCAGGTATTCCGTTCAAAGGGTAGTGTGCAAGTCGTAGCTGACTTGAAAAAATATTCGGAAGGTGAAAATATCATCAATTTAAAGGTAAAGAATTTGCCAGAAAAAATTGAAGCTGTTGTAGATCCTGCTACGATTGATGTTACACTTTCTAAAAAAGTTACAAAATCATTCACAATCCAACCAGAATTGTTGGTGGGATCAAACCAAAAGGTAACTGATTTTGAAACACCTACAATAGATGTGATGACAGTTAAGATTACGGCAAGCCAGAATCAATTGAATTCAATTCGAATTGTGAAGGCGTTGATTGACTGTACAGGTCAAATTCAAGATTTTGAGGCTAATGCAGCGTTGGCGGCTTATGATGCGAAGGGGAATCGAGTAAATGTTACACTATCACCAGAGACAGTACATGCAAGTGTGAAATTAGCTAAAAATACATCATCAGACAAGGAGGATTCAGAGTAATGGGTAAGTATTTTGGAACAGATGGAGTTCGTGGTAAGGCAAATGAGGGTTTAACTCTAGATATGTCTATTAAGATTGGACAATATTTAGGTTGGTATTATGGAAAAGAAAAACATGCGAAAATCTTGATTGGTAAAGACACAAGACTTAGTGGAGACATGTTTGAATTAGGTCTTGCGGCAGGTGCTACAAGCATGGGGGCTCAAGTCTATTTATTAGGTGTATGTCCAACTCCGGCTATTTCTTATTTGGTTCGTAAAGAACGCTTTGATTGTGGAATCATGGTAAGTGCAAGTCACAATCCATATTATGATAATGGAATCAAGTGTTTTAACCACAATGGAGAGAAGATGGAGGAAGAACTTCTTCTTGAAGTTGAAAAATATATGGATGGTTTAACCGATTTAGATCTAGTGACTGGAGATCACATTGGAGAATATTTTGAATGGGAAGATGGACTCGAAATCTATATGAGCTGGTTAAAAGAATGTGTTCCTGTAGACTTATCTGGCATGAAGATTCTTTGTGACTTGGCAAATGGGTCTGCGACAAGTACTGCGGTTGAAACATTGGATTCTTTAGGTGCTACAGTGGATGCCATCAACAATTCGCCAAATGGAATCAACATCAACAATAAGTGTGGATCTACACATCCTGAAGGACTACAAAGAATGATGCGTGAAGGGGACTATGATATTGGTTTGGCATTTGATGGCGATGCCGATCGTTTGATCATGGTGGATTCAGATGGAAAGCTTTGCGATGGAGACTACATCTTATATATTTGTTCTCGCTATATGAAATCAATCAATCATTTAAATAAGAATATGGTTGTCACAACGGTTATGGCAAACCTAGGTTTATATAAGGCTTTAGATGCCAATAAGATTGATTATATTCAAACGGCAGTAGGAGATAAGTATGTATTTGAAGAAATGCAGAAGAATGACTACTGGGTTGGTGGAGAACAAAGTGGACATATCATTTTCTTAGAACATGAAGTAACGGGTGATGGTTTAATGACGGCTTTAAAGATTCTAGAAATCATGAAAGCTACAGGAAAATCATTGAAGGAATTGAGTGAAGGATTGTTTATTTATCCACAGTTATTAAAGAATGTGACTGTAAAAGATAAGAATGCATGTCTAGAAAGTAAAGAACTACAAGAAGTTGTAGATGCCGTTGCGAATGATTTAGGAAATGAAGGACGAATCTTAGTTCGTCCAAGTGGAACAGAACCATTGATTCGTGTCATGGTGGAAGCGAAAACAGATGAGTTATGTGCTCAATATGTTAAGCGTGTTACAGATTTCTTAGAAGAAAATAATTTTTAGAAAGAGGGTGGCCCAATGAAAAGAGTCATTAGTATTGTTGAAGACGAGAAGGATATCAATAATCTAGTTGCCCAATACTTACGAAAAGAAGGATATGAGGTTCATTCTTACTATACATACGAAGAGGCAAGTGCACATGTTGCGGATGATGATGTGCATTTGTGGATCTTAGATATTATGTTGGATGATAAATCTGGTTTTGACTTGATAGAAGAAATTCGTCTTCAAGGACCGGAAACACCAGTTATCTTTATGTCTGCACGTGATAAAGAATTTGACCGTATCATTGGATTAGAGAAAGGTTGCGATGACTATATCACAAAACCATTTTCACCAAAAGAATTAGTATTAAGAGTCAACAATATCATTAAGCGTGCTTATCGTGATGATAATAATCGCATTAGTATTGATGGATATGAATTGGATGAAGAACAACGAAAAATCTATGCGGACAATGTAGAAATTGAATTAACGACAAAGGAATTTGACTTGTTGATGATGTTTATTAAAAACAAAGGAATTGCTTTCTCACGTGATAAAATTCTTGAAAATGTTTGGGATGAAAACTACTTTGGTAGTGATCGTGTCGTAGATGATACTTTGCGTCGTTTGCGTAAAAAACTTCCAAATTTAAACATTCATACAATCTATGGATATGGATATCGTTTAGGGTGATACAAATGTATCCCCTTTTCTTTTTCTTATGGTAAAATGTTTATGATGAGGTGATATTTTATGAAGGGACCTTCCTTTTATTTTCAAAAAATGTCATTAACGCGACAAATTTTAACAATTATTTTGACAGTTTTGATGTTTTTTATCATGTTTTTCTTTGTGTTTGTCAGCGATAATATTGATCGAACCATTACTAAACAAATGTACGAACTGATCTTAAATCGACAAACACCGATCGTTGGATTAGTGGATTCGAAACAAACAGATAGTATAGATGACATTTATGCTTTCTTAGCGAGTGACAGTGTTCAAACAAACTGTATTATTCAAGATGGTAAAATGAATGTGTTCTCAAATCAGAGTTCCAAAAGAAAACCAGTGAATCATAAAGTATATGAATATTTATTAGATCAATCCGAACAAATGAATTCTGAAAATGAAGAAGCACTACAGGGAACGATTACGGTCGCAAATTCGAAGTATTATTATCGTTTGATCTATTGTCATGACGGTATAATTTTGGCGAGTTTTATGGATGATACGTACGCGACACAGTTTAGAGATTCATTGATTGATTCTACGGTATACGTTATTGTGATTGCGTTTATGATTGTATTCCTGATTATTTTAATGTGGGTATTCTCTATTATTCATCCTTTGAATTTAATTCGAAATTATATAGAACAAATTAAAGATGGAAAAGAAGTAGAACTTCATTTAAATCGTGATGATGAAATTGGTGAAATGGCGACCGCGATTGTGAAGATGAATGATGAATTGAAAAAGCAGGATAAAGCCAAAGAAGATATGATTCATAATATTTCGCATGATTTAAAAACGCCGATTGCGACAATTAAATCGTATGCTGAATCTATTAAAGATGGTATCTATCCTTATGGAACTTTGGAAAGCAGTGTTGATGTCATCTTAGATAATGCACAGAGATTAGAAAATAAAGTACATTCTTTATTATATATGAATCGTGTTGAATACTTGGTTGCTAGTGATGCTGAGGGTGTAGTCACAAATATGAAGGATGTTGTGGAACAGGTTGTATTAAATGCAGCCGTGATTCGCCCTGAAATTCAAGTGATTACAGATGTAGAAGAAGTCTTCTTTGATGGTTTGATTGAAGCGTGGCGTGTAGCCATTGAAAACATTATGGAAAATGCATTCCGTTATGCGAAATCTTACATTAAGATTGAAGTAAGAGAAGACTGGTTGTGTATTAGTAATGATGGTCCAAAGATGCCTGAAGATCGCATTCAATCTTTATTTAGACCTTATGAAAAAGGCGAAGGTGGACGTTTCGGACTAGGATTATCCATTGTTTCTAAGGTTTGTAAGGCCAACCACTATATTGTGAAAGGTGAAAACAGCGAGGATGGAGTTCGCTTTATCATTTATCGTAAAACAAAAAAACAAAAGAAGAAAAAAGAAAATAACTGGGTAAAAAATAAAGGAGAAAAAGCATGATGAATGTCGCAACGATTGGCTCTGGTGTTATAGTAGAGCGCATGATTGAAGCTATGCGTTTAGATGGTCGATACAATTTATATTGTGTATATTCTAGAACAAAGAAGCGGGCTAAAGAATTTGCCGAAAAACATGGGGCTCAAAAGTATTACACGGATATGGAAGAAATGTTGAATGATGAAAATGTGGATATTGTTTATGTGGCAAGTCCAAACTCTTTACATTATTCACAATCAAAAATGGCGTTGGAACATAAAAAGCATGTTATTAATGAAAAACCATTTACGCCAACTTTAAAAGAGTGTAATGAACTATTTGAAATAGCTGAAAAAAAGGGTGTCTATATTTTTGAAGCCATCACAAATGTACATTTGCCAAATTATAAAATTATTAAAGAAAATTTGTCGAATTGCGGAGACATCAAGATGGTTCAGTGTAATTTCTCACAATATTCATCGAAGTATCAAAAGTATAAAGATCACGTTCAAACAAATGCCTTTGATCCAGCCTTCAATGGTGGAGCTTTAATGGATATCAATGTATATAATTTACATTTTGTGACGGGAATGTTTGGTAATCCGAGTGAGGTTCATTATTTTAAAAATGTTGGATACAACGGCATCGATACAAGTGGAGTTATAATTATGCAGTATCCCGATTTTATCGCAACTTGTACAGGTGCTAAAGATTGTTCAAGCCCTTATGCAGTATATGTACAAGGGGATCAAGGTACAATCATTGTCTCTGGTGCGAGCAGTGGTGTATGTAAAGACGTTTATTTTGATATGCCGAAAAAAGATCAGATTGGCAAAAAGGCAGCGGACACAAAAGAAAAAATCAGTATTGAACAACCAAATCACATGTTGTATGAGTGTCAGGACTTTATGGATATCATTCTAAATAAGGATGAAGAAGCTTATACAATGTATAAGGAACAAACCCAAATGGTTGTAGAACTATTAGAAAAGCTATCATGATGATAGCTTTTTTTTGAAAATATAATTTTTTTCAGTACTTTGACTCACATCATAAGTGTATCCTAAATCTGAAAAGTGAGTAATATCATTGATGTTTTCAATCTGATTTTCGGCAAGAAAGCGAACCATGGCTCCTCTTGCCATCTTGGCATAAACACCTTTTTCTTTTCCGTTTTCTTCGACAAAACGAACATCAATCAATGGTTTATATTTTCGAATGGTTTTGGCATATTCTTCACTTGCCAGATTTAAAATGGGTTCATCTATTTGATTGGCAAGATCGTCTTTCCAAAAATCATACAAAGAGAATGGGCATTTTGTCTGCATTTCTAAACGATAGGGTGTGATCGCATCCAGTGGTTTTAAAAGACCATAAAATCCAGAAAGAATGTAAAGATGTTCTTGAATATATTTGATTTGATCATCTGTAAATACATGGGGTGCCATATATTGATATTGTATGCCAGAATAGCTTAGTATGGCTGGTGTTGTATCTTTATTTAGACTCATGTTATGGAATTGATCATATGTAGTCTGGGCAATTGTGTCTGAACATTTTAAATAAGATTTTAATTCTGAATACTCTAAACTTTGAATATGATTTAAAAGTTCAGTTGTCTTGGATAAGAACATGGGTGTTGTACACTCTATGTTGATATCATCGATCATTTTCATTTTCTTAGCGGGTGAGATAATTATTTTCATAATAATATTGTATAATAGGTGTCAAGAAAAGGAAGTGAATATTATGGTGAAAACCGAAGAAATGTTAAAGAATTTAGAGGAATTGATCAATACACCGAGTGTGGTAGGGTTCTATCCTGAAATTCACAAAAAATTAGCGGAGATGGTTGGAAAGTTTGGTTATGAACTTGAGTTTGATAATAAACGAACTGCCTATGTTCGTGTACCAGGTAAAGATTCTAGTAAGATTGTATGTGTAGGAGCTCACTTAGATACGATTGGTATGCAGGTTCGTCATGTGATGGATAATGGATGGATCGAAGTAAAAAACTTGGGCGGAGTCAACTTTCATAATGTGGAAGGAGAGAATGTGTACATTCATACGCGTAGTGGAAAAACATATGAGGGTATGGTGATTTGTAAGTCGCACTCTACACATGTATTTGATGATGCGAGAAGTCGTGAACGTGATAAATTTAATGAAGCTATTTTATTGGATGAAGATGTTAGTTGTGCTAAAGATGTATATGATCTAGGAATTGAACATGGGGATTTGATTAGTGTAGAACCACGTTTTAGACGTACAGAATCTGGCTTTATTAAATCACGTCATATTGATGATAAGGCTATGGTTGCAGCCGTGATTGATGTATTGCGTCAATTGAAAGAAGAGAATCTAAAACCTGCTTATGATACTTTATTTGCGTTTCCTATTTATGAAGAGATTGGCCATGGAGGAGCTTATGTTCCTAGTGAAGTGAGTGAATATGTAGCTTTGGATATTGGCTTGATTGGACCGGATAATCATGGTTCTGAAAAGAAAGTTTCCATTGGGGCTAGCGATAACTATTCTCCTTATGATTGGGGATTAACAACTAAAATCATCAATTTGGCAAAAGCGAACAATATTAACTATTGTGTAGATACATATTATCGTTTTGGCTCAGATGCTACAGCGGCGATTCGTGCTGGAAACAATATTATGCCTGCTGTATTTGGGGTTGGTTGTATGAATTCGCATGGCTATGAAAGAACGAGTATTCAAGCTATTGAGGATTGTGCACGTCTAACATTGGCTTACGTATTAAGTGAGTAGAAAAAAGAGATATCTTTGCGATACCTCTTTTTTGGTTGAACTAAAATGTGAAATGGATTTGTTCAACCATATACATTCTAAATGATTTTCAAACGTATTCATAGACCAAAAAACGATAGATGGTCGATGAAAGAAGAAAAAATAAATATTTGTTAAAGAATTTCACATAATTCATATCCATTATGGATTTGATTCAACATTTTTTCTTTTGTTTGTTTAAATAAATCAAATTGTTTTTTAGCCTCATTCACGTTTTGATAGACCTTCCAATCTCCGACTAAGTAATAGGGCTTGTGTTCAATAAATCCAATTACATCATCTAAGGGATAACCAAGAAATACACCTATTTCATGAGGAAAGTTTTTTGTATTAAGTCTTTTTTTGAGTTCTTGTATACACAGTTCAAAAGTATTTGGCTATTGATAGGATTTTAGAAAATTTTGAACTGCATTTGAGGAAATATAGTCTTTAAGTTTGGAATTGTATACATAAATGGTGTATTGAGTTTCTTGTTCTATGAGGATAAAGAAGATCCCTTTTGAATTGAATTGTTGATTGTATTGTTTAATGAATGATCGAATACTATCATCGTCTTTTGGAAGGTGAAACATATTGGCATATTTATATTGCTTTAGTGCAGGTGCACAATAATTGGCCAATAATGATTCAAAACGTTGTTTTGGCATAATTAAGCTCCAATCGCTTTTTTGATGTTTTCAATATCTTCAGGTGTACCAGAATTTTCTACTTTATATAGAATTTCACAACCATAATCTTCACTGATTTTATCAGCTGCCTGACAATATGCGTCACCATAATTTGGATCTCCGGAGCAGACAACACCTTGAATCAATGTGCCATTGGCCATCAAAAAGTTTTCGACTTCAGCAGGTACATCTCCATAGCCATCTGTATAAGTAAATAAGATGTATGGTTCATCGATGCTTTCAGATCCATCATTGATGCGTAATGCATCAATACCTAATGAACTGATAATTTCTTCCACATTACCAGTACGACTTGCGAATGCATATTTCATGATTATACCTCCTTAATAGTTAGAAATAGCTAACTGTCATTAGTATAACTCTATAATAGTTAGTTGTAAATAACTTTTTTAAGAAATTTATTGAATATGATATACTATTTTTGTTTAATGGGAGAGGTTTTATGCAAGTAAAAGATATGACGAAGGGAAATGAATTAAAGTTGATTTTTTTGTTTTCTCTACCTTTAATGCTTGGAAATATATTTCAGCAGCTATATACAGTTTGTGATACTATCATTGTTTCTAGACACCTTGGTGTGAAGGCGTTAGCAGCTATAGGATGTTCGGATTGGCTAACATGGATGGGAATTGCAGTCGTGACTGGGCTTGCCCAAGGTTTTTCAATTCCGATAGCTCATGCGTTTGGTACTCATGATAAGAGGAATGTACAAAAATGTATTTCTACTTTAGTTGTGAATGCGATTATATCAACAGTGGTTTTATTAGCCGTGATTTATCCGCTTTTACCAAATATTTTGTTTTTATTAAAAACACCAGCTGATATTATGGATCGAGCTCTAGCGTATACGCACGTTATTTATATCGGTTTATTTGCGACTATGTTTTATAATGCGCTTGCCAGCATTTTACGTGCTTTTGGCAATTCTAAAACACCGCTACAAGCCATGATTATTGCCAGTATTTGTAACGTAGGCTTAGATGTACTATTCGTGATGGGCCTTGAGTGGGGAATCATTGGTGCTGGTGTTGCGACAGTTATTGCACAAATTCTAGCTGGCTGCTTCTGCTTATATCATGTATTAAAATTAAAAGAATATATGCCTACATCAATTTGTAAGGATGTAACATACTATAAAAATCAATTTAGATTAGGAATTCCTATGGCACTACAAAATGTCTTGATTTCGATTGGTGGTATGGTATTAACAAGTGCCGTAAATCGATATGGAACTTATTTCCTTGCTGGATTTACAGCTATGAACAAGCTATATGGAGTTCTTGAAATTTCAGCTGTCTCTTATGGCTATGCCATGGTTACATATACGGGACAAAATTATGGAGCACATCGTTATGATCGTATCAAGAGTGGTGTGAAAAAAGTTGTTTTATTATCTTTGGCTACTTCCATCTTGATTTCTATCATACTTTGGATTTTTGGACCATTCTTCTTATCTTGTTTTATATCAAAAACAAGTGAAGGTGCTCATGAAGCAATGACATATGGGTTGAATTTCTTACGATGTTTAACCGCTTGGCTTCCAATTTTATATATGTTACACGCCTATCGTTCTACTATACAGGGCTTGTCCAATGCCTTTATTCCTATGATATCTGGCTTATTTGAGTTGTTGATGCGGATCTCTGGAGCTTTGATTCTACCTATCTATTTTGGTAAAGCTGGCTTATATCCTGTAGAAGTGTTGGCATGGATTGGTGCTGTTATAATCTTGGTTCCTAGTTATTATCACATGGAAATAAATTTTCAAAAAGTTTCAGAAAAACATTGACAAATCGTTTCATGCAGAATAAAATACGTACATACATAAAGCAAAGGTGCTTATAGTTCATGAAATACATGAGCTGTATGTGCCTTTTTTCTTTTGTATAAGGGAGGGAATATTATGGAGAAGATTTTAACAGAGGTATTTGGAATATGGTACCTAATCGGAGCTGCATTTGTATTCTTTATGCAGGCTGGATTTGCGATGGTTGAAGCCGGATTTACAAGAGCCAAGAATGCCGGTAATATCATTATGAAAAACTTAATGGATTTCTGTTTAGGAACTGTCGCATTCTTGATTATTGGTTATAGCCTATTGATGGGACAAGATTTTATGGGACTTGTTGGATGGGGAGAAAGTCCATTGACAGATTTTGCCGGAACAAACTGGTCAAGTTTTACATTCAACTTAGTGTTCTGTGCTACAGCCGCTACCATTGTTTCTGGGGCTATGGCAGAAAGAACAAAATTTATCTCTTATTGTATCTATAGTTTTGTGATTAGTTTAATTGTATATCCAATTGAAGCACACTGGGTATGGGGTGGCGGTTGGCTAAGTAGCCTAGGCTTCCATGATTTTGCCGGAAGTGCTGCCATTCACTATGTTGGTGGTTTAACTGCTTTAATTGGTGCATGGATGTTAGGCCCAAGAATCGGTAAGTTTGATAAAGATGGAACTCCACGAGGAATTCCAGGTCACAGCTTAACAATTGGTGCACTTGGATGTTTCATCTTATGGTTTGGCTGGTATGGATTCAATGGTGCAGCGGCTACAAATGGTATTCAGTTAGCTACAATCTTTGCGACAACTACAGTAGCACCTGCCGTTGCGACATGTACAGTTATGTTGATTACTTGGATTAAATATGGAAAACCAGATGTTGCGATGTGTTTAAATGGTTCATTGGCAGGTTTAGTGGCGATTACTGCGGGATGTGATGCCGTAAACGTATTTGGATCATTTGTGATTGGCATCTTATCTGGATGTATGGTTTGTTTCATTGTATGGTTGTTGGATTATAAATTAAAAATAGACGATCCAGTAGGAGCTGTTGCCGTACACTTTGGTAATGGTTTATTAGGAACAATCTGTGTTGGATTATTTGCTTGTGGTACAGATACAATGCCTGAAGCACAAGGATTATTCTATGGTGGTGGATTCCATTTATTAGGTGTTCAATTATTAGGTTTATTGGCAATTGGTGCATGGACTGCTGTAACTATGTTTATTACTTTCTACATTATTAAAAAGACTGTTGGATTACGTGTTAGTGCACATGAAGAAATTGTGGGCCTTGATAAAATGGAACATGGATTGCAAAGTGCATATGCTGGTTTTGCCTTAGAAGCCGATGTTTCTGGTGATTATTTAGAAACAATTCAAGATTCTAGTTACACTCCAAGTGTAGAATTGGATGATGCCGTACCTACAAAAGTTATTCATGGTGATGGTTCTATTTCAAAGGTTGTTATTATTACTAAGGCTGAGAAATTTGATAAGATCAAGGCTGAATTGAATGAAATTGGTATTGGTGGTATGACTGTTACGAAAGTATCTGGTTGTGGTGTGCAAAAGGGCCAAACAAGCTACTATCGTGGCGCTAAAGTAAATATGGAATTGCTTCCTAAATTAAAAGTTGAAGTTGTTGTGAGTGAAGTGTCTGTGGCAGATGTTGTTAAGGCAGCTAAAAAGGCATTGTATACTGGAAATATTGGGGATGGAAAAATCTTTGTCTACGATGTTGCGGATGTTGTTCGTATCTCAACAGGAGCTCGTGGTAAAGATGCATTAAAATATGAAGAATAATATATCATGGCTTGTTGCTCTTTTCTCTTATTCGTTACAAGCCAAAGGAAAAGGATCGAAAAATCGATCCTTTTTAGTTTAATAAGTCTGTATCTAAAACATCATCATTTAATTCTTCATCAACCATTTGGAAAAGTAATTCTTCGATGTCCTTACCATTTTCTAATTCTTCAAATAAATCGGGTCTTTCATAGAACATCTTATTAAAGAAGAATCCAGAAACTAATTGATCATTTTGTTCTTCTAAAGTACGGTGTTCGTTTTCTTCTACCCAAGGTCCTTCATTTTGAGTTTCAATAATTTGAATGCGTTCTAATTCAATTTCTTTTTTATTCAGCTCTTCATTGATGAGTTTTCCAGTTACAGGATAAAATTCGTCTGTTTCAGAATCGAAGAAGGATAGTAAGAACATATCATTCTTTTCTAAACATAAATCGGCAATGGAACAAATCTGCATTTCTTCAGTAGAATAATCAATGCCTTCACAATTGATCATGAAATCGTAGCTGCATACAATGTCTAAACTAGACATCACAAAATATGTCATATCCGCTAATGGAAGTCGTTTAGGGAATGTGATGGTTCTTGTGATGTCGTCCAATTGAAACTGAATGGTACAAATTTGAAATCTTTCCTTTAAATAGTCCGTTTTTTCTTCTATACAAATCTTTATACCTTCTTCAAAAGAATAATCGTGGAATTCAGAATCAATATCTAATAATTCATGTAGATATTGATTGGCGATTTCATGAAGTAAGATGAATTGATATTTTTCATCTTGGGGTGCATATTTGAATAATTCATTTAATGCAGGTTCTAATTTCTTGTTGTTTGTGATGGCTTCCATTGTCATATTCATCATGGAATCCATTTGTTTTTGTAGTTCCTTTTTCATTTCATTACTCCATATCCATATGTTTTAACATATTAAAAATATCATCAATTTCTTCCAAATTATCTTTAACTAGAGGAATATCTAATTTCTCACAAATAAAATCAAGCCAATTTAGAATATATGGATTTCTGGCATATACATGTTTAGGCTTACCAAAATGTTCGATGGCACCTAAAAAATTATTCATAATGACTTCATAATCTTCTTGATCTGGGTGAATTAAATCAAAATGTAAAATTTTGTTATTTTTTAAATCAAATACTATATAGGCTAATGGATTGATGGGCCTTTCAAAACCTTCATCATTTGTGGGAACCATCATATAATCCATATCAATCGCAAGTTCTGAATCTCCATCCTTTATATTTTTAAAATAATCAATTAGATTTGAATCATTGACAAAAATCGTATTATAACGTTCTGGTTCCATAGGCCTGGGCACAGTATAAGAGAACCAATTTCCATCCTCATCTTTTTGCGTGTAGAGAATATCTCCTCCTTCAAAGATGGACTCTTGATAATCTTCATGTTTTAATGTTTCAATCAATCCTTTATAGGTTTCAATCAACATTTTGATTTCACCATAGTTTGGAAGGCTTGGAAAACTTTTCTTTTCAAAAGTTTTAAAATAAATCCAGTTTCCATTGCCACGAAAACGAAGACCTAATTGTTTGATAATTGAATACATTTCATCATCGATTTCATTACGATTTCCCCAATAACAAGTAATGCAGTTTTGATCGGACATCACAAACGTTGCAGGTACATTATAGTCGTCATTGCAGATTTGACAAAAATCACTATAACCTTCCAAACCTCGATAAACACTGATGCCTGTGCATGTTCCACTTTTACCCATAATGGATACGAAGTTTGGCTCTTCATTTTTCTTTGTTTCTACCGCAATTAAATCCATGTCCCAATATGAGTTCCAAGGCTTTAATTTTGTGATTTCAATAGCTAAATCATAGAGTTCTTTCCATTGTTCTAATGTTGCTGGTGTTGCCATAATAATTCCTCAACTTTATTGTATTAATAGTAACATTACTCCATGCTAAACTCAATTAAGATTCCTTAATGATTTTTCCAGATATACAATCAGGGATGAGTTCAAAACATTGTACACTAGGTCCGGAATATTTTAATTCATGATCAATATAATTTTGATCATTGGTAAATTTTGGACAGAGTTGCGTACACATTTCTTTGACTTTATCTGGATTATTTACCATTTTGATTTTTCCAAACACAATCACACTCTGATAATGAACGGCCCATTCACCATCTTTTTTAAAACTTTTATCCATGACACAAAAGCTTGCCTTATCAAATTGTTTTAAACAATCCATTTTATGTCCTTCTTTTGCTCCATGAAAATGGATATGTCCAGTTTTTTTTATCATACCAATGTGTGATAGGAAAACCATAGGGATATCCCGTATCATTGATTAAAGATAATACGCCATGAGGTTCAACGGTAAGTATCTCTATCCATTTTTCTTTAGATAATTTTTGTTTGAATCTTCGCATTGTCTTAAACATAGCTAGCTCCTTAAATGAAAAAGGGTGTAAATTGAATTACACCCTTATAAATTTGAATTCATAAATTCAATGATTCCGGCTTCAACTTCATTTTTGATTTCTGGATAATTATGAATTTCATGACGATAGCCAGAATATAATTTAGTAGTGACATGATGTCCAGTTTCTACAAGCCAGTTACTGACTTGACATACTCCTAGACCATATTCGCCAACTGGATCTTGATCACCAGCAATATTGTAAATAGGTAATTTTTTAGGTACTTTTTTGGCCCATTGAGTTCCTTCAATTGTAAGCATCATTTGGATAAAATCATAAATAGAACGATTGCTAGTAGGTCTTGTGAAGGCATCGAATGGATCTTGCGCATGGTCCTTTTGTACATATGGATCATGGCAAATCCATTCATTTCCAATTTGAACTTCACCACAACGTTCGCACATCCAGCCCATAAGTGAGCCTACAATATTTGGATTAGACTCTTCACCGTGGCCTGCATCAATGATTTCTTTCAATTTTTCTTTAACGTCTTTAGCACCACGGAAAATGCCTGTTGTACCACAAATTGTTGCACCATTTAATTCGTTTCCGTATTTTGCGATAAAATCTCTTGTGATAAATGAACCCATACTGTGACCAAATAAGAAGTAAGGTAAATTTGGATACTTCTCACATACAATTTTCTTTAATGTGTGCTCATCTTCCATCATGGTGTGACATCCTTTATCTCCCCAGTCACCCCAGACATTATTCACCATTGCGGTTTTTCCATGACCTACATGATCATCAGCGGCTACAATATAACCAGCATCTAGAAAAGCCGAAATCATATGGATATAGCGTCTTGAGTGTTCACCAAATCCATGAATTAATTGAACGATTCCATTCGGCTTACATGCTGGAACATAAATCCAAGCTTGCACTTGATCGCGTTCATTATAAGATGTAAAAGATACTTCGTGTAACATACAATAATCCTCCTTTTTGCGTAATGTTAACTCGTTTTATATCTGTTTTTATTATACTCCCATAAAAAAACTATTTTTTTGTAGACATAGTTTTTTTCATAAATTTATAAACAATGTACGCAAGCACAATACCTGCAAGAATATCCGTTGGATAATGAACGCCTACATAGAGTCTAGAAAACGCAACAAGGATTGCGAGTATGAAAACTAAAATACTATACTTCTTAGGAAGACCATCATATACCATAAAGGCACAAATAAAGGCAGATGCGGTGTGTCCAGATGGGAATGAATAATCAGATGGCTTATCCACTAATGGGATCAATTGACTGAACGCATCAAAGGGTCTTGGTCTTCGGAATATGAGTTTTAATACAACGAATAATAAGGTACAAATCAAAAAGGCAATAATTGTTTCTTTTGCGAGTCTTCTAGTATCTTCATTTTTCTTAAACATATAAATCAATACGATTCCTAGAAGTATATATAAAAAGTATTCGTTTGTGATCAAAGTGAAGAAGGGTGTGAGTATATAGTGGCGAATGTTTTCTTGTATAAACAATAAAATTTGAATATCCATAGAAATTTTCCTTTCGATAGGAGTATTATACATATATAAAGTTAGGAAGTGAAGTTATGCGACTTGAAAGAATGAGTTGGAAAGATTGCGAAGAATATTTTAAGGATCATGATATGGTGATACTTACAACGGGAAGTACCGAAAATCATGGAATCCACAATCCATTAGGAACAGATACTATGATTCCTAATAAGATTTTAGAACTAATTGAAAAACAAAGTGATGTATTGATTTGCCCAACCTTACCTTATGGGGATGCCGATTTTCATACTGAATACACGGGGACAATTTCAATCGGTAGTGATTTATTAGAAATGGTTATGAAAAGAATCAGTGATCGACTATATGATTGTGGTGCTCGACATTTTGTGTTCTTAAATGGACATGGAGGAAACACACATGCATTAAGTAAAGTATGTCGTCATTTATATAAGAAGGGAGCTGTGGGTACAATTTTTGACTGGTGGACTATTGCTGGAAAAATCAATCCAGAATGGGCCGGAGGCCATGGTGCAGGTCAGGAAACGGCAGCTATGTTGTATGTGGATGAAAGTCTAGTTCAAAAGGATAAGATTGAAGATTCAAATTTAAATCAGTTTACACCTCAATTAACAGCTTCTAATGCACAAACCGTGAACTTTAAAGGCGTGGATATTCCAGTTCCTAGAAGCAATCGCTTAAGCAGTGATAATGGCTGGTTTGGCAAGGATCATCCTAAATATGCAACGTATGAATGGGGTAAAGAAATGGTGGAAACAACGGCTGATTTTCTTGTGGAATATATGAAAGAATTTCAAAAGATGTAGTAATTCATTTCGAGTTGAACTATAATAAGTGTACAAATGGGGGACAAATATTTTTTGTCTCTTTTCTTTTCGTATGGAGGTTTTAATGGAAATCATTATTTTAATATTGTTAAGTATTGTGATTGTATGTTTGATTGTTTTGTTGATACAAAATAAGTCGAAAGAAGTAGAAACTTCGAATTCGGATTCTTTGATTCTACAAAAGAATTTTGAATATCTTTTAAAACAAGTACAGGATGTTCAAAAGAATCAGGCTACTTCAAAAGTGAGCTTAAATCAAATGGAAGAGTATTTATATCGTATGAATATGGTCATGACAAACACAAAACTTAGAGGAAACTGGGGAGAATATCAATTGGATATGCTTCTAAGTGTATATTGTGGTCAAAATCCATCTATCTATTCGATGCAGTATACTTTGCCAAATGGAAAGATTGCGGATTGTGCCTTTCATTTACCAGACACGAATAAAGTGTTGTGTATTGATTCAAAGTTTCCTATGGAAAATTATATGAATCTTCAGGAAGATATGGATACATATCTAAGACCTTTTAAGATGAATATGAAAAAACATATTGATGATGTAGCAAATAAATATATTAATATGGATACTATGCCTTATGCTTTATTGTTTGTGCCTAGTGAAGCAATTTATCAATTTGTTTGTGCTAAATGTGATGATTTATTTACATATGCCCTTCAAAAACATGTTATGTTGGTATCTCCAACTACACTTGTAGCGGAAGTGATGACTTTATTATCAAGTACAAAGGATTTTTATCGCACAAGCCATATGGAAGAAATCGAACGAAATATTTTGCTGCTGCAAGAGGATGCGAATCGTCTTGTAGAAAGAAGTATCAAGGCAGAAAAAACGTTGGAAACCTTGGCAACACAATTCCATGCGGTTTCTATTTCTGCACAAAAATTATCAAGTCGAATGACTAAGATGGGAGAAGACAAATGATTAGTACATTAAAAGGAAATATATCATTATTGGATTTTGATTTGATTGTTGATCCAACCAATCAACAAGTTTTACCAATGCAAGGAGTGAGCGCACAGATATTTTATCAGGCCGGAAGTGAAATGATGAAGGCTTGTCAGGCTTTAAATGGTTTAGAAGTCGGAAAAGCTAAGATGACAGAATCATTTAATTTGCCATGTAAAGCAGTTATTCATACGTGTGGCCCTCGTTATATAGATGGCGCTCATAATGAAGATGAATACTTGGCTGCATGTTATTGGAATAGTATGGCATTGGCTTATGATTATATGCGAAAAAATGATATGGAATCGATCAATATTGCCTTTCCATGTATTTCTACAGGTGTCAATGCATATCCAAATCATGAGGCTTGTGTAATTGCGATTCAAACCGTAAAACGATTAATGAACAAGTTTCCTGAGACAAAGGCTATTCATGTATGTTTTGTGTGTGATAAAACCGAAGATTATATGTTATATAAAGAGGCATTAAGACTACGATGAAATCCATGGTTGATTTATCCCATGAATTTTTAAAGCCAGTTCTTCATAAACAAGCAATATGTGTGGATGCGACATTAGGACAGGGAAAAGATACATATTTCTTTTTGTCGCAAAATGTGCATAAAGTCTATGGCTTCGAAATTCAAAGGGATGTTTTTGAAAGTACAAAAGAACAATTGGATGATCAAAAAACTTGTTTCTATAATGTTGGACATGAACATATGGAAGAATATATTCATGAAGAAGTGGATGCGATCATATTTAATTTTGGGTATTTTCCTCATGGTGATCATGGCATCACAACCCAATCTTCTTCAAGTGTAAGTGCAGTTAGACAAGCTTTAAAACTTTTAAAAGTAAAAGGAAGAATGGCGCTTGTGATGTATCCACATGAATCGGGACAAGAAGAAGCTAAATGTATGGAAGAGTTTTTAAAAACACAAACATCGATTCAGGTACAGAAAATACAAAATTTATTGGTGGATCATTGTCCATATCTATTATTAATTGAGAAAAGAAGATGATTTAGGTACTGTATATAGGTACCTTTTTCTGTTAAAATCATATAGAGAATTTTGAAATGAGGGAGTATATATGGAAGAAATAAAAGATACAGATTATTCATTAGAAGCGGTTCCAGAAAGTGCAAGAAAAGGGTTTCGAAGTATGTTTTTTGTCATGCTTGGATTTACCTTCTTTTCTGCAAGTATGAGTGTAGGAGCAAAACTAGGAAATGGTTTAGATTTTAGTGAATTTGTTTTAGCGTGTATCATTGGTGGAATTATTTTATCCATTTATTGTGGGATATTAGCCTATATAGGATCTGACACAGGACTAACAATGGATTTGCTTTGTCGAAAAGCTTTTGGTAAAAAAGGATCTTATTTATCAAGCTTAGTTCTAGGGTTTACACAAATTGGATGGTTTGGCGTTGGTGTAGCGATGTTTTCAATTCCAACAGCTCAACTTTTAGGTATCAATGAATGGGCATTGACAATCGCAGCTGGGTTATTGATGACTTTGACAGCTGCTACAGGTATGAAGGCATTAGAAGTCGTAAGTACGATATCTGTACCTTTAATTGTTGTATTGGGTGTTTATTCAATGGTTACTGCCACAACTGATGGTGGTGGTCTTGTGGCTGTGTTTGCACAATCGGCTGGAAAAATCAGTGTGTTTACAGGAATTGGATATGTGATTGGTTCCTTTATTTCTGGAGGGACAGCGACACCGAATTTTATTCGTTTTGCGAAAAATAATAAAATTGCGGTTTGGACTACAGTCATTGCGTTTTTTTTCGGGAATACATTAATGTTTTGTTTCGGTGCAATTGGAGGTGCTTTTACAGGCGCTGATGACATTTTCTATGTTATGATTGCACAAGGTTTGGCAATTCCTGCTATTATTGTTTTAGGAGCTAATATTTGGACAACAAATAATAACGCTCTTTATACAGGTGGTCTTGCGATTAGTAATATCACAAATATCCAAATGAAAATAACAACATGGATTGCAGGTGTTATTGGAACCATCTTATCCATTTGGTTGTATTACAATTTTACAGGTTGGCTTAACATACTGAATTGTGCTTTGCCGCCAATCGGAATTATTGTCATTCTAGATTTCTTTATGAAAAGAAAAAAATATAAAGACAATATGGATGTAGGTAATTTTAATAGTTTCAATATTGTTGGTGTTATTGTTGGAGCTATTGTTGCAAATATTCTTCCTTGGGGAATTGCAGCGGTAAATGCGATGGTTGTAGCATCAGTATGTTATTTTATAGGGTATATAAGAAAGAAAGAGGCATAAAATGTTAATAAAAAATGTGTGTATTGAAAATAATGAAGAATTAAAGTGTATCCGAATTGAAGATGGAAAATTCAAAGAAATAAGAAAAGATTTAGAACCATATGCACAAGAAGAAGTGATGGATCTAGAAGGAAAACTTGTCCTTCCTCCTTTTGTTGAATCTCATGTTCATTTAGATACTTGTTTGACAGCTGGTCAACCACATTGGAATATGTCGGGAACTTTATTTGAAGGTATTGAGCGTTGGGAAGAGCGTAAGGAATTTTTAACTAAAAAAGATGTAATGGATCGTGTGAATAAAGTCATTCGTATGCAGGCAAGTCATGGTGTTCAACATGTTCGTACGCATGTGGATATCAATGATCCAAATCTAACAGCTTTAGAAGCTATCTTGGAATTAAGAGAAGAAGTAAAGGATTTCATGAATATTCAAATTGTTGCGTTTCCTCAATATGGAATTTTGAGTTATCCAAAAGGAAAGGAATTGTTGGAAACAGCTTTGAAATTGGGGGCAGATGCAGCTGGAGCTATTCCTCACTTTGAATTTACGCGTGAATATTCGGTCGAATCTTTAAAAATTTGTTTTGAATTAGCACAAAAATATGGAAAGCTAATTGATATTCATTGTGATGAAATTGATGATGAAGCAAGTCGAGGACTTGAAACAGTTGCGACACTTGCTTATGAAACTGGTATGAAAGATCAGGTAACGGCAAGTCATACAACGGCAATGCATTCTTATAATAATGCGTATATGATTCGTTTGATGCGTATTTTAAAAATGTCAAATATTAACTTTGTAGCCAATCCTTGTGTGAATGTACATTTAGGTGGTCGTGCGGATACATATCCTAAACGTCGTGGATTAACACGAGTTAAAGAATTAACAGAAGCAGGATGCAATGTATCTTTTGGAACCGATGATATTTTTGATCCATGGAATCCAATGGGTAGTGGAAATATGCGTGATCCTGTTTTTATGGGAATCTATACTGGACATATGATGGGGTATGAAGAAATTTTAAATTCGTATAAATTTGTAACGACAAATGCAGCTAAAACTTTACACTTAGGGGATAGCTACGGAATTCAAGAAGGAAATCCAGCAAGTTTTGTGGTGATGGATGCAAAAAATTATCATGAAGCTTTAAATTTGGATGCTCCAGTATTAAAATCTTACAAAGATGGAAAATTGATCGCATCTTGTACACCGGCAACACGAAAGATTCTATTTTAAAAGGTCCTTATGGACCTTTTTTTCTTTTGCTTAATAATTTAGAAAGAGAAGAAGATGAATATCCGTATTATTGTTATGATAAAATTTAAGTAGAGATATCCGAATAGAAAAGAGGGGGACATGCATGTCTCTAACTATCTTTATCATAATAATCTTAGTATTCATCTTGTTAGAACTAGTTTCTATTAAAGATGAAATCAAAAAGAACAATGAACTTCTAATTAAATGTCTAAAGAAAAAAGAATAAGAGGCTAATTTAAAAAGCCTCTTATTTACTTTGTAGCATGAAATAATAGATTTCTGGTTTTGCCATAAAACGAAGATTTACGTGTGTGCATCCTACACCGGATGAAATGATGTATGGAAAGGCAAGACGTTTTGCGTAGGAACGATTCAGTGATTTTGCCCCATCTATCGATTTATATCCACCAAAAATAGGGAATGTGATTTGATTGCCATGAGAGTGTCCACATAATGCAAGGGATATTGATTTTGTGGATAATTCTTCATTAGTCAGTGTATCTGGCATGTGAGTGATGAGCAGATTGTATTGTTTGTCTGACGTTGAAATTTTACTTGGATCTGGAATATTTGATAATGCACTTAATGTAATGCCTTCCTCTTTTTTGTTTGTAAGAAGAATTGTTTCATTTTCTAATATTTCAAATTGTGCCTGATTTAAAATGGAACGAACTACGTCGCTGTTTGCATCATCCTTTTCACCTAAGACACAAAATTTACCTAGTGGAACATGCATCTTAGATAATTTATTGGTGATATAATCTATGTCTTCTTGAGTCATCTGACAGGTTTCATCAAATAGATCGCCACCAAAAATTAGAATGTCTGGATCTAAATGTTCAATTTTATTAAAGAGTTTATCGGCTCTTTTTTTATTTTCAAATTTACCATATTGCACATCCGTAAAATAAACAATGGATACATCATTCATTGAGGATGGAATTTTTTCATCTTTCAAGGTTTCATATTGTACGTTCAATTGTTCGGGTTCAACATTTTTTGCGATTTTCAAAGATCCTAGCATACTTAATACAATCGCAAATAATATGGCAATGATGATAAACATTTGTTTCTGTAACTTTGTCATGAAACTATTTTATCATAAAATAGAAAAGACATCACTAGGATGCCTTTGTTGCTCTTGGTTTTCTTGCATGGAAATTGTTCTTACGATTCTTTTGAAGTTCTTCCATTGTTTGTTTTGAATTCAAGATAACTGGAATTACAATCGGGTTTCGATGTGTCTTCTTGTATAAGAATGGTTCTAATGTAGAGCGTACACAGTTTTTGATTTCAGAGAAAGTGGTTTTTTCTTTCATCTTTTCCTGAAGAGAATTATTCACAATATATTCAGCTTCTTTGATCAATCCCTGTGAATCTTTAATGAAGACAAATCCACGTGATACGATAACTGGTCGCATTAAGATTTTGTTTTCTTTTGAATCGATAGCTAAGATAACGGCAACTAATCCATTATCAGCTAAGATACGACGATCTTTTAAAACGGCAGTGGATAATCCGGAAATATCATTTCCATCGACATAAATATCGTCACCTTGGTATCGCCAGTCACTTTGTAGTACTTTGTGATCTCTTAAAATTAAAATATCTCCATTTGCACATACAAAGATATTCTCTTTAGGAATACCTGTTTCCATTGCGGTTTGACGGTGTTGCATCAACATCTTATATTCACCATGAATTGGCATAAAATAGGTTGGACGAACTAACTGTAACATTAGTTTTTGTTCTTCTTTAGAAGCATGTCCTGTTGTATGCAAGTTATTTAAGATGGATTTTGTCAATACTGTAGCACCCGATCTAAATAAGTTATCAATAACGCGATTGACGCTTGATTGGTTTCCTGGAATTGGGTTGCTTGAGAATACGATTGTATCTCCAGGTTTTAAGTGAATAAAGCGGTGTGTACCATTCGCAATCCTTGATAGGGCAGCCAAAGGTTCACCCTGACTTCCTGTACAAATAATACAAACTTTATCATCTGGTGTATAAGCTAATTCTTCAGGACTTAAGAAGTCTGAATTTTTAACTTTGATTGTTCCCATCTTTCGTCCGATATCGACAACGTTTTCCATACTTCGACCAAATACGATTACTTTTCTACCAAATTTGGTAGCAGCTTCAATGATTTGGGCAACACGATGTACGTTGGATGCGAATGTCGCAACAATTAAACGCTTTTTTGTCTTACGCATAATGTCTTGGATTTCATTGGCAACTTTTCTTTCTGAAATAGAAAAGTCTTCAACTCCAGAATTTGTAGAATCTGACATTAATAAGTCTGGTTTTGTGACACCAATAAATGTCATTTTCTGGTAGTCTGCATTTGTTCCAACAGGAGTTAAGTCAAATTTGAAGTCACCTGTGTGGACAATAGATCCATTAGGACATGTGATATGTACACCTAAAGAATCGGGGATAGAGTGGATGGTATTGAAGAAACCAACTTTAAAGTATTTTGTTGAGATACTTGAGTTTTCATCAATTTCAATAATTTTTGTTTTTTCTAGTCCTTTATGTTCACTTAACTTTTTAAGAATCAAAGCCTTCGCAAAACGAGGTGCATAGATAGCATCAATTTGGACTTGTTTTAGTAAGAATGGAATTCCTCCAATATGATCCTCGTGACCATGGGTAATTACTAAAAACTTTCTTTTTTTGTTCATGCGAATCAAATGATGATAATCAGGAATTACATAGTCAACTCCTAATAGTTCATCACCTGGAAACAAAACGCCACAATCTACGATACAGATTTCATTTTCGTGTTCGTAGCAATACATATTTTTACCGACTTCGCCTAATCCCCCTAGGGCGTAAATCAAAGTATCACCTTTTTCAACGTGATTTTTTGCATGATATGGTTTTTTGTTCGATGCATGCCCAAACGCTTGTTCTTGTGTTTTTGGCATATTCGACCTCTTTCTATAATTTAATGACTCTATTGTTATTATAGCAAAGCTACGCGATTTAAAAAAGCAGAAGCTTAAATGACTTCTGCCTCATCATCACTTTTCCATGGATTATTGGCATCAATATGATCGTAGAAAAGAGTACCTGATAAGTGATCGATTTCGTGTTGAAGGCAAATTGCGAAATATCCTTCAGCTGAAATTGTTACATTTTTATCTTGAATCAAATCATAACCACGAACTTTAATTCTTGCATGACGGAAAACATGTCCTGGATGTTCGCCTTTTACGGATAAACAACCTTCTCCATTGTCTAAATATGCGTTTTGTACGGATTCGGAAATGATTTTAGGATTGACTAGTGCAACTTCATCTACACCATCTTCATAAGGAACCACAACCGCAATCATTTGTTTCAAAACACCAACTTGTACAGCTGCAATACCAACGGCAGGCTGTAAATCTTCGGCTTTAGCAATTTCATCATTTTGTGAATTACGCACATAATCTAACATGGCCTGTAAAAGTTCCCGATCCTCATTTGATAAAGGCAATTGAACAGGTTCACTTTGCATACGAATTCTTTCGTCTGTATCCAATATAATATCTTTGCTTGTTATTTTCATAGTAATCATCCTCGCAAACATTCTATAGCATTTTTGAATTATTGACAAATGATTTTTGAAAATATGCTAAAATAGAATTTATGATGGGGGGATTTACATGTCCGAACAAAAAAAGAAGGGAAAATTATCATTTTTCGCATTAGATCCAAAGTGTGATAAGTATATCAATTGGGCGGTGGCGCTTCTTTTGTTGATTGGAACATTTACGATTGTTTCAACCAATGTAGGAAAAACAACATATGCCCCTAACATTGTCCCAAAAGTAATTGTCAAACAAAGTATATTTTGCATATGTGGATATATTGCCATGTGGTTTATGAATCGCTTTTTTCGCTTTCGATGGTATTCAAAAATAGAATGGTTTATTGTTCCACTTTGTTTGTTCATAATGATACTTCCATTTGCGTTTCCAGAAATTGGAGGAAGCCATGCCTGGATTCAGATTGCCGGTATATCTTTGCAGCCAAGTGAATTCGCAAAACCATTATTGCTGATTATTTGTGCGACATGCTTGTATCGTGCAAAAAAGAAATCAATTATGTTAAAGGAAAAAGGTAGACTCTTTAAAAGGGCGTGGGCCGTATTTATTTGTGTATGTATCATTGTGCTTTGTCAAAAAGATACGGGAACCGCTGTTATCATTGGATTTATCTTTATATCTTGTATCATGATTCCAAAATATCCTGTTTTACAACATACACAACGAGTATTAAAAGTACTTATTTATGGAGGAATTGTTTTTGGTGTTGTTTTATTTGGATTTACAAATATAGGAAATGAAATCTTAAAACATACGTCATTTGCACATATTGCGGTGCGTGTTGAAAACTTCAAAGATCCATATAACGATGTTTATGGGGATGGATATCAACCAGCCAATTCTTTATATGGAATCGCAAGCTCCAATATTGTTGGAAAAGGTATTGGAAACTCGGCACGTAAATATGGTTATTTAACACAGGCTGATAATGACTATATTTTGGCTGTATTGATTGAAGAAACAGGTATCTTTGGTTTGTTTGGATTGGTTATTCTGTATGGAATTATTGAATTTCGCTTATTTTATTATGCCTTTAAAACAAATGAGAATATGTACAAAATAATATTAGGCGGCGCAGGCGTTTATCTATTTATGCACTTCTTTTTGAATGCTGGTGGTGTGGCTAGCCTGATTCCTTTTACCGGAGTACCCCTACTATTTATAAGTAGTGGAGGTACAAGCTTGATTTCAGTCATGTTGACAATGGGATTGGCACAAAACTGCATTTGTGCAATTCGAAGAAGGGAGATGGATCGATTATTATGAGAATTGTAGCGGGAAAATATGGGTCTAGATCATTAAAGAGTCCTAAAAATGATGCGACTAGACCGACACAAGATAAAATTAAAGGGGCCATCTTCTCAAGTTTGGGGAACATGTTTGCTGGTGGTAACTTTCTAGATTGTTACAGTGGAACTGGAAATATGGGGTTAGAAGCTGTGAGTCGCGGAATGGATCATGCGACTTTGGTGGACAATAATAAAGGGGCCATTTCTGTCATTAAAGAGAATGTAAAGAGTTTAAAGGCAGAAAAAGAGACCAAAATCATTTGTGGAAATATTTTTAGTGTATTGGAGCGTTTGACTTTAAAGTATGATGTAGTTTATATTGATCCTCCTTATGCGAAACAAGAAAATGAAAAGTTGATTCAAAAATTAGAGGATTTAGATATTGTAAAATCAGATGGAGTTATTGTGGTGGAAAGCCTGCAAGAAGAGGTGTGGCCAGAAAAAATAGCTTCATTCATAAAATATAAAGAGAAGACATATGGCATTACGCGTATTTCTTATTATCAAAAAGAGGAGAATGAAGAATGAAAATAGCAGCATTTTGCGGAACATTTGACCCAGTTACTTACGGTCATTTAGATATTATTGAAAGAGCGAGTAAGTTGTTTGATCAATTAGTGGTCTTTATTTCGCCAAACTCAGATAAAAATAATGAGTTTACAGAGGAAAAAAGATTAAAATGGTTGAATGAATCAACGAAGCACTTGTCAAACGTAACATGTAAGATTCAATCGGGATTAGTTGTCGAGGCATGCAAAAGTGTGAATGCGACTGTGCTGGTACGTGGAATTCGTAATGGTGTGGATTGTACATACGAGCAAAACATGGCGTTTATGAACGCAAGATTGAATGAGGACATTGAGACAGTATGTTTATTTACTCGTCCTGAATATAGTTTGTACTCAAGTTCAAACGTAAGAGAACTGTTTAAATATGGTCAGGACATTTCGGGATTTGTTCCTGCTTGTGTATTAGAAGATCTTAAAAAAGGAGAAGAATAAAATGGAAAAGTTTATTGATTGGTTAAAGGCAAATGGATATCAATATAAAGATGAAGATATTTATCTAGAAGCTTGTACCCACTCTTCGTATGCCAATGAACATCATCGTGAAATGGGAGACAATGAGCGCTTAGAATTTATGGGAGATTCTGTTTTACAAATTTGGAGTGCCACACAATTATTTTTGATGGAACCTAAAATGCGTGAAGGACAAATGACAACACTTCGTGCACAGACAGTGTGTGAATCTACATTAGCCGTATTGAATAGACAATTAGGATGGTATGAATTCTTGCGTCTAGGTGTTGGTGAAGAAAAAACGGGTGGACGCCATAGAGAAAGTATTTTGGCCGATCAATTTGAAGCTTGTATTGGAGCTATCTATATTGATCAGGGATATGCTGTTTGTGACGAGATTTTGACAAAATATATGAAGCCAGTATTTAAACAAGAAAAGAGTGAGGCTGTTACAGACTATAAAACACATTTACAAGAGGTGATTCAGGCAGATTCTAGAAAGACAATTCAATATAAATTGTTAGAAGAAAAAGGTCCAAGCAATGCACCAACCTTCACAATGGGTGTGTATTTAGATGATATTTTATTAGGTCAGGGAACGAGCAGCACAAAGAAAAAGGCGGAACAAAAAGCAGCTAAAGATGCTTTTGAAAAGATGGCAAAATAAAATGGAAGTATTTGAGAAATTACTAGATCCGGAATTATATGCGTATTTTAAAAATGCAACTTTTTATGAGAATCCTGTATTTCATACAGCGCATAAAATGGTTGATTTTTACATTGAGTTTGAGAATGTAATTCCTTTGGAAATTTATGAACAGATCATTACTAAGCTTCAGCTTTCTTTGCATGCTCATGTAAAGTTGCATATGCACACAAAGAATAGCGTTATTGAAATGGATGAACTGGATCGTTATGTAAATTATTTTGTGGAAAAATATAGTGATGTGAAGGATTTTCGCTTTCTACATCCTTATTTAGAAAATGATACAATCTGTTTTTCTACACGCGATGAGTCTCGTCTTGCTGCTTTAAATTTGGCTTTACCTTCATTAATGGAGAAGTTAGAGGATGTAGGGATTACGCAGGAAATTGTGTGTAAAAAAGTTGAGGATGATATTGAAATTGAAACGGCAAAGGTTCAAGTGAATGCACCTGTTGTGAAACAAGAGCCAGTAAAGAAGCAGTATCCTTCTTCAAATAGCTATAAGAAGGAATCAGCTACAACATATAAGATTGCAGATTTACGAGTGGGCTATTCAAATGTTCAAATTGAAGGACATATTTTCGATATTGATAATCGTGTTATGAAGAGTGGTAAAACTTTGCAGATGTTGTATATCAGTGATTACGATGATGCGATCGTTGCCAAACGTTTTGAAGGGGCAAAATGTCCTATTGAAGAGATTCAATCGGTAAAAAAAGGCATGCACGTTGTATTAACGGGTGAAGTTGTTTATGATTCATTCTCAAAGTGCGACTCGTTTATGGTTCGTAAATTAGAAATCACAAAGGAAAAGAAAAGAGAAGATCATGCGAAAGTAAAAAGAACAGAATGGCATGTTCACTCTAATTTTTCAGAAATGGATGGTGTTTGTGCAATCGAAGAATTTATTCAGACTGCCTATGACTGGGGGATGGATTCTATCGGTGTGTGTGATCACCAGGTCGTACAGGCATTTCCAATGGCACAACATAAGATTGAGGCTTTGGTCAAACAAGATCCGAATCGTGAATTTAAAATGTTGTATGGTTGTGAAATGCTTGTGGCAGATTCTAAATATCATATTGTATATAATAATGATCATCGCAAACTTGAAGATGCAACATTTGTCGTGTTTGACTTGGAAACAACGGGCCTTTCGAATACGCGTGATGAAATTATTGAATTTGGTGGGGTTAAAATCAAAAATCGTGAAGAGGTTGGGCGTTTACAGATGTTCATTAATCCAAAACGTACGATTCCTGCCCACATTTCAAATTTAACGCATATTACACAAAATGATGTAGATCGTGCAAAACCTATTGAAGACGCTTTAGATGAGTTGTTAGAATTTATTGGAGATTCTATTTTAGTAGCGCATAACGCAACGTTTGACGTTGGCTTTATGAATGCAGCTTGCAGAAAAACAGGTCGTGATGAACTGACAAATCCTGTGATTGATACATTGCCACTATCGTATGCGATGCTTCCGGATGATCAAAAGCGATTTAATCTAGGAAGTGTATGTCGTCATTATCGTGTGAGTTATGATGGTGAAGGTGCGCACCGTGCGGACTATGATGCGGATGTACTTTCTCAAGTCATGTATAATATGATGAATCAATTAGGACATGAAGCTACTTTAGATACATTAGTTGATATGGAAAGTGGATGTGAGAAATACGCTTCGAAAAAACCTTATGAGAGAAATCGTCCATATCATATGACGGTATTCGCAAAGAATAAGGATGGCTTAAAAGAATTGTTTGAATTGATTACTTTATCACATACACAATATTTGGTGAGTATGGGTAAAGAAAATGGTCAGCCTCGTATTATTAAGGAGGAAATCTCAAAGAAGTGGGATAACGGCAACTTATTAATTGGTTCTTCTTGTCAAAATGGTGAAATTTTTGAATTGGCGCATACGCGAAGTAAAAAAGAATTATTGGAAGCTATGGGCTTTTATGACTATATTGAGTTACAGCCATTAGAGTGTTATAAGAATTTATTGGATCGTGGAAGCATTACAGATGTGGATGATTTGAAGTGGTATTTGCAGTTTATCTATGATACCGCAAAAGAAGCGGGTAGGATGGTGATTGCTTCAAGTGATGCACACTATGTGAATCCTAATGAGAAACGTCTTCGTGATGTATATATAAATGCCAAGGCAATTGGTAATGCTAGACATCCTCTCTATATTTATAACAAGCAAGCGCGTAAAGCTACGAGCAATCCAAATCAGCATTTGTTGACGACAGATGAGATGTTGAAGGCATTTGAATGGATGGGTGAAGATGTAGCATATGAGGTTGTTGTGGAAAACACAAATAAATTGAAGTTATTAACAGAGCCTATTTTTCCAATCAAAGATAAGTTGTATCCACCTGACATTGAGGGGTCTGACCAAAAGCTGCGTGATATTTGTTTTGAAACAGCTCACCAATGGTATGGAAATGATTTGCCAGACATTGTAGAGAAACGTTTAACTCGTGAGTTAGATAGTATTATTGGTCATGGTTACTATGTAGTATATTATATTTCACACTTACTTGTTAAAAAGAGTAATGATGATGGATATCTTGTAGGTTCGCGTGGATCTGTAGGATCTAGTTTTGTTGCGACAATGTCCAATATTACTGAGGTAAACCCATTAACACCTCACTATGTATGTAAAAATTGTCAGCACTATGAGTTTTTAGAGGGGGACGAAGCTAAGTCTGGTTTTGATTTACCAGATAAGGTGTGTCCGGTTTGTGGTGAAATCATGCGTGGAGATGGTCAGGATATTCCGTTTGAAACATTCTTAGGTTTTGAGGGGGATAAAGTTCCCGATATCGATTTGAATTTTTCAGGTGAATATCAACCGAATGCCCATGCCTATACAAAAGAAGTATTTGGAGATGATCACGTCTTTAGAGCAGGTACTGTAGGTACGGTTCAGGAGAAGACGGCGTATGGTTATGTCAAAGGATATGAAGAAGAGATGGAGTGTGAGCCTTTTAATGAGGCAAAGCGTGTAGATTTGGCTAAGGGTTGTGAAGGTGTAAAAAGAACAACGGGTCAGCATCCGGGTGGTATTGTCGTTGTGCCATTGGATATGGATGTGCATGATTTTACGCCTGTTCAATATCCTGCAAACAATCCAAATGCGACTTGGAAAACAACACACTTCGATTTCCATCAGATTCATGATAATATCTTAAAATTTGATATTTTAGGTCATGTCGATCCTACGGCGATGAAAATGTTGGAGAGAATAACGGGGGTGAATGTTCGTCAGATTCCTATGAATGATCAGGCAACTATGGCTATATTCTCAACAACGGAATCACTAAAAATCGATACGACAAAATATAATGAAGTTACAGGAGCAGCGGGGATTCCTGAGTTTGGTACACCATTTGTTCGTGGTATTCTTGAACTTACAAAGCCTACAACGTTTGCGGAATTAGTCACAATTTCTGGTTTGTCTCATGGTACTGATGTTTGGTTGGGAAATGCCAAAGATCTAATTGATAATGGTACTTGTAAGTTGAATGAAGTTATTGGTTGTCGTGACGATATCATGGTTGATTTGATGGGGTATGGTGTTAAACCAAAATTATCATTTACGATCATGGAAAGTGTTCGTAAGGGTAAAGGTTTAAAAGATGAGTGGGTTACCGAAATGAAAGCGAACAATGTACCAGAATGGTTTATTGATTCTTGTACAAAAATTAAATACATGTTCCCTAAAGCCCATGCGGTTGCCTATGTAATGATGGCTGTGCGTATTGCGTGGTTTAAAGTGCATATGCCAGTACATTATTATTGTATGTATTTTAGTATTCGTTGTGATGCTTATGATGTGCAGACCATGATTCAGGGTGAGGCTGCAATTCGCCAAAGAATGGCGGATATCAAACATATGAAAGAGGATAAAACACAAAAACCAAGTGATAAAGAGTTAGCTATTTATGATACGTTAGAACTTGCTTTAGAGATGGTATTGCGTGGTTTTAGATTCTCGAATATTAGTATTAATCGTAGTGCAGCCACCGAATTTATTGTGGATCCAGATGATCCAAAAGCAATTATTCCGCCTTTCACAAGTATTGATGGCTTGGGTTCAAACGTAGGTTTGTCTGTCGTTAAGGCTAGAGACGAAAAACCATTTCTATCTAAGGAAGATGTATTGAAGCGTACACAGCTTTCAAAGACTTTAGTTGAAAAGTTAGCGGATATGAATGCTTTAGAGGGATTGGATGAAGAAAATCAGATGACACTGTTTTAGGCAGTGTCTTTTTTTGTGCACGTGTAAATTTTTATATTTATGTAATTATGTGGTAAAATATTTTACATTATTGGAGGAGAGTTATGAAAAAAAAAGGATATAATATAACACTTGGTATTTTCATTGGCTTGATTGCAGGTGTTATTGTTGGAATTATTATGCCGGAATGGGCAAATACCGCATTGAGCGTTGTTGCTTCCATATATATGTCGGCATTAAAAATGATGATTTTCCCACTTGTATTTACAAGTTTAGTGATGGGGATCATTGGCATTGGGGATATTGCCAAAACGGGTAAGGTAGGTTTACATGCCTTATTATGGTATACAGGTACAACAGCTTTAGCTTCGGGTCTAGGTTTGGTTTTGCCTCGCATGTTACATTTGGGTAAGAATGCGCATATTGTTGCGACAAAAACACAAGTGGAGGCTGCGACCTTTAATGGGTTGTTGGATACGTTACAGAATATTATTCCATCGAATCCAGTAGAGGCTTTCGCAACGGGAAATATGCTTCAAGTTCTTGCGTTTGCCGTGATTATTGGACTTGCATGTTTGGCTATTCAGGAAAAAGCGGACCCATTTATTAATTTGTGTGATTCGATTTATCAAATTTCTATTTTTATTATAAGTAAGATCATGTATGTGACTCCATTTGGGGTATTCGCATGTATCGCTACAGTTATGTATTCAAATGGTGTGGATACAATGCTTCAATTAGGACAGGTATTATTGGCGTTGTATATTACATTCTATTTATATGCGTTTATTATTTATGGTGGTATGGTCAAATTCTTTGGAAAATACAATCCAATTCAATTTTTTAAAGATATTGCACCAGCAGGATTGAATGCATTTGGAACTTGTTCAAGTAGTGCTACGATCCCTATTTCATTAAGGTGTGCAACAGAAAAGATTGGTATTCCTGAAGAAATCACTTCGTTGACTCTTCCTTTAGGAGCAACGATCAATATGGATGCTGTTTCGATTTTGATGTCATTTATGATTACATTCTTTGCGACAGCTTTAGGTATTGATTTAAGTATTGGAACAATGGTTACAGTACTTGCTTGTAACGTATTGTTAAGTATTGGTACTCCAGGCGTTCCAGGTGGTGCGATTGCTGCTTTTGCGGCTTTATGTCCAATTGCAGGAATTCCAACAAATCAAATCTTGGGTGTTTATATTTCTGTAAATACTTTGTGTGACATGGGAGCTACTTGTGTGAATGTCATTGGTGACTTGGCTTGTTCTACTGTTTTGAAACAAACTTTGCATTTTGATAAGAAAAAATAAATGAAGCCAAATAAAACAATCAGTGAATTTAAAGAGTTTATTGCCAAAGGCAATGTGATGGATATGGCTGTGGGTGTCATTATTGGTGGTGCCTTTGGGAAAATCGTTACTTCCTTGGCAAATGATATATTGATGCCGATTGTGGGTATTTTGATTGGTGGACTTGATTTTACAGGTTTAAAAATTCAAGTAGGCACAGCTACAATTACGTATGGTAATTTTATTCAAAATGTTGTGGACTTTTTAATTGTTGCGGCATGCATCTTTGCAATGCTGAAGTTGTTGCACATTTTAAAAAGACAACAAATGAACAACTTGATCAGGAAGAACCTAAAAAAGATGATACTGTTGTCTTATTAGAAGAGATTCGTGATTTGTTAAAGAAGATAGATAAAGTAAATTAAATATGTCACTAACAAGAGTATGCCGGCTTTTTTGCCGAGTACTCTTGTTTTTTTAGTGCAAATATAAAGGACAAGACCAATCAATATTGCGACAAAGGAATCGATGATAAAGTTAGGCTCAAAAGGTACGGGAGTAATAAGTGCACTAGAACCTACGACAAATAGGATATTAAAGATATTCGATCCTATGATGTTTCCAATCGCAATATCGGCGTTGCCTTTTTTGGCGGCCGTTACCGAAGTGACAAGTTCAGGTAAAGATGTTCCTAAGGCAACAATGGTTAGTCCGATAAATCTTTGGCTAACACCTAGTGAAATGGCAATGTTTGTGGCTGCATCTACCGCAAAGTTACTTCCAATCATTAAACATACCAGTCCGAGTGGAATAAATAATGGGTTTGTCTTTTTGATTTCTGCTTCTTCGATTTGATTTTTTGTCATTCTGAAAATGTAGTATAAGTAACCAAGGAAGAATAACCATAAGATAATACCATCAAAGCGTGAAATAGTATTGTTTATGCCTTGTAGAATGAGTACTAGTGTTACAAGCATCATAAATGGCATTTCATATTTGATTGTACTATTTTGAATATGTAATGGACGAATGAGTGCTGTAATGCCAAGAATGATTCCTACATTTAAAATATTACTTCCAACAACATTTCCGATTGTGATGGCCGCATTCGATTTTAAAGCAGCTGTAATAGAAACGAAGGCTTCTGGTAGACTCGTTCCCATCGCAACGATAGTAAGTCCAATAATCAGTTGGGGTATGCCAAAGCGTGATGCGATACTGCTTGATCCATCGACAAACCAATCGGCTCCTTTTAGTAGTAGAATAAATCCTAATACTAATAAAATTATGTTCATATAGTTCCTCCTGGACCAGATAAAATAAAAAGACTCTGGTCTTATGTACCAAAGTCTTGCCATTTCATCACAGTCCGGATTTAATATCGTATTGACGAAGCTGTAAACACATATATGTGCAGGCTACTCCCTTTATGGGCTTATTATACATATTTTGTGCAAGAAATTCTATATTTTAACGTAAAAATTTTTTAACAAATGCAAGTTTTCTAGAGAAACCTCCATTTATTTCGTATATGAGATAGGGGTGATGAAATCACATGAATAAATCAAAAGACAAAATTATGAAGGAGTTTTTAGAAAACAATGCCTATTTTGTCGACTTCTTTAATGCGTACTTCTTTGATGGAGAAAGAGTTCTTAAACCTGAAAACTGTATGGAACTCGATTCAAAGATGAATGATTCGAATATGGATCTAGAAAAGCATGTGGATGTGATTCGTAAGTACAATGATGGAAATCTTAATAGTGCATTCATTATTGAGAATCAAAGTTATGTGGATATGTCCATGGTTGTAAGAGCGGTCGTATATGAATATGTAGCTTATGAGCGAATGTTAAAGAAGTCGAAAAAGAATAAGTCGAAAGAAAAACTACCAATGGTGCACATTCTAGTATTCTATACAGGTGAAAGGCCTTGGAATGCAGCAAGACAGCTTTCTGAGCTAGTCGAGGTGGATGAAAGATTTGAATCCTATTTCCATGACTACAAAATGAATCTGATTGAAATCACAGGAAATACTTCATATAATTTTAATGAAGAAGACGTGTATAATCTATTCTACATATGTCGAAGTATTTATGATCAGTCTATTTATGAAGGAACGAGTAATCATTTTGGACTTGTGAAAAGCAGTGTGTTAAAAGTCGTCAAGACATTAACGGATGTAGAATGGTTGGATTTAGAAGAATTAGAGGAAAAGGAGGAAATTGAAATGTGTGAAGCTGAAAAGAGATGGCTGGAAGTAAAGTCAAAGGAATGGAAAGCTGAAGGAATTGAGTTAGGAATAAAACAAGGCATTGAACAGGGGTCGAATTGGGACAAGTTCTTTTGTACAAGACTATGACAAAGAATGGAATGAGTGTTAATGAGATTTCTAAGGTTTATTCAATATCTGTTGAGAGTCTAAAACGAGTATTAAGTGATTGATAAGAAGAGAAAAAATCTCTTTTTTTATTTTAAGCCTGTGATATAATAAGGTGAATTTGAAAGGATTGAGAAAATGGTATTTCTTTTATTAGTATTAGGTATGGTCCTTTTAATGAAGGGTGCAGACTTGTTTGTGGATGGCAGTGCAAGTGTGGCCCGTAAATTAAAAGTGCCTTCAGTTATTATTGGTTTGACAATTGTAGCACTTGGAACAAGCTTACCAGAAGCGAGTGTGAGTATTACGGCTGGCTTAATGGGCAGTAATGAAATTGCGATTTCAAATATTGTGGGTTCTAATATTTTCAACACGTTGGTTGTGGTTGGAACTAGTGCAGTGATTACTCCGTTTTTAATGGATAAGGATATTTTGAATCGTGATCTAAAACTCAATATTTTAGTGAGCATCTTACTTTCTATTTTTGTGTTAAATGGAATGTTGAATCGCTTTGAAGGAATTATCTTCTTGGTTGGTTTGGTATTGTTTATTTTAAACTTGATTCGTAGTGCTAAAAAGAATCGTGTTGAGGATGAGAAAGTTCAAACTTTATCGGGAATCAAATGCTTGATTTATATCGTGATTGGAGTTGCGTGTATTATTTGGGGTGGAGACATCACTGTAGATAGTGCAAAACAGATTGCAGCTATGCTTGGTATGAGTGATACGTTGATTGGTTTAACTGTCGTATCTATTGGAACTTCATTGCCTGAGTTAGTAACAAGTGTTGTTGCAGCAAGAAAAGGTGAGAGTGGTTTATCTTTAGGAAATGCGATTGGAAGTAACATAATGAATATTTTATTTATTTTGGGTGCTTCAAGTACAATCCATCCAATTGCGGCTACTTCACAGAATATTATTGATACTTTTGTCTTGATTGGTGTTTCTCTATTAATTTATGGTATTGCGAAAAAGGGAGATACAATGACAAGAAAAAAAGGGATCTTTGTGATCCTTGTATATGTCATTTATATGATTTATATTATTGTACGCTAGGTTTGTCCTAGCTTTTTTTCTTTCCTTGGGAAAGGATAGCTCGAATGGAATCGAAAAGAATAGGTTTATATTCTTCGATAGGAAGGGGTTGACTGTGAAGAATACTGTTGTAGCAAGTACTTCCTGTAAGTTCAACTATTAAGTAGAGTATGACTTCTGAATTTTCAAATTCATATCCATTTGCGGTCGCAATTTCGTTAAATTCTTTTATAAGATTGAAACTATCATTGTCGATTGCTGTATTTAATTGGGTATGGAACACGCCCCAAGATAGGTTTCTTTCAACGAATTTTAAGATCAATGGATTGTTTTCTAGTCGAATCAATACTTGATTAATCAAGAAGATAACTGAGTCTTCAAAATTACGAATATCATTCTTTTCTAATTGTTTGTGGGCTTCTTCAAATAGGCGATGTGCTTCTTTTTGAATTAGAATATCGCGTATTTGGTATTTATCTTTGAAATAAAGATAGAAAGTTCCTTTTGCGACTCCCGCGTTTTTTACAATATCATTAACAGAGACATTTGTGATGTCTTCTTTTGTGAATAGATTAAAGGCAGCCTGTAAGAGGTTGTTTTCTTTTATTTTCTTGTTTTCGATTATCTTACTTTTCATGCTTATCACCATCCTTATTATAAACAATAATTTAGAAAATACAAATAAAAATGACCGATTGAACATATTAAAACAATTGTATATTAGGAATTTTAAAAAAATAAAACAAAATATTGACTAGCGGTCAGTTTGGTACTATACTCTTCACGTAGTAAAGGAAAGGATAGAAAAAAAGGTGATTCGATATGGATAAGATGTCAAAATGGATAGTTAAATATCGTAATATGATTTTGGCTGTGGCCATTGTTCTTTTGATTCCAAGTGCAATTGGTTATTTCAATACAAATATTAATTACGATTTATTATCTTATTTACCTTCGACTTCAGAATCTATGAAAACACAAAAGATTCTTGGAGATGATTTTAACTTATCGAGTGTAGACTTCTTGGTTGTCAACAACAAGACAGATCAAGAGGCCGCAAAAATTAAGGAAGAGATCAATAAAATTGATGGAGTTGAAAAATGTATTTGGAGAGATGATGTATTAGATATCTCTGTTCCAAAACAGGCAATTCCAGAAAGCATTCAGGATATGCTATATTCTGGTGACAGTACAATGATGATTGTTACATTTAAAGAGCCAACATCGTCAATGCGTACAATGAATGCGATTAGTAAAATAAAAAAATATACAAAAGATGATTGTTACTTAGGTGGTATGTCAGCCATCAGTGAAGATACTAAAGATCAAACAGAACACGATACGCCAATCTATGCAGGTATTGCGGTTGTATTATGTATGATCGTATTGTTCTTAGGATTAGAGAGTACGATTGCTCTAGTTGTATTTATGTTAGGAATGATTTTCCCAATCGTTTATAACTTTGGTACAAACGTATTCTTAGGTGAAATTAGTTATATCACAAAGGCTTTGGCTGTTGTATTACAGTTAGCTGTAACATTGGATTATTCCATCTTCTTATTACATAGATATCAAGAAGAAAAACAAAAACTTCCAAATGAAGAAGCTATGGCTAAGGCTATCAAAGCTACGTTTACTTCAATTACTTCAAGTTCAATCACAACAATTGCTGGTTTCGTAGCCTTGTGTGTAATGCAGTTAACACTAGGTAGAGATATTGGTATCGTTATGGCCAAAGGTGTTGTTCTTGGTGTATTATCAACTATCTTCATTTTGCCAAGCTTGTTGATGTTCTTTGATAAGACGATTGAAAAGTACAAACATAAAACAATTTTGAATGAGTTACATAGAGTTCCTCGTTTTGTGATGCGTCACTATAAAAAGATTCTTGTTGCCTTCGTATTGATTTTCATTCCATTTGGATATGGTCAGGCACATACAAATGTCTATTATGATTTGATTTCTGGTATGCCAGGTGATTTTGCGAGTATCATTGGTACAAATCAGTTAAAAGATAAATTTGATATGACAACAACACATTTCGTTTTAGTGGATGACAAATTAACAACGAATGAAATTCAGAATATGTGTTCTGAAATCAAAGATTTAAAAGGAATTCATAACGTATTAGCGTATGAAGAATTTGTGGGTCCAGGACTTGCATCCAACTTTACTCCAAGTGTAGTAAAGGATATTTTCCAAAATGGTGGAAAGAAATTAATTGTTGTGAACAGTGATTATAAAGCTGCAACCGATGAATTAAATACACAGTTAGATAAAATGGATACCATCATTCATAAATATGATAAGAAGGGTATGATTGGTGGAGAAGGAAGTATGACACGTGATTTGATCACAACAACAAATACAGACTTTGCGATGGTTAACGTATTATCTGTCATTATGATCTTTATCATTGTTGCCTTAACATTTAAATCATTTGCACTTCCAGTCATCTTAGTACTAACCATTGAATTTGCGATCACAATCAATATGGGTATTCCATTCTTTACAGGAACTACACTTCCATTTATCGCAAATATGGTTATCGGAACTATTCAATTGGGTGCCACAGTAGACTATGCCATCTTAATGACAACGCGTTTTAAAGAAGAATTATCGCATGGTAAGAAGGTTAAGGAAGCGGCTTTGATTGCGATGGAAAAATCGAGTGTTTCCATTATGACAAGTGGATTCTCATTCTTTGCCGCATGTATCGGTGTAAGCTTTGTAGCTAAGATGGATTTAATTAAATCATTAGTTATCTTATTAGCGCGTGGTGCATTAATTTCAGTCGTAAGTATCTTATTAGTATTGCCTTCATTGTTGATTTTCTGCCACAAGTTCATTGAAAAGACGACAAAGAATTGGCCAGAATCAAACATGGAAGCGAAAGGAGAATAAATATGAATTTAAATCATACAGTAAAAGTAGTTGGTAGTGTATTGTTAAGTGCAGTTATGGCAGGAAGTATGATGCCTGTGACTGTATTTGCGCAAAGTAATGATGAAAATCCTACAGAAAAAACAGAAACTGTTTATTCTGTATTAAACTCAGATGGTTCCATCAGCGATACAATCGTATCTAGCTGGTTACATGATGAGGATGGAATTAATAATATTAAAGAAACTTTAAATTTAACAGATGTTAAGAACATTAAATCAAATGAAAAACCTTCAAAAGACGGAAATACATATACATGGAATGCGAAAGGTAATGACGTATATTATGAAGGAACAGCCACAAAACAACTTCCTGTGTCTGTTAAGATTCGTTATGAATTAGATGGTCAAGAAATGTCTGCAAAAGATATGGAAGGTAAGTCTGGTCATTTGAAATTAATGATTTCTTTCACAAATAACTATTCAGAAGTTAAAAATATCAATGGCAAATCCATTGTAATTCACCCTAGTTATTTAGCTGGTGGTATGTTGAATATGAGTACTGGCAAGTTCTCAAATGTGAAGTGTGAATCTGGTAAGATCGTAAATGACGGAACAAATGAAATGTTGGCATTTGCGAATATTCCAGGCTTGAATGAAACATTAAAATCTGCAGGTTTAGACAAAGTAAATAATCAATTGGGAATCAGTGATGATGTAACAGTAGAAGCGGATGTCAATGATTTTGATTTAGGATCTATCATGGTTGGTATGACAAATGAAATTGATTTGGCAAGTGAATTAGGTGAAATTGGTTCTGTATCTGAATTAACAGATGGCGTTAACCAACTAATTGAAGCCGACAATCAATTGATTGATGGATCAAAACAATTGTATGATGGAACAACTCAATTAAAAGAACAAGCTGCTCCATTAACAGGTTCATCTAATCAAGTAAGACAATTATCTGCAGGTGCTATCCAATTAAATGATGGTGTTAAAGCCTTACAAACAGGATTAACTGCTTATACAAATGGTGTGGATACTTTAGCTGCTGGAAGTCAACAATTATATGGAATTCCTCAAGGTGTATCTCAAATTCAAACTGGAGTTTCAGGTAACTTAGGTCAAGGAAAAACTAATTTATTAGATGGTGCAACTCAATTAAATGAAGGTTTAAAACAATTAGAAGCACAAGTAAACACATTAAATCCAAATGAACTAGATACTATGCAGAGCCAAATCCAAACTGCCATGAATACTTTAGGTGGTATGCAAAAAACTATCACTGATGATAGTGCGACATTAGGTGATTTAAGTAATAGTCTTAATACTGCTTCAGATGCAATTACAGACATTACCAAATATAATGAGGACTTGAAATCTGATGTGGAAACATTAAAAAAAGATGTGTCTGATTTAAAAGACCAGATTTCAAATAAAAACAAAGAAATTGATGAAAAAAATAATGAAATTAAAGAACAAATTAAATTAATAAATGATCAAATAAATAAGATTAATCAAGCTACTAAAGATGCTAATAGCAATATTGATACTGCATATACAACTGCAGTTAATGCATTGAATGAAGCAAAATCAGCAACTGATAATGTTGAAAAGCAGGGAGAAATTCAAGCTGCTATTGATAAATTGCAGCAAAATAAGCCTTCTGCTGGATCTGATGTATTAGCAAGTTTGATTCCAGAAAGCTTTACTGTTAGTGATATTGATAATCTAGATCAATACGTTAAAAATGTAGAAAAAGATCAAAATAACATTTCAGAATTAGTAAATAAATTAGTTGGTACAACTTCAAGTGTAACATCAGGTTTAAAAGATGCTCAAAAAACATTAGTTGGTGAAGATGGTAAAGGTGGCTTGAAAAAAGATTTAAGTGATGCGCAAGGTACATTAAGTAAAATGGATGCATTATTGAGCCAATATACTGATCCAAGTACTCCAACGGTGAAAAATGCTAAAAACTTCAAAGAGTTGGTAACTGGTTTACAAGCTGCTGCTAAGAAATTATCTGCAGGTTCTGAAGGAATCTTAGGTGGAGTTCAACAAGTCAATGCTGGATTAACTCAACTTCAAAAGAAATCAGAGGCTGGAATTACTCAAGTAGCTGAGGGAAGTAAAACATTATCTTCAAATAGTGCTACATTAAATGGTGGTGCTAGTGCATTATCACAAGCAACAGGAACACTTGCTGGACAAAGTGGAACATTCAATGAAATGGCTGATGGATTAGATACATTAGGTAAGGCATTTGAAACATTGAATTCAGGTGCTAAAGAATTATACGAAGGTAACGAAAAATTCAAGTCTGAAGGATTGGATCAATTAAAAGAAAAGGTTGATTTAGGTGTTGGAGAACTTGAAACATTACAAAGTGTAATGGATGAAATCAAAGCTATGAATAAAGAATATGCTTCATACTCTGGTGCTCCAGAAGGTGCTACAGTAACGAGTCGTTATGTATTCCGTACTAAGGAAGAAAGTTCTAAATAGTTTATAAAGGTATTCTTCGGAATGCCTTAGTAGTTACGCATGAAAAATAAAATGGCTTAAATAAACAAAATCGGAAACTCTATTAAAGAATTTCCGATTTTTTTTATGGGTTGAGAAGGCAATATTAAAAACATCGACAGATTAGCGTTTCTTT
>NZ_VUMR01000049.1 GCF_009696075.1 Holdemanella porci | reverse complement strand
GGTGAGAATGGAAATGGTGTTTCTTGAAGCAACAAACAATAGATTGAGTCGAGTACGATCCTGTCTTAACCAGTTTCTAAGTTCTTCGGGAATAGTAAATACAATGTGTCTATGAGGGCAGTCAAGATAAAAAGAAGTTGCTTTGGCTGCAAGCTGTTTGGCATATTTAACACCACAGGCATTACAGAACCTGGAATGACATGAGTGTGGAATAATATTCTAGTTGTCACAATCGGTACATTCAAACTGGTCAAAGCCAAGATAACATGTGTGGCAAAGTAATGAACGTTCTACATTGTCTAAGATGCAAGGACAAGCTTTATCGGAAGCATCTAGTTTTCGAATGTATTCCATATTATCGAAGAAGATGTTTTTAATAGGATGATTGAAATCAAAATTTCTAACATCACAATCTAAAAGAGACAGAGTTTCAACTGGAATGTTTAAATGATAAGTAGTGTCTATAATTTAAGTATAGAATGAAATGATTCTAAATTGAATAAAATGCAGTTTCAATGTGAATTTAAAGTGAACATGTGAGAATACAGCAAAATATCACATATACACATTGATGATATAATAATACAAATAAAATAAATCTGAAAGTCTCAAATCTATCTGTTAAATCTGTTTTGAATATAGTATAATAGAGAAGGATAGAACAGGAGGACTTGTCTTATGAAGGTGTTTTCAATGTCACAAAGAATCTATTATAAAGATCTGGAACCAGAAGCAGAATCTATCATTAAAAAGGATCTTGAACTGTATAACTGCATGCTTCATAAGGCATTCAAAATCTGTTTTGATCGTGCCTATAAGGGCGTTACCTATTCAGAAACGGATCAAAGAATGATCAAGTCCTTCTATGGTACAAGTGATTATTTTCCTTTGTCTGCCATTTATGAGGCCAAGGCCTTGGTGAAAAGTCTTAAATGCAGAGAAAAGGAAGATCGTGATTTGATCAAGACTCGTCTTAAAAAGATAAACAAAAAAATCAAAAAGAAGGAAAATCAATTGAAGAAGGCTTTAAAGAAAAAAGAGAAACTGATCAACAGATCCAAGAAAAAGAAATATACAGAAGAAGACTATCTTTATGAGGTGCAGGTATTGGATCCAAATATCAAAAGATTGAAGAGCATCATTCGTAATCTAAAATTCAGAAGAAATCGAAATGAGTTCAAGCTTAAAAGAAAGATGCCTTCTGTATGTTTTGGCGGTAAAAAGAACTTGAAAAATGGTGATTTAGAAACCTATCGTTTTAAAAGAGCCAGAAGAATGCTGATTCCAGGAAGAAGACAGGGCAAGTATTCAAACAACCTTTTCAAATTAAATGTGAATAATGATATGCTGACCTATCGAAGCACGCAGAAAGACATTGCATTCAAGGTACAGTTTCATAAGTACAAGGACGAACTATACGCAAGAGTCAATGAAAAACACAATTCACCGGATAAGGCAGTAGCCTATGAGTTGATGGATTATGGTGAATACTTTATTGTGAAAGCTATATTTGAAAAACATATGAATCTTCCAAAGACTAATACATTGTATGGAGCTGTAGGAATCGATATCAATGTGGACCATATAGCACTATGTGAAACCAATATGGATGGAAATATCGTACTAATTAAAAAGTATCCAATCCATAAAGAGAATACAAAGAATAAACGAAATGAAGAACTGTATCAGCTGGCCATTGAAATCATGGAACAATGTAAATCCAAGAAGAAGAGTCTGGTAGTGGAAGACTTGAATTTCAAGCAGTTGAAGACAAGGATGCTTTATCGCCCTAAAAAACAAAATGAAGCATTATCGAGTTTTGCGTATAAAAAGATACTAGAAAAAGTGGAAAGAAAATGTTTGATAAATGAAGTGGATGTAATCAAAGTAGATCCAAAAAATACGAGTAAGATTGGAAAAGAAAAGTATACAAAGATCAAAGGACTGAGTGTACATTATTGTGCAGCCTATGTGATCAATCGAAGAGGCATGGGATTTGTGGATTAAATAAGATAAATAATCAGAACCAGAAGTTTATGATATCTTACTGGATGATAGGTACATAGATCATGGATGAAATTCTGAAGTATTTATAAATAAAGCATACAATAAAAGCTTCATCGATAAAGACTGAATGGATCGGGATACCGAATGATTCAGAAAGATGGAGTGGATATTGAAATGTTACCGGACGACTGGAAACGAACCGGGCACGTCATTTAGACGTGTGACTTTTTCGCTGAAAAAGTCTTTTCTTGTGATACTAAAAATGAGTCTGATTGGAATAAACAATATGCGCCTGGACAAGGGATATGGTATCGCTCTAATCAAGATGTATTCTACAAGTATGGAATCGGTAAGGAACAAATAGTATGGGTCAATTACTTTAAAGATTCGATGGATGAAATGAAGGAAAAGATTTTAAATAGTTCCATTTTGATGTTGACAGGTGGAGCTCCTGATTTAATGATGAAGCGAATTAAAGAAAAGAAATTAAAGAAATTAATTAAAAATTATAAGGGAATTATGATTGGATATAGTGCAGGAGCCATGATTCAGCTTGACTCTTATCACATAAGTCCGGATGAGATTATCCAGAATTTTTGTATCAGACAGGTTTAGATTGTTTATCTGGCTTTGCGATTGAACCTCATTTTAGAAGGAGTAAAGTACAGCTGCAAAGTATTGAAAAGGAAAAATCAGAGAAACAAATTCCTGTGTATGGCATCTATGAAGAGGGTGGAATGATTATTGATTCAAGCATTAAATGTTTCGGTAAAATAGAGAAATTTGAGTAAAAATCATTAAAAGATACTATGCGTTTGCACAAATTAATTGAAAATTTGCACAAATTAACAAAAAGTTAGTTTTTAATGTTAAATTCACATAGATATGGGATACTATTGATACGAGCCAAATGTGAAATGGTTAGCTAAAGGAGATAAGTATACATATGAAGTTTTGTAAGTTGATTACAGAGGTCGATTTAGAACTGCTCGAAGAGTTAGTCGATAATGGATATCCTGTGGATCGCATTGAAGAGAACGGGCAGGTTTACTACAAAACACCAGCTATGTTATGCCAAAATTTAAAAGTGAATGATGAAGTGAGAAATTACAGCAACGGTTTGATTTCAATGTCCATTGAAAATGTTCGAAAGAAAAAGGGGTTATATAGAACGGGGAATCTATTGATTGATATGGATTCTAACATTATCCAAAAGGGTAAAGAAAAAATCTTTATTCCTAAGGCAAGTTTTACAATTATTTCAACACTGATGGACGTTCCTCACAAAACTGTATCTAGATCGGCGCTGGTTTTTTACTTGGAACAGGCGTATCATCACGAAATATTGGATAACACTTTAACGGTTCATATCGCTTCAATTCGTCGCCTTTTGGGTGATGAATACATCAAAACCCATAAAACTGTTGGCTATTTTTGGGATTTTGATGTTTTTAAAGTGGGATAAAGTTGAAAAATGGCTTGAAATAAAGGTATAATGTAAAAGTGTTGGAAGGAGATTTAGATTATGCCACATCTATTTGAGTCTAAAGATAGTTTTAAGGAAAGCTTTAAAGAAGCTGTTTCTGATGCCTATGGACGTGATTTTGAAGATACGTATCCTGAAGAGAGATATAATGTCCTAGGTAACATGATTCGTGATTTTGCTGGAGAGCATTGGAGAGAAACAAAAAATGCGATCAAGAAAACAGAATCAAAACAGCTTTATTATTTTTCTATGGAATTCTTGATGGGTCGTTTAATGACTAGTAACCTAATGAACCTAAACATCTATGATGTTGTTAAAGATGGTTTAAAAGATTTAGGTATGGACATCAATGAAATGGAAAACATTGAAAGTGATGCAGGATTAGGAAATGGTGGTTTAGGAAGACTTGCCGCATGTTTCATGGATTCATTAGCATCTCTTGATTTGCCAGGACATGGTAACTGTATTCGATACCGTTACGGTTTGTTCAAACAAAAAATTGAAAACAACCAACAAGTTGAATTGCCAGACTGCTGGTTAAAGAATGGTAATGTTTGGGAAGTATGGAAACCTCAACATGCCGTAAAAGTTAAATTTGGTGGTTACGTAGATGGATACATGGATGGATATGGAAAATTTTATGCTCAACATCATCCAGAATTTGTCGTACGTGCTGTACCTTATGATGAACCAATCGTTGGATATCATACAACAACCACAAATACACTTCGCTTATGGGATGCAGAAGTTGATGAAGATTCTGTAAACTCAGGTGGATTAAATGAATATTTGAATCAAGTAACAGCTATTACAGCAAATGTATATCCTGATGATTCAACAATCGAAGGAAAACGTTTGCGTTTAACACAAGAATATTTCTTTGTTTGTGCTGGAATTGATCAAATTATTCGTACACACTTACGTGTATACCCAAGCTTAGATAATTTAGGTGATAAAGTTGCGATTCAGTTAAATGATACACACCCTGTATTAGTTATTCCTGAATTAATGCGTGTATTACTAGATGATTACTTCTATGAATGGGATGATGCTTGGAATATCGTGACAAAGACTGTTGCGTATACAAACCACACAGTTATGGCAGAAGCACTTGAAAAATGGCCTCAAGACATGGTTCGTTCATTGTTGCCACGTCTATATATGATCATTGAAGAAATCAACCGTCGCTTCAAATATGACGTAGATCACAGAGGATTATGTGGAATCTTCAACAATGTTTCAATCTTAAAAGAAGGACAAGTTCACATGGCTAACTTGGCTGTTGTTGGTTCACACAGTGTAAACGGTGTTGCGAAACTTCACTCTGAAATCTTAGTAAATGATGTATTCAAAGATTTTGTGACAATTTATCCAGATAAATTCAACAATAAGACAAATGGTATTACTCACCGTAGATGGTTATTGTTCTCAAACCCTCAATTGACTCAGTTGTTAGAAGATACAATTGGAGATGAGTTCAAGACAAATCCAGAAAAATTAGAAGATTTAATGGCACACGTTGAAGATGAGGCTTTACAAGCTAAATTCATGGATGTGAAATTAGAGCGTAAAAAGATTTTGGCTGCCTATGTAAAAGAAAACTTAGGTATTGATATTGATGTAAATTCAATCTTTGACTGCCAAGCTAAACGTCTTCACGCATACAAACGTCAATTATTAAATATCTTCCACGTTATGTATTTATACTTAAGAATGAAACAGGATCCTTCATTTAGAATTTACCCTCGTACATTCTTCTACTCTGCAAAAGCAGCAGCAAGTTATGATTTAGCGAAGGAAATTATTAAATTGATTAACATGGTTGCCAATGTTGTTAATAATGACCCAGAAATTTCTAAATACATGAAGGTTGTCTTCATTCCTAACTACTCTGTATCCATTGCTGAAATCTTATTGAATGCGGCAGATGTTTCTGAACAGATTTCTACTGCTGGTAAAGAAGCAAGTGGTACAGGAAACATGAAATATATGATGAATGGTGCAATTACTCTTGGTACACTTGATGGAGCTAACGTAGAAATCGTTGAGCGTGTTGGATACGAAAATGCAGAAATCTTTGGTTTACATGTAGAAGACATCAATGAACTTCGTCATGAAAACTCATACAACGCATGGAACCTATACAATTCAAGCTACAATATCCGTATGGTAATAGATTCACTTAAAAATTGTACATGGTCAAATGATCCAAACGAATTTAAGTTGATCAACAACGACTTAATGATGCGTAACGATGAATTCTTCGTATTAGCTGACTTTGATGCATATATATATGCACAAGAAAAAGTACAAGCTCGTTACATGGACAAGAGTCGCTGGGCTAAGACAATGTTAGTAAATATTGCCAAATCAGGATATTTCTCTAGTGATCGTACAATTAGCGAATACGCTAAAGAAATTTGGGATTTAAAACCATTGTCATTTGAAGACTAATTAAAAAAACAGATCATATTTACCGAATAAAGGTGATATGATCTTTTTTTCATGATAAAATGGTTTTATGAATGAAATTCTTTTTGCGGAAATCTACTATATATGTGTTGCTATCATGTTGATTCTAGGTTTTAAAACCTATCATTCCATGATGAAAAACAGTCAAAAAGTTAGCTTTTTGGCAGTTGTCCTTGTACATATATTATATTTTCAAACAGATTTAGTACGAATGACGACAAATGGTCAGGACCTGTTTCTAAATGAAATGTGCTTCCTGTTCTTTTCGCTATGCACACTTTCTTGGTTTAATTACATCCAAACAATGCTTGAAGTTCATTATGTAAAAAAATCGCAAACGTTATTCGCAATGATTCCTGTGTTCGCAAGCGTTGTCCTTCTACTTGTAAATACATTGAATGGATGTTTATTTCAAATCGATTCATATGGAAATTTTCAAGAAGGACCACTCTATATTTTGTATGTATTTATAAACGATCTCTATTTTATGGTTGGAGCCTATCAAGCTTATGTGTATAGCTGTAAGGCAAAGAATTATCAACAAAAGAAATCGAATCAAATTTTAGGCATTTATATGGGGTCACTATTGTTGATTGGCACAATGCAAGATTTTTTTCGTGACATTCCTGTTTTTTGTGTAGGAACTAGTCTTAGTATCCTTATTGTATATATTAGTTTGGAAGAACAAATGATTTCTATTGATCCATTAACACAATTAAATAACCGTAATCGTATGGAACAGCATTTATTTGAGTGTGTAAGAAGTCAAGATTTAAATATGTACTTGTTAGTGCTGGACGTGAATAGATTTAAGAAAATCAACGACGAGTATGGACATACGCAAGGGGATTTAGCATTAAAGGCCATTGCGAACTGTTTAAAAGAATCTTGTATTGAAAAAAGTGATTTTATTGCTCGCTATGGTGGGGATGAATTTGTGATTGTGTATAAAGGAAATGATGTAGAAGGTTTGTGCCAAAGAATTCATGCGTACATAAGAAAACTATCTTTTCCCTTTGACCTAGATGTGAGTATTGGATGTGCACCATATCATAAAGATATACATAAATGGAATGATTGGTTTATTGAAGCTGATAAACAATTATATTATGAAAAGAAAAAATTGAAAGACCGGTGATCCGGTCTTTATTCATACCAAGCAATCGCTCGAATAGGAAAGCCATCACAGTTTTCAATTTTAGTTCACAATATCTGTATCTTTAAATAACGCTTTGTGTCGTGTCAGATTTTCATCACGCAGGGGGTCTAATCCCATTACGTCAAAGCCAATGCCTTTGAAATTACAATTTAGAATGAATTCTAATACTGTGTCATCTATGCACGGGTAATCATTAAAATAGGTATCTAAATTCCAACGTTTGTCTCAACCAAGATTGAAGAGAAGAAAATCAGCCAACTTGGCTTTATCTATATTGATTTTATCGATTGTGATGGCTTGTCCTTCTTTTAAATCCCTACAATCAACGACAAGAGCTTTGCCGAAGAATTGTTCGGGGAAAATTGATCTAAAGTTTCTTCGTTTCGCAAAAATATGAGTCGGTGGATCCATGTGTGTTTGTACATGAGAATACATTTGAAGGAGTGTTTCTTTAAAACCATCCTTTTCGTAGGTGCTTTTTGTGGTTAATTTTGGTGCTTCACTACCCGAAAAGACGCGCATATCTTCCGAAATAGTATGTGTTAAATCAATGATTTCATAATTTACCTCCAATTACGATTTAACCACATCTTTTATCTGTATTGTGTTAAAATGATAGGTACAGGTGATGAATTATGAAAAGAATATTATTATTAGGAGCTACAGGCTCTATCGGTTTACAAACAGTGGATGTGATTGAACAACATCCAGACCAATTTTGTCTAGTTGGTATTGCGGCTGGACATCAAGTGGATGTAATGCAGAAAATTATTGATAAACATCCTACCATTCAGGTAGCTGGTATTTCAGATGTTTCAAAGGCTAAAGAATTAAGTGGTGTTACTGTTTATAGTGGCAATGAAGCCATGGTTCAATGTATGGAAAACTGTGAATATGATTTGTTGGTGAATGCCGTTGTTGGATTTAGAGGATTAAAGCCAACCTTAACATCTTTAAAAAAAGGAATTGATGTGGCATTGGCTAATAAAGAAAGTTTGGTTGCGGGCGGTGTTTTGGTACGTCAGACATTGCAGGAAACAAACACCAAACTATATCCAATCGATTCAGAACACTCTGCCATCTTTCAATCCTTGCAGGGAAATCGTAGTGAAGATGTGAAGCGTTTAATTATTACGGCAAGTGGCGGTAGTTTTAGAGATAAGACAAGGGATGAGTTAAGTGATGTAACAGTAGAACAGACTTTAAAACATCCAAACTGGAACATGGGAAAACGAATCACAGTGGATAGTGCAACAATGGTTAATAAAGGCTTTGAAGTGATTGAAGCACACTATTTATTTGATTTGCCGTATGAAAAAATCGATACGGTGTTACACCGTCAAAGTATCGTGCATTCTATGGTTGAATACAATGACAACGCAATTATTGCACAACTTGGATCTGCCGATATGCGTTTACCAATTCAATATGCGTTATGTTATCCAGATCGTCCGGTGTTAAAGGAAGATCATCCTTTGGACATGACAAAAACAATGGATTTGAACTTTAAAGAAATGGATTATGTTCGTTATCCAATGTTGAAACTAGCCTATGAAATTGGTAAAAAAGAAGGAAATCTAGGTGCCGTATTTAATGGAGCGGATGAACAGGCAGTACAGCTATTTTTAGATAAAAAGATTTCATTTTTACAAATTGAAGAAAGTATTGAACAAGCTTGTAAGCAGGCAAAATATATTGAAAACCCTACAATTGATCAATTAGAAACAACAGATGCGTGGGCTCGAAAGTTTGTTGTTGAATATTGGGACTAGACCAATTGATATTTTGGGAGTAAAATAGTGAAATGGAATGGAGGGTTTGTTGTGAATAAAGCAAAGGTTTATTGTGTCGCTAGTGCTGTAGCAGTTTGTGTGGCTTCAAATCCAAATATGGATGTGCTTGCCAAACAAGTACAGCCAGTAAAATTAGAAGAAAAAGCCCAACAGACAATTACTGCAGATGATTTTATCGAACAATATTTGAGTACAAAAGAAATTGTTAAAGATAGTACAAATAAAGATGTAGAAAAATATACATTGATCACTAAGGTGGATGAAAAGAATTATTCTTTCGTATTAGCAGGAGATCAATTGTTCAAAGTCTTGACGAAAGAAAATCAGGATCAAATCAAAAATGCTTATGAAGATGCATACAAAAAAGCAGGTATGATAAAAGCTGAAGGATGTACTTTAAGTGCATATGAAATTGTTGTAGCTGAGGCAAATACATTGATTTTAAACGCTAAAACAGCTTTAAATACTTCTTTAAAAGATGCACAAAGTTTAGATTCTACAATTTTTACTGCAAATAGCTATGCCGCTTTAAAAACGGTGATGGACGAATCAAGCCTTTTGGTTCAATCAACAACTTCAACTTTAGAACAACTTACACAAGAGTTAGTGAAGCTGGATAATGCAAAAAAAGCATTGATCAATGTTTCTGGATTAAAAGCTATCGTAGATCAATCAAGTACATATGTAAAGGATAGCTATACTCATAGAAGCTATACGGCATATGAAACAAGTTTGAACGAAGCTAAGCAAGTATTAAAAAATAGTGCAAGTACTGTTGAAGACATTGAAAAGGCACAGTCTGCTTTAAATGCGGCAGCTGCTTCTTTAGTTAAAAAAGCGGATTTCTCTAAATTGAACGAAAAAGTGCAGGAAGCTAGTGAAGTCTTAGAATCCAATAAGGATATGCTTGAAGAAGCGTCTTATAATAATTTCAAGAAAGAATTGGATGATTGTAGTCTTGTACTTTCAAACGATGAATCAACACAGGCAAAAGTGGATGAAACGTTAGCACATCTAAATGCATATTTAGACGATAATACAAACTTTGTATACAAGGTGGTTACTTTAGAAGAAAAGGTTGCACCAAAAGTAGAAACAAGTAATGAATTATTAGTGCAAACACCAGTTGTACAAGAACAGCCGCAAGTTGTGGCTCCAACAGTAGAAACAAAGAATGTGGAAGCTGCAAAAGTAGAAACAGTAGTCAAACAAGAGGATACAAGTGCGGCAGCTAATAATTTCATTAAGACATACTTAACGAGTGCAAGTGGAAATATCTTTACAGGTGCCAACAGCTTGAATTATCAAAAGATTCTTTCTGCGATGCCTAGCTGGGTAAAATTATCTGCAACTGATAAAAATGCAGTGAATGCAGAATTGATGAATAAAGTTGGTAAAAAGTATCAGCGTTTATTGCAGGAAGCACAAAAATTTAGTATGAATGCAGGAAAATATACGCCTGTAAATACATCAACAAATACAAATGTAACGATTTATTCATGGTTATGTATGATGTCTTTAGGTGCATTAGTATTTGTACTAAAACGTTTAAGAAAACAAGATTAAGGGCTATGGCCCTTTTTTTCATGCTTAAAAATTGTTATAATAACGAAAGAAAGGCTTATAATTTTATGAAACAACAAAAATACAATTTTAAAGATCTAACTCTAGCTTACTTTCAAAAAAAATCGAAATTGTATCGTGCAGGTGGATATAAATATGCCACTCCATTAAAACGGATTCTAAGAGATTACCAAAATCATTTTTTTGCGTTTTTGATGGATGTCAACATTTGTTTATTGCCTGTTTATATATGGGTTCTTGAGTTTTTATTAATTATGTGTGGATTGATTCCACCACACTTCTTTGATTTATTATTCTACTTAATGTTTGCCATGTTATTTGTATCTAGTGTATTATTACTTGCGTTTTTTACAGCACGAACAAATGGGCAGTCATTTGGATATGCCATTATGGATTTGAAATTGGTTCGTAGAAACAAAAAAGAGGCGATGCCAATCCATTTGATCTTACGACAAGCATTGGGATTTGGTCTTCCTTTGATGATTTTAGGGTTCTTCTTTCAAGTGCCAGGAGTCATTTTATGGTGGGTCATTAATGGTATTGTTGTCTTAATCACTCCAAACCAACAAACTCTATTTGATCTGATTTTTGGTTTGGTCCCTGTAAATGAACCAGAGCAGGAAATTCGTTTTGAAACAAAGGTGGAACCAGCTTTAGTAAAAGAAGAGTTGGTTGTGACTCCAATCGATTTACATATTCGTTCAAACTACAGTGATGATGGTTATTATGATGTAGAAGAATTATTCAAACAAGCCAAAGAAAATCACTTGGAAGTTATCTCAATCACAGACCACAACTGCGCAAGAGCGAATGCGGCAGCGGTTCGTTTTTCAAGTTTGTACAACATTCAATATATTCCAGGCGTGGAAGTGGATGCACAATATAAAAGAATGCGAGTACGTATTCTAGGTTATTATATTGACTGGACGAATGAAGTGTTTGAAGTGTTAGAACAAAATTCTTTGAAGCGTGAAAAAGATTTATCCATGGAGCGTGTTGAAAAATTCGAAAATTACTCAGGCATTCGTATTGATGTAGATTCATTAATTTCAAATTCTCGTTTCCAAACTATTACACCAACAGAAATCACAAAGATGGTGTTCCATAACGAAAGAACACGTTTATTGCCTTTTGTGAAGAAGTATATTGATAGTTGTGAAAGTGAGAGTGTTGCGATGTCTCGTTTTGAAACCGATGTATTTGGTAAGAATGGACCTTGTTATGTAAAGGCTAACTATCCGGATGCGAAAGCAGTAATTGATGCGATTCATAGTGCTGGAGGTATTGCGATTTTATCAAGCTGGCATTTAGATTATATTTCCGATGATGTTTTAGGAGAAATTGTGGATTTAGGTATGGATGGAGTGGAATGCTTCTCTAATGATATTCATGAACAAACGGTTGCGGCTGCATTGAAGATTGTTCAGAAACGCAAATTATTCGTATCTTGTGGTAGTAATTATCATGGTCCTACTAAGCCAAAGTATCATATGGGTGTTTCAAATTGTCCTGAAAAAGCTTTACCATTGGTAAAAATTTTGACAAAAGCTGCGAAATAAATTTGCTCAAAATACGTTTTATAGCGTATAATAAACAAGTCAATAAGCTTAGAAAAGAAGAGTATTTATATGGCGTACTAAAGAGAGCAGATGGTTTGGTGTGAATCTGCGTACAATATATAAAGAAGATGGTCTTGGAGCTTCTTTATCGATAGGTAGGTAAAGACGTATGCTGGCGTTAACAGCTCGAGGTGTGAAAACACAAACTAAGGTGGTACCACGAAGCTTTCGTCCTTGGATGAAGGCTTTTTTTATTTGTATGATAGGAGGAAATAAAGATGACACAAAAGAAAGAACCATTTTATTTAACAACGGCCATTGCGTATACATCAGGTAGACCTCACATTGGGAATACATATGAAATTATCTTGTCGGATGCGATTGCTCGTTTTAAAAGAGCACAAGGATATGATGTATTCTTTCAGACAGGTACAGATGAGCATGGTGTAAAAATTGAAGAAAAGGCAAAAGCTGCAGGTGTAAGTCCACAAGAATTCGTGGATGGTGTGGCTGCTCAAATTAAATCAAACTGGGATTTAATGAATACAAGCTATGATTATTTTGTGCGTACTACAGATGATTATCACGTAAAAGAAGTACAAAGTATTTTTAAACGCTTATACGATCAAGGAGATATCTATAAAGGAACATATGAAGGATGGTATTGTACGCCTTGTGAATCATTCTGGACAGAATCTCAATTGGTAGATGGATGTTGCCCAGATTGTGGTCGTCCAGTTAAGAAGGCAAAAGAAGAAGCTTACTTCTTTAATATGCAAAAGTATGCGGATCGCTTAATTAAATACATTGAAGATCATCCTGATTTCATTCAACCAGAATCTCGTAAGAATGAAATGCTGAATAACTTCTTGCGTCCAGGATTACAAGATCTTTGTGTATCTCGTACATCATTTACATGGGGAGTTCCTGTTGACTTTGATCCAAAACACGTTGTATACGTTTGGATTGATGCATTAAGCAACTATATCACTACACTTGGCTATCATGCCAATGGTGTTAGTGATGAGAAGTTCAACAAATACTGGCCTGCAACACACATCATTGGTAAAGATATTTTGCGTTTCCACACAATTTATTGGCCAATTATTTTAATGGCTTTGGATTTACCTTTACCTAAGAAAGTGTTCGGTCATCCATGGTTGCTTACGGGAAGTGACAAAATGTCTAAATCAAAAGGTAATGTGATTTATGCCGAAGATTTAGTGGCTCACTTTGGTGTAGATGCTGTTCGTTATTACTGTTTACACGAAATGCCATTTGCGCAAGATGGAACGATTACTTGGGAATTAGTGATTGAAAGAATCAATTCAGACTTGGCAAACATTTTAGGAAACTTAGTATCTCGTACAATTGCGATGTCAAATAAATATTTTGGTGGTTTAGTCACAAATCCAAATGTATGTGAAGCAGTCGATGAACAATTAAAAGCTTGTGCTTTAGAAACTAAGAAGAAAGTAGAAGCTAAGATGGAAGAACTTCGTGTTGGTGATGCATTAGATGAAGTATTCACATTGCTTCGTCGTACAAACAAGTACATTGATGAAACAATGCCTTGGGTACTCGCAAAAGATGAATCAAAACAAGATCGTTTAGCTACTGTTTTATATAACTTATTAGAATCTATTCGTATTTCAGCAGTATTATTACATTCATTCTTACCTGAAACTGCAGAAAAGATGTTCGCATATTTAAATACAAAAGTAACGGATTTAGATTCTTGTGAATCGTTTGGAAACTTAGAAACAGATATTCATGTAGTTGAAAAGTGTGAACCATTGTTTGCACGTATTGATGAAAAGAAATTTATGGAAGAGTTTAATAAAGAAAAAGAAGCAGCTAAAAAAGAAGAGCCTAAAAAAGAAGCAAAAGTAGAAGAAGTTACAATTGATGATTTTGCGAAACTACAATTCAAAGTCGGTACGATTGTGAAGTGTGAACCACATCCAAAGGCAGATCGTTTATTGGTTGAACAAATTGATTTGGGTGGTGAAGTCCGTCAAATCGTTAGTGGTATTGCGAAACACTACAAGCCAGAAGAATTGATTGGAAAACAAGTTGTCGTAGTGACAAACTTAAAACCAGTAAAACTACGTGGTGTAGAATCATATGGTATGATTTTGTGTGCTACAGATGATAAAGACTTGTCATTTGTCACAGTCGCAAAAGAAATGCCTAATGGTGTAACTGTTCGCTAATGAATGATAAACAAAAGGTTGTTTTTAAACAATTGCAGCTGGCTGGACTTGGCGTTGTCGTCTTTGTGTTTGGCTTGTTGTATCAAGAAAAAGCCATTTCCATTGTAGGAATCTGTATCTTGATCTTTGGCTTATTAAGAACCTACTACATTAAAAAAGTAATTGATAAACTAGATGAGTGAATATAAAATGGTACCCATAAGGAGGACAACAACGTGACAGTTGTGATACTCGCTCGTGGGTATCTTTTTTTCGTTGTTTTAAAATGAATATGTCACAAATTAAACGATATACGAAAGATGAAATAGATGTATTGTCTAAATCACCATATGTAAAAAATATTCGAGAAAACAGACTTACATTTACTTATGAATTTAGATGTATTCTATATGATGAATGGATCAAATCTCGATCTGTTGTTTCAATAAGAAAAGTTCTCAAATTATATGGATTTGATTGTAATATGCTTGGATGGAGAATTATTAATACTATACACTACATTTTTAATAGAGATGGTCGTCCTACCAGAGGAAAGAACAAAACATTTGGAATTCCTAATTCAATGGTTGAAAGGTATGATGATGAATTTTTGATTGACTCAGGAATATTCAAAAGATTCGGTAAAAGAATTCGATTCACTTCTGAATTCATTGATAAAGTCTATAAAGAATATCCTGAAGTATCTATTGAATCACAGTTGGAATCTTATGGTCTGATACCTGAAAGAGTAGGTTATTACCGTATACATAAATTAAAGAAAAAATTCGATGGTGATTGTCTCAACACAAAAATTGACTTCGATTTAGAGATGGTTAATCAGTATTCATCTAATCCATATGTTCAGAGATGTACATCCACCCAATTTTTACTTAATAATAGTTTTTATAATGAAGCGTATAGATTCAAAGATTTTCCTATAGATGAGGTTCTTGGCATATTTGAAATCAATGGATCTGATCTGCCTGTTGGTGTACATAACAGAATACAATATAAATTAAACAACTGGAATGTTGAATCTTTGAGTGTCTCAGATGAGATTGATTCAGATTTCAAGCTTCGCGTTCAATATAATAAGATGCGAGCTTTAGAAAAGATGTCTTTGATGCATTTCAACAGATTGCGAAACAATGATGCTAGTATATTTATAGGACAGGTAAAACATCTCGAATTTGATTTGATAAGGAACCAATCACATTAAAAATAGAATGAGATATTGAACATGACTGTCCTGGATATTGTAGATTCTTGTGCAT
>NZ_VUMR01000048.1 GCF_009696075.1 Holdemanella porci | reverse complement strand
AGAGAACTCAAGATCCGGTGGCGATAGCAAAGTGGACACACCTGAACTCATCCCGAACTCAGAAGTTAAGCACTTTCACGGCGACAATAGTTGGGCTTGCCCCTGCGAAGATAGCTAGCTGCCGGGTTCTTTTTTTTTTGCCTTTTATATTCAAAAGCCAAGTCTAAGTAAATAAAGACTTGGCTTTTTTCCCTGCACATTTTTTCACATATCATGAATAGATGTTTATGGTATAATAAAGTGCATAGGAGGTTTATTATGGACCAAAAGTATATAACAATACAAGGTGCTCGTGAAAACAACCTTAAAAATATAAGTTTAAAAATACCTAAAGATAAATTAGTCATTATGACAGGCGTTTCTGGAAGTGGAAAAACCTCTCTAGCCTTCGATACCATTTATGCTGAAGGACAACGTCGATATATGGAATCTCTATCCGCATACGCTAGACAATTTCTTGGCAATAGCGAAAAACCTGATGTTGATCAAATTGATGGATTATCACCAGCCATCGCAATTGATCAAAAAACTACATCTAATAATCCACGTTCAACTGTAGGAACCGTTACCGAAATTTATGATTATCTACGTTTATTATATGCACGTATAGGTGTCCCTTATTGTCCTGATCACCATATTCCTATTACTGGAAATACAATTAAGGAAATGATTGATAAAATCATGGAACTACCCGATAAAACTAGATGTACAATTTTAAGTCCAGTGATTCAAGGTAAAAAGGGATCACATAAAGATCTTTTAGAAAGTTTAATGAAAGAAGGCTATATTCGAGTTCGTATTGATGGAGAAATTAAGTATCTTGAAGAACTTGAACCTTTAGATAAGAACAAGAAACATTCAATTGATGTTGTTGTTGATCGCATTGTAAAGAGTGATGATCGTTCGCGCTTTCATGATTCATTAGAAACTGCACTCAAATTAAGCGATGGTTTAGCTATTTTACTAACGAATGATTCTGAAACATTATTTTCAAGCAATTATGCATGTAAAGTGTGTGGTTTTTCTGTACCTAAACTAGAACCTAAATTATTTTCATTTAATGCTCCTTTCGGAGCTTGTCCAGAATGTAAAGGACTAGGTATTACACAGAAAGTAGATCTATCTTTGTTGATTCCGGACGATACCAAATCAATTGCCCAAGGCGGCATTCATTATTATAAAAATATTGTAAATACAGAAAATCTAGAATGGCAAAGAATTCATGCGCTTATTAAATATTATGAAATAGACATGGATACACCTATCAAAGATTTACCTAAAAAGAAGCTTAACTATTTATTATATGGTTCAGATGTCCCAATCGCATACCAGTTGAATTCTCGTTCGGGAATCGTCTCAACAAAGCTAGAATACATTGAAGGTGTTTGCCCTATGATTGAACGTAGATATATGGAAACTACTTCAACGATGTCTCGAGAATGGTACGGTTCTTTCTTGGCAGATGCTCAATGTCCAAAATGTCATGGAGCACGTTTAAATAAACAGGCACTATCTGTACTTGTTGGTGGAAAAAACATTTATGAATGGACGCAAATGAGTATTAGTGAAGCCATCGATTTTATGGATCAGTTAGAATTAACTCCAACACAAGCTAAGATTGCAGAGTTGGTGGTTAAAGAAATTAAAAACCGTCTTTCATTTTTAAATCATGTTGGACTTAGTTATTTAACTCTTGATCGTTTAGCATCCACTTTATCAGGTGGAGAAGCGCAACGTATTCGCTTGGCAACACAGATTGGATCCCGCTTAACTGGTGTTATGTATGTTTTGGATGAACCAAGTATTGGTTTACACCAAAGAGACAATGATCGTTTGATTGGTGCGTTAAAAGATATGCGTGATTTAGGCAATACATTAATTGTGGTTGAACATGACGAAGACACAATGCGGGCAAGTGACTATATTGTGGATGTAGGACCTGGTGCCGGTGTGCATGGCGGACAAATCGTTGCGGCAGGAACACCGGAAGAAATTATGCAGAACGAAAACTCAATTACGGGAGCTTATTTAAGTGGACGTAAAAGAATTGAAGTACCGGCAACGCGTCGCAAAGGAAATGGCAAGAAACTAAAGATTGTGAAAGCGAGTCAAAACAACTTGAAAAATGTGAATGTAACTATTAAACTTGGTACATTTACTGTAGTCACTGGCGTTTCAGGAAGTGGGAAATCATCATTAGTTACAGAAGTATTAACACATGGTTTACAACATGCACTAGGACGATTAAGAATTAAGCCAGGGGCATGTAAAGAAATTCAAGGAATCGAAAATATTGATAAAATTGTTGAAATAGGACAAGATCCAATCGGTAGAACGCCACGTTCAAATCCTGCTACATATACAGGTGTATTCGATGATATTCGTGATTTATTTGCGCAGACAAAAGAAGCTAAAATGTTAGGTTATGATAAAGGACGTTTTTCATTCAATGTGAAAGGTGGACGTTGTGAAGCTTGTCAAGGTGATGGAATTTTACGTATTTCTATGCACTTTTTACCGGATGTTTATGTACCTTGTGATCAATGTGGTGGAAAGCGTTACAACGAAGAAACACTACAAGTCCATTATAAAGGTAAGACGATTGCGGATGTATTGGATATGACGGTTGAAGAAGCCTTGGAATTCTTCAGCAATGTTTCAAAAATCAAACATAAACTACAAACATTAAACGATGTAGGACTTTCTTATATTAAGTTAGGTCAAAGTGCTACGACATTATCTGGTGGTGAAGCACAACGTGTTAAACTGGCAAGTGAACTTCAAAAGAAGGCAACAGGAAAAACATTATTTGTGCTTGATGAACCAACAACAGGCTTGCATAGTGATGATGTAAAGAAATTGATTGATGTTCTACAACGTCTTGTAGAACACGGTGATACAGTATTAGTTATAGAGCACAATTTGGATGTGATCAAATGTGCAGATCAAATTATAGATATGGGACCTGAAGGTGGACAAGGAGGAGGAACTGTGATTTGTACGGGAACTCCAGAAAAGGTTGCTGCATGTAAGGAGAGTTATACAGGTCAATATTTAAAACCAATGTTAGAAAAAGGAGGAGACCATGGCAAAAGTAATTGTTCGTGATTTAGCTAAAAAATTCATGTGGACTATTGTGACTGGGGATTCAGACTCATTAAATCGTCCGTTGACTTTGGCAGATACAAATCGCCCTGGATTAGAACTAGCTGGATATTTTCCAGACACACAAACAAAACGTCTTGTCGTACTTGGAGATAAAGAAATAGGATATATCGAAGAGCAGATGGATGAAATTTCTCAGCGTCGTTCTTTTGAATTTTTGACAGGAGATAATACACCATGTATTGTGGTTGCGCATGGGCATGAGTGTCCTCCTGTTTTAAAAGAGATAGCACAACGTAAAAATTTCCCTGTATTTAAAACAGAACATCAAACATCACACGCAATCGTTAGTATCACAAACTATCTAGATGAATGTCTTGCAGAATCTGTAATCATTCATGGAGAACTAGTGCGTGTATTTGGGGTTGGTGTATTGATTACCGGTCGAAGTGGTATGGGAAAAAGCGAAATTGCCTTGGAACTTATCAAACGAGGCCATCAATTAGTTGGTGATGATCGTATTGATTGTTACAAAATACACGATGATTTGGTAGGAAGAACGACACCTATGTTAGAAGGGTTCATGGAACTGAGAGGTGTTGGAATTATCAATGTTTCTCGTATGTATGGAGTAGGAGCTGTTGCCCATGAAACACAAATTGAATTTCAAATTGATCTAGAACCATTTAATGATTCTTATGAATATGATCGAGTTGGAATTGAAGAAAAAGAATACAATGAGATTTTAGGAATCAAAATTTTAAAGATGACTATTCCGGTTTCTCAAGGACGTCCAATGTCATCTGTTATTGAAACGGCTGTGACAAACTTCTTATTGTTGAAAGATGGCTTAGATTCAGCTAAAGAATTTGAAGAGCGAGTGCTAGCACAAATCTCTGATAATAAGAAGGAGGAATTCGATGCATCTGTTTCCGAACACTAGAATTTTTGTTTCTTTTGGATCTTTAGAAATTGCTTGGTATGCCGTTTTAATTTTAACAGGCGCATTGTGTGCCTATTTACTATGTCAAAGAACAATGAAAAAATGGGGGTATGCACCTGAAGTTCTAGACGATTATGTAGTTCCTATGTTGTTTATTGGAATTTTGGGAGCTCGAGCATGGTATGTTATTTTTGAATGGAATTATTATTCTTCACACCTAAATGAAATTGTAGCCATTTGGAATGGTGGTTTGGCCATACATGGAGGCTTGATTGCAGGAGCTATATTTAGTTTATTCTTCTTTAAGAAACGCAACATTTCATTTCTTAGAATGTTTGATTTGATTATGCCAACCGTGTTATTGGCACAAGCTTTTGGTCGTTGGGGAAACTTTATGAATCAAGAAGCCTATGGTGGGATTGTATCTGAGAGTTTCTTTGCGCATTATCCAGCGTTTATTAAAAATCAAATGTTTATTGATGGAGCCTATCGTATGCCTACTTTCTTATTTGAAAGTGTATGTAATCTATTAGGATTCTTGTTTATCACATTTATTTTCCGCAAACACTGGTATAAAAGACGCGGTGACTGCGGATTTATGTATATGGTATGGTATGGAATTACACGTTTTGTGGTTGAAGGAATGCGAACAGATTCTTTAATGGTATTTGGCCTTCGCACAGCTCAACTTGTATCTTTAGCTTTAATGGTTGTTGGTTGTCTTGGCTTAATGGGCGTATTTCATGAAGCTTTTCACTGGAAAAAGAAACCGATTGTTTTGTTTGACTTGGATGGAACGTTGATTGATTCACAACAATTAGTTTTTGAAACATTTAGAAGAGTTTTTAAAGAATTAAAACCCGATTATGAATTATCAAATGAAGAACTGTATTCATTCTTTGGACCAACGCTAGAAGTAACTTTTTCAAAGTATTTCCCAGAAGATCAGGTACAAAGTATTATTGATCGTTATCAAGTAATCAATAAATCTTTGCATAAAGATCTGTTAAAGGAAGTACCTCATGCCAAAGAAATGTTAGAGGGATTAAAAGAACAAAATATACAGTGTGCGGTAGTATCAAATAAGCGTATTGAAGTTGTGAAAAGAGGACTAAAACAAGCTGGTTTAGACGGCTATTTCAAGGTTGTATTGGGAAAAGAAAATTTGCCCGAACCGAAGCCAAGTGCATCTGGCTTGATTGAAGCATGCAACTTATTACATACTAGTCATGACGATTGTATTTATGTCGGTGATAATGTTGCGGATATTGTAGCCGCAAAAAATATGGCTGCCTATTCTGTAGGGTTTAGTGTAGATGAAAAACAACGCGAAGCTTTAGACAAAGCACATCCATGTAAGGTTATCGATGATTTAATGCAGTTAGTATCATTATGTAAGGAGGATCGCATATGGAGCGACAATACGATTTGGTAATAGTTGGTGCCGGCCCTGCTGGTTTAAGCGCAGCATTATATGGTTCAAGGGCAGGACTTAAAACTTTGATATTAGAAAATGGAGCGCCTGGTGGAAAATTGATTAAGACAAATAAAATCAGTAATTATCCAGGTATAAAAGATATTGAAGGTACACAGCTCGCAATGGATATGTTTGAACAGGCAACATCTTTTCAAGCTGAATATGCGTATGGTGAAGTCAATAAAATCGATGAAAACAAAAATGTATATTTAAGCGATGGGAATGTTGTGAAAGGGGAAGCTGTCATTCTTGCGACAGGAACAAAAGAACGTTTATTGAATATTCCTGGGGAAAATGAAAATCTAGGACATGGTGTTTCTTTCTGTGCAGTTTGTGACGGTGCATTTTTTAGAGATAAAGAGGTTGTAGCGATTGGTGGAGGAAACTCGGCATTAGAGGAATCGATTTATCTTGCCGGGCTTGCACGCAGTGTAACGATTGTGATTCGCAGAGACGTATTTAGAGCTGAAGAACATATTCAAAAACAAATTGAAGAGAACGCAAAGATTCATGTCATTAAGAAGCATATTCCTGTTCAAATTCTTAGTTTAGAAGGAAAAGTATCCGGTATTGAACTTGAAAATGTGGATACTCATGAAAAACAAGTTATAGAATGTTCAGGTATCTTCCCTTATGTTGGACAAGATCCAAATACGGATTGTGTACAAGATTTAGGTATATTAAATGAGCGTGGCTATGTTCTAGTCGATGATGATCGTCAAACAAAAATTCCAGGAATTTATGCAGCGGGCGATGTCATTGACAAAAATTTAAGACAGGTTATTACGGCATGTAACGATGGTGCCATTGCTGCACAGCATGCATTTCATGAAATTAAAGGAATTTAATAATTCAAGAAACCAGGTGGAAACATCTGGTTTTAATTTACAAAAAAGCGTTTGAAACGGCTTACAATATGCTTGAAATCAATCACTTAAAGTGATTTAATTAAAGAAGGAAAAGGATTTGAGGTGTTATTTATGTTGCCTGAAGAAGCAATCAAAAAGGTAATGGATGCGTATTACCATATTACTGGATTAAGATGCTATTTCGTGCAAGACGAGACAGAAATTAGCAGTGCAAAGGAAAAGAATTTCTTTTGTAAATGTTTAAAAACAAGTTCATCTGCATTACGCCAATGTGATGAATGTACATTTGAAAATTATACAGGAGCTTTAAAATCAAATAAACCGCAAAAATATGCATGTCATGCAGGACTTGTCAAATGGAGTGTTCCCGTATCTCTTGCAGATGTAAAAGGTGTAATTGTATCAGAAGGTGTTATTACAAAGCAGCAAGGCTTAGAAGCAGAGGATTGGGTCAATCATTTGGCAGAAACATATAATGTTTCTAGACCTATACTTTTACATAACTACACAAAAGTTGTTGTGATGAATGAAGATCAGGTTGAAGAAAGTATTGAATTGATGCAAGATCTATTAAAGTACTACAAAGCAGTAATCGAGGGTTAATTCCTTCGATTTTTTTGCATAAAAAAAGCCAGCAATTTGCTGACTTAGTTATTGACTCCATGATGGAATATTGGTGTATCATCACTGATCGCTTTAAATACATAACCACGACTTTTATAGTTTTCAATAATGTCTGGCAAAGCTTCAACTGTAGAAGTTTTAGGACTTGAGTCGTGGAACAACAACATTATTTGATCATAGTTACAATTCGTTGAGTTATCGACGATTGTTTGAGCAGGTACGCTGTTTGAAGCGGCATCCCCACTTGAGCAGTTCCAGTCAAAATATTCATAACCTCTTTCATGCACCATATTATCAAGTTTTGACATAATACCCTGAGAGTAGTTGGCAGAAACCATATTGCTTGAACCACCAGGGAAACGAATATATTTTGGAGCTTTTCCTGTGATTTGTTTAACCATATCACGTATTTGTTGTAAATCATTAAAATATGCTTCTGTAGACGAATAGACTGTCGCATAATCATGCGTATATGTATGAAGTGCAATTGTATTTCCTTGTTTTTCTGCTTTTCGAATGGAATCATTATATTTTTGATTGTTTCCAGTCACAAAGAATGTAGCTTTCGCATCATATTTCTTTAGTATCTTTAATACTTTATCTGTATTTTCACTTGGACCATCATCAAATGTTAGATAAACGACTTTTGTAGGTTTCTCAACAACGACACTAATCTTTTTCTTAGCCTTATTGCCAGAACGATCCGTTGCCGTAACCGTTAATTTATAAGTGCCTTCTTTTTTTGTCTTTACTTTTGAAGAATCGATTTTGATCTTTGGATTTAAATCTAAGTTATCCATTACTTCAATATAAGATTTATAGTTCGGTTTTGAATCTGTATAGACATTAATTGGATCTGTACTAATAACAGGTTTTTCAGTATCTTTTTTTAACGTAAGTGTCGTATCCTTCATTGTGCAATTTCCATATGCATCTTTAGCTATGATCGTCACTGTTTGTTTTTCATCTTTAGTCACTTTATTTTTAAAAGATAAGGTAACCTTTGAATCATCTTCAACACTTTCTACAAAAGAATTGGGTTTCACATCTTCTTTTAAATCGGTGGTGTACGTTTTAACTTTTAGCTTTGGCGCTTTCGTATCTTTTACTGAGACTGTACACGTTTTTTTATAGTCTTTTATTTGATAAGTAACTGTATAATTACCTACTCTTTTAGTATCGATATCACTTGAAACTTGAACACTAGAATCCGAATGATAGAAGACTTGTTGAATGTTTGTCTTTGGATCATATTCATGATTGATCTCTACTTCTGGATTTGTAGAATATAATAATATAGGATTTTTAAAAGCATAACCCATCAAAAATATCATGCATATAAATAAAAAAGCAATCAAGCCATTTCCGAAAGTATCTTTTCTTTTTTTATTTGTCATAGTTGACCCTCAAAAGATAGGATACAGTCTTTTTTTGTGCACAAAAAATTAAATTCCATAAACATAATTAACCCCTTTTAAACTCTATATCTATTATACATGAAATAAGAGGAATTGTTCTAAAGATTATGGTTCTTTTTTCTTGTTGTAGTTGCGCATAAATTCTTATATAATAACCTTAGAAAGGTGGGGGAAGCACTATGAAACTTATCCTAGCAATTTTATCAAATGACGATAGTCCAGTGGCAAGTAATGCACTAAATAAAAATGGTTTTTCTGTTACTAAATTGGCGACGACTGGTGGATTCCTTCGCGCAGGCAATACAACGTTGATCATTGGTTGTGAAGACGAAAAAGTGGAAGCAGCTATAGATATCATCAAGGAATATTCAAGTAAGCGAACGGAAATTGTACCTAGTACAGCTAGTTATGATATTGGCCGTTATGCAAGTTTTCCTGTGGAAGTTACTGTTGGTGGAGCCACAATTTTCGTGCTAGATGTAGCACAATTCTTAAAGGTTTAGAAAACAAAGGGGGTAGAATATAATGTTCTACCTTTTTTCTTTTAAAAAAATTGTGAATAAAGACCCATTAGGGACTTTTTTCTGTTATGATTGAATGGTAAAGAAAAAGGAGATTAAAACGCAATGAAAATACTAGTTATCGGTAAGGGCGGACGTGAACACGCGCTTGCGTATGCATGCAAACGTTCAGCTTTATGTGATGAGTTGATTTGTGCTCCAGGTAATCCTGGAATGGCAAAAATTGGAGAATGTGTCAATGTGAAAGACAATGATGTAGAAGGTCTTGTCGCTTTGGCAAAAGAAAGAAATGTAGATTTAACCATCGTAGGTCCTGAGGCAACTTTAGCTCTAGGTGTTGTAGATGCGTTAAAAAAAGAAGGCCTAAAGGTTTTTGGGCCAGATAAAAAAGCAACTCAGGTCGAATCAAGTAAGGATTTTGCCAAGAAAATCATGGCAAAATACAATATTCCAACAGCTGCATATAAAACATTCTATGATTTAGAATCTGCATGGGCATACGTACAAGAACAAGGTGCTCCTATTGTTATTAAGGAAGATGGCTTAAAAGCTGGAAAAGGTGTTACAGTAGCTTCTACGTTAGAACAGGCTAAGGAAGCCTTGGACATTGCCTTTGCGATTGAAAATAATTCGGTTGTGATTGAAGAATGTTTATTTGGATTTGAATTTTCTTTAATCTGTCTAGTACACAATGAAAGAGTTGTACCTTTAGAAGTAGCCCAAGATCACAAGTGTGTATTTGATGGAGATAAAGGCCCAAATACAGGTGGTATGGGATCTTATAGTCCAGTTAAGAAGATTACTTCTGAAATTATCGATGAAGCCATGAATGAAATTATGAAACCAATGGCAAGTGCTATGGTTAAAGAGGGTGTTCCATTCACTGGCTTCTTATATGGTGGATTGATGTTGACAGAAAAAGGTATTAAAACAATTGAATTCAATGCACGTTTTGGAGATCCAGAAGCCGAAGTTATTTTGCCTCGTTTAGAAAGTGATTTTATCCAAGCTATTTTAGATTTAATGGATAATAAACCAGTTGAACTAAAATGGACAGATAAAGTGAGTCACGGTGTTGTTTTAGCTAGTACAAACTATCCTGCAAGCTCTACAAAAGGATCTTTGATTACAGGTGTAGACGATGTAGATGGATTGGTTTTCCACATGGGAACAAAAATGACAGATGAAGGATTGGTAACAGATGGAGGCCGTGTTTTAATGGTCGTTACTCTAGAAGATGACTTACAGACTGCATTTGATCATACATATAAAGAATTAGAAAAGATTCAATGTAAAGATTTATTTCACAGAAATGATATTGGAAAGAAGGATATGTAAAATGGCTAAAACAGATTTAGAAATTGCACAAGAATGTGTCATGGAACCAATTGAAAAGGTTGCCGCAAAAATTGGAATTCCTGCAGATAGCTTGGAACATTATGGAAAATATAAAGCTAAATTGTCTTTTGATTATTTAAAATCTATTGAAAATAATCCTCATGGAAAATTAGTATTAGTCACAGCTATTAATCCTACTAAGGCTGGAGAAGGAAAGAGTACGACAACTGTTGGTTTAGGTGATGCCTTAAATCGTTTAGGTAAAAAAACGATGATGGCTTTACGTGAACCAAGTTTAGGTCCTGTATTTGGATTAAAAGGTGGAGCTACAGGTGGTGGCTATGCCCAAGTTGTACCAATGGAAGATATCAACCTTCACTTTACTGGAGATATGCATGCGATTACAACAGCTAATAACTTAGTTAGTGCATGCTTAGATAATGTGATTCATCAGGGAAATGAATTGAATATTGATCCTGAAAAAGTAACATTTAAACGTTGTTTAGATATGAATGATCGTACTTTGCGTAATATTACCATTGGTTGTGGTGCAAAAGCCAATGGAGTTGAACGTAAAGACGGATTTAATATTACTGTCGCAAGTGAAATCATGGCAGCTTTATGTTTGGCGGATGATTTAATGGATCTAAAGAAAAGATTTGGAAAAATGCTTGTGGCATATACATATGATGATAAGCCTGTATATGTACATGATTTGGGCATTGAAGGCGCATTGGCTATGGTTATGAAAGATGCCGTATTGCCTAACATTGTTCAAACTCTTGAACATAATCCAGCATTGATTCATGGTGGTCCGTTTGCGAATATTGCGCATGGATGTAACTCTGTCATTGCCACAAAAGCATGTCTAGAACTTGCAGATTATACAGTTACAGAAGCTGGATTTGGTGCGGATCTAGGTGCTGAGAAATTCTTGGATATCAAGTGTCGATTGGCTGATCTTAAACCGAATGCGGTTGTGATTGTTGCGACAATTCGTGCCTTAAAACAACATGGTGGAATTGCCTTAGAAGATTTAAAAGAAGAAAATGTAGAGGCTATGCTTGCAGGATGTGAAAATTTAGCAAAACATATTGATACAGTACAACAATTTGGTTTACCATACATTGTTGCGATCAATGAGTTTGTGACAGATACACCGGCTGAAGTAGCAGCATTAGAAAAATGGTGCGAAGAAAACAACCACCCAATGTCATTATCCCAAGTATGGGCAAAAGGTGGAGAAGGCGCTATTGATTTAGCCAACAAAGTCGTTGCGTTATGTGATCAAGAAAATAACTATGCTCCTTTATATGATTTAGATAAGACTATTGAAGAAAAAATAGAAACCATTGCCAAAAAAGTATATGGTGCAGATGGTGTTGATTTTACAGAAGAAGCACAGTCACAAATTGCGAAGTTCAATGAATTGGGATGGGATAAATTACCAATTTGTATGGCCAAAACACAAATGTCATTGTCAGATGATGGTAAAGTAATGGGTCGTCCTACAGGATTTAGAATTACAGTTCGTGAATTACGCCCAAGTTTAGGTGCTGGCTTCATTGTTGCTCTAACAGGTAAAGTATTAACGATGCCAGGACTTCCAAAACATCCAAGTGCATTAGACATGGATGTGGATGAAGATGGTAAAATCGTAGGATTATTCTAATATCAAAGGCTGGATGAAAATTCCAGTCTTTTTTTCTTTCATCAAAAAAGAGTCCAGACAATCAAATGTTGTCTGGACTTTTGGCGAGTAAAACTTATTCATTTGAAGAAAATGGATATTTCAATGGACTTATCATATATAAGAAGTAGAAAAAGCATAGACTTATAATGGTGCTTACATCCTCGTAGGTACCTTTTTTTAATTCCAGTCTTTCATTTCTGTTTGAATAAGAATAAAATAATCAAAAAAGGAGAATTCGTATGACAGAATTTTATGAACAAGTAAAAGAGAGATTGATACGATACGCAAGAATCAATACAGAATCCGATCCACATAGTACAAGTGTTCCTACTACATCTTGTCAGCATGATTTAGCTAGTGTTATCTATGAAGAGCTTCAAGAAATTGGAGCTACAAATGTATATTATGATAAAGATACATGTGTAGTATATGGATCTTTAGAAGCGAATGTAAAAACGGGTAGAGCCATTGGTTTTGTGACACATATGGATACAGCTCCTGATGCGAGTGGTAAAGATGTGAAGCCTTGGGTGTTAGAAAACTATGATGGAAATGATATTATTTTAAATAAAGAAAAAAATATTATTATGTCACCATCTGTATTTCCCAATCTGAAACAATATATTGGTCAGGATTTGATTTTAACGGATGGTACAACACTACTTGGAGGGGATGACAAGGCAAGTATTGCAGCTGTTATGACGTTGTTGGAGTATTTAGTAAAACATCCAGAAATCAAACATAATTTTATTTCTGTCGCATTTACGCCGGATGAAGAAGTGAGTGGACTTGCTAAAAATTTAGATTTAGAACGTTTTAAATCGCCAATCGCATATACACTAGATGGAGATCATTTGGGCTATTATATGGATGAAACGTTTAATGCGAGCCTTTCAACGATTGAGATTCATGGTATTTCAGTACATACAGCCACCGCAAAAGGCATTATGAAAAATGCGGTGGATATTGGAAATGCATTCTTAAATAAATTACCGGCACTTGAAAAGCCACAATATACCCAAGGAAGAGAAGGATTTTATCATGTTGTGAGTTTTAATGGGGATTGTGAATATGCCAAGATTGAAATCAACGTTCGTGATCATGATAGCTTGCAGTTTGATATACGTAATAACACATTAAAAATGATTGTGGATATGTTAAATAAAGAGTATGGACAAGGTACCGTAAATATTACACAAAGAATTCAATATCGTAATTTAAAAGAAGTGATTGATCAAGTACCATTTATGATTCCATATTTGAAACAAGCCATTGAAAGTGTAGGATTAACACCTCAAACAGAACCGTTTAGAGGAGGAACCGATGGCTCAGCCTTATCTCATAGAGGACTCCCTTGTCCTAACTTATCAGCGGGATACGAAAATGCGCATGGGCGTTTTGAGTATGTTCCCGTTCAGTCGATGGAAAAGAATGTGGAAATCTTATTGAATCTAATTGATATATATGCAAAATGTGACTGTTAAAAAGGTCACATTTTTTGGTTGCGCATAGTTTGTTTTTTTAGTATAATACACTCAGTCGCAGAGATGGTGAAATGGCAGACACGCTGTCTTCAGGCGGCAGTGCGAGAGATCGCGTGAGGGTTCAAATCCCTTTCTCTGCACCATATAAATCATGCCGACTTAGCTCAATTGGTAGAGCAACTGACTTGTAATCAGTAGGTTGTGGGTTCAATTCCTATAGTCGGCACCACTTAGTCAATATACAGCCTTAATGGCTGTTTTTTATTTTTCTTCTTGTTGTATAATGAATATAAAGAAATATGCATATCAAGGAGAAATAATAATATGAAAGAAGTATTTGAAGTGGGTCTTGATATCATTAAAAAGATTCAAGAAACACAATCGGAAAAATTAGAACAAACTGGTCATTTAATGGCTCAAGCTTTTATGGAAGGTCATAAGTTTTTCGTAAGTGGAAGTGGCCACTCCCATACAATGGCGGAAGAGATGTATGCACGTGCGGGTGGTTTCGCTTTTGTGGTTCCCATTTTGACAAGTGAACTTACGATGACGGAGCATCCGACAAAGAGTTCAAACATTGAAAGACTTAGTGGTTATGCCAAAATTTTAGTGGATTTATATGGAGTATCTTGTGGTGATGTCGTTTTGATTGCATCCAATTCTGGGCGTAATGCCTATCCAATCGAACTTGCACTTGAAGCTAAAAATCGTGGTGCACATGTAGTCGCCATCACAAGTATGAAACATACAACTGCTCAATCTTCTCGTCATTCTTGTGGAAAGAATTTGTACCAAATAGCAGATATTGTCATTGATAATTGTGGAGAAGTTGGAGATTGTGCTTTATCTATTGATGGCTTGGACGCCAAACTTTGTCCAACATCGAGTATGGCCAATTCTTTCATTGCACAATGTATTAATGTGGCATGTGCCGAATATTTGATCCAACACAACGTAGAAGTACCTGTTTTTTCTTCTTTAAACTGTGATGGTACGGAAGAAAGAAATGACAAATTATTTAAAAAGTATACGCGTATGTATTAGCGCGTATGTATTAGTATAAGGGGGCTAGGTGCTTATGAAGAAAAAAAATTTATGGATATATATATTTGGGATCACAATCATCATTATTGGGTTGATTAAATTGGATACATTGATTTCTATGGTATCTATATTATGGAATGCATGTAGAGTTTTAGTGTTTGGAGCCATGATGGCTTTTGTGATTAACTTGGTTATGGCTAAGATTGAAAAGCGCTTAGGTTTTATGGAGAAGGGGAAACGTGCAACAAGCCTACTTCTTTCTTTGATTTTAATTTTTCTTTTTGTGTATTTCTTAATTACACTCGTTGTTCCTTCCTTAAGTGAAGCTATTGGAGTGATTGTGGCTGTGTTGCCAAAGTATTTTGAGAATACACAGAAATTTTTGGTGAATTTATTTGAGAACAATCCACAGCTTGCGGAATCTATTAATAACTTAGATATCAACTGGAAAAATTTGATTCAATCCGGTATTAATGTTCTTTCAACCGGTGTTACCAATGTTGTGGGTACGACATTTAATGTTGTAACCATTATTGTGAATAGTGTATTCAATTTTGTGTTGATGTTTATTTTCGCAATCTATGTTTTGTTAGAGAAGGAAAGATTTGTTCAGTTGTATCACCGTTTAACAAATCTATATCTAAGCGAAATTGTGAAACGTAGAATGGATAAGTGTTTGAATATTATTAATCAAACATTTAGTTCTTTTATAGGTGGACAATGTATTGAGGCAACAATTCTAGGGACACTATGTACATTGGGTATGATTATACTACGTATGCCATATCCGGCTATGATTGGAACATTAGTTGGAGTTATTAATATTATTCCGATGATTGGAGCTTATATTGGTGGGGCGATTGGTATGTTTATGGTATTTACTGTAAGTCCAATTATGTCTCTTTGGTTCTTATTGTATTTATGTATTCTTCAACAAATCGAAAGTAATGTGATTTATCCACATGTCGTTGGAAATTCAGTAGGATTACCAGGAATCTATGTCATGATGACTGTTGTGATTTTTGGATCTTTAGCAGGTATTCCAGGTATGTTTTTAGGGATTCCCACAATGGCAAGTGTGTATAAAATAGGTGTTTTATATCTAAATCGAAAAGAACGCTTAAAAGAAATGAATGGATGACGAAAAGTTGTCCATTTTTTCTTATATCCTGTCTTTGACAGCTAGAAAAGAAATAAAGTGGTCCAAAGCCCTAGTATAAAGGCATTGAGCCACTTTTTTGCGTTGTTGCGGATTATAGTATTTTTTTCTTATCTTTTGTTTGATGTATGATG
>NZ_VUMR01000047.1 GCF_009696075.1 Holdemanella porci | reverse complement strand
TAGAAAGAAAATGTTTGATGAATGAAGTGGATGTAATCAAAGTAGATCCAAGAAATACGAGTAAGATTGGAAAAGAAAAGTATACAAAGATCAAAGGACTGAGTGTACATTATTGTGCAGCCTATGTCATCAATCGAAGAGGCATGGGATTTGTGGATTAAATAAAGATAAATAATCAGAACCAGAAGTTTATGATATCTTACTGGATGATAGGTACATAGATCATGGATGAAATTCTGAAGTGTTTATAAATAAAGCATACAATAAAAACTCCATCGATAAAGACTGAATGGATCGGGATACCGAATGATTCAGAAAGATGGAGTGTATATTGAAATGTTACCGGACGACTGGAAACGAACCGGGCACGTCATTTAGGCGTGTGACTTTTTCGCTGAAAAAGTCTTTTCTTGTGGCTTCACTTGAACCACAACATCCTGATGTGGCTCTTTTTTTCGTGGAACGATTTCCAATACAGATAATAATTACTAAAATGACAGATATAATAATTGTTGGTAAGTTCATATGTTTAATCCTCCAATGAAAAAAATACACCAAATAGTTAGAATAGGAAAACCAAGTTAATTGTGTATAACTTTTTGTTGACATCGCTTTAAAGTAAGTGTAAACTAACTATGTTAGAATATACTAACCAGGAGGGTTCGATATGCCATTATCTTTTGCAAATTTAAATTCAGTCAATACAATCAAAAAAATTGGTGGTTCTAAAGAACAACAACGACACTTAGAAAACTTAGGCTTTGTGCCTGGGACTGTGATTGTGGTTGTGAGTAAAACCAATGGAAATGTAATTGTGAATGTTAAAGAAGTTCGAATAGCCATTAGTGAAGAACTCGCAAGAAAGATCATGGTGTAGAAAGGAGTAATTATGACTTTAAAGGAAGTTTCAATTGGTCAAACAGTGACTGTAAAGAAATTGTTTGGTCAAGGAGCAACAAAACGAAGAATTATGGATATGGGAATTACTAAAGGAGTAAGTGTAACTGTTCAAAAGGTAGCTCCATTAGGGGATCCTATTGAATTAACCGTTCGTGGATATCAATTATCGCTTCGTAAAGCCGACGCAGAAATGATTGAAGTAGAGTAAAGTTATAAATAGGAGGGAATTATGTCAATTCAAGTCGCATTAGCAGGTAATCCGAACTGTGGTAAAACTACATTGTTTAATGGTTTAACAGGTGCTACACAATATGTAGGTAACTGGCCAGGGGTTACAGTTGAGAAAAAAGAAGGAAAGTATAAAGAAGATAAAGATATTAAAATCACGGATTTACCAGGTATTTATTCATTATCACCATACACTTTGGAAGAAGTTGTATCTCGTGAATTTTTATTAAATGGAAATGTCGATGTTGTTTTAAACATCATTGATGGTTCTAACTTAGAAAGAAACTTATTTTTGACAACACAAATCTTAGAGTTGGGTATTCCAACTGTTGTCGCAATCAATATGTTGGATGTTATTGAAAAAAGAAAAGATTCAATTAACTATAAAAAGTTATCAAAAGAATTAGGTTGTCCTGTATTACCAATTTCAGCTTTGAAAAACACAGGAATCAAAGAGTTGATGGCTGAGGTAAAAAAGGTAGCGAATACGCAAAGCTTACCTAAAAACATTTATGCAGGTAAAGTACTAAATGCATTGAATACAATTGAAGCAAGTTTACCTTCAAGTATTGAAGCAAGTCGTCGTTTCTTCTATGCCATTAAATTATTTGAAAGAGATGATAAAATTGAAGCATCTATCAAGTCAAAGGCAGAAGCTAGTGTGATTGAAACTGTAGAAAAGTCAATGGATGATGATAGTGAATCAATTATTACAGATGCTCGTTATACATATATCACAAGTGTAATTAAAGATTGTTACAAAAAGGGATCAAAAGAAGTAATAACAACTTCAGATAAGATTGATCGTTTTGTCACAAACCGCGTTTTAGCACTTCCAATCTTTGCGCTTGTAATGTGGTTTGTATATTATATTTCAGTAACTACAGTAGGAACTATTGTAACTGACTGGACAAATGATGTATTGTTTGGTGAAATCATTCCGCCTGCAGTGGATAGATTCTTAGATGCGATTCAATGTGCAGATTGGTTACATGGATTGATTGTGGATGGTATTATTGGTGGTGTAGGAGCTGTTATTGGCTTTGTACCACAGATGTTAGTATTATTCTTCTTCTTAGCAATTTTAGAAGATTGTGGATATATGGCACGTGTTGCCTTTATCATGGACCGTATTTTCCGTAAGTTTGGATTATCTGGAAAATCATTTATTCCTATGTTGATTGGTACAGGATGTGGTGTACCTGCTGTTATGGCAAGTCGTACCATTGAAAGTGATCGTGATCGTAAGATGACTATCATGACAACGACATTTATTCCTTGTGGTGCCAAAATGCCAATTATTGGTTTAATTGCCGGTGCTATTTTCCATGGGGCTAGCTGGGTAGCTCCAAGTGCTTACTTTGTAGGTATGGCAGCTGTTATTGTTTCTGGTATTATGTTGAAGAAGACAAAATTATTTGCTGGAGACCCTGCACCATTTGTTATGGAAATGCCAGCATACCATATGCCTCGTGTGGTTAATGTATTAAGAAGTATGTGGGAGCGTGGTTCAAGCTTTATTAAAAAGGCTGGAACAATTATCTTATTATCGACAATCGTATTGTGGTTCTTACAAGAATTTGGATGGGAAAAAGGTGCGTTTGGCATGGTTGATGATATTGATCATTCAATTCTATCTTCAATTGGACAAACATTCGCATGGATCTTCTCACCACTTGGTTGGGGAGATTGGAAAGCTGCAGTTGCTAGTGTAACAGGTTTAATTGCCAAAGAAAATGTTGTCGCAACATTTGGACAATTATATGGATTTGCTGAAGTCGCTGAAGAAGGAAATGAATTCTGGGGACAATTATCCGCAAGCTTTACACCTCTAGCTGCCTATTCATTCATGATATTTAATTTATTGTGTGCTCCATGTTTTGCAGCAATGGGAGCTATCAAACGTGAAATGAATAACACAAAATGGTTCTGGATTGCCATTGGTTACCAATGTGGATTCGCTTATATATGTTCACTGATCGTTTATCAATTAGGCAGTTTATTCAATGGTGGATCTTTTGGATTTGGAACGATTGTAGGATTTATCTTATTGATTGTTTTAATTTATTTATTGGTTCGCCCATCAAAAGAAAGTGATACTGCTGAAGTTGAATTTGCGGTAAAATAATGTAAAAGGAGGGGTTTCCATGAATCTATCAACATTTCTAGTTCTATTGGTTGTATGTGCATGTGCAGGCTTAGCTTGTCGAAGCATTTATAAAGATAAAAAAAGCGGAAAATCAAGTTGTGGTGGAGGTTGTTCACATTGTGGCAGTCATTCGATGTGTGAAAATCCCAAGGCGTTTTTTGATCAAATAAAAAAAGAACAATTTAGTAAATAAGAGCATCGAAAGATGCTCTTTCTTTTGATATAATAGGTGCAAGAATCGAGGAAAATTAAAATGAATTTAAAAGAAAAATATGCAGACTTAATTGTTCGTTCAGGCTTGAATGTTCAAAAAGATCAAATAGTAGTTGTCCGTGCTAACGTAGAAATGAATGATTTTGTTCGTTTGATTGTGAAATCATGTTTTGATGTTGGCGCAAAAGATGTAATTGTTCGCTATAGTGATGATGAAATCAATCGTATGAGATATCTTTCAGGTAATCGTATGCCTTATGATTATGAAGCTTTATTCCATAATGAAACAGCTGAAAAAGGAGCTTGTTATTTGAGCTTAGTTGGTGAAGATCCTGATGGAATGAAGGGGGTAGAGCCAAAACTAATGGCAATTTATAGAAAGGCATTAAGAGAAATGACACAGCCATATCGTGATAAATTGGATTATATGCATGCAGCATGGTGTGTGGCCAGTGTTCCAACTATGGCTTGGGCTAAAAAGGTATATCCTGAATCAGAAGATGCATTATCTGATTTGTGGAATGCAGTATTAAAAATTAGTCGTGTAGACGAAAAGGATGCCAATGAAAACTGGAATGAGCATCGTGCATCTTTTGATAAGCGAGTTCATATTTTAAATCATTTAGATATCGAAAGTGTTCATTATACAAATTCTTTAGGAACTGATTTAGTAGTTGAACTTCCAGAAGGTTATGTATTTGCAGGTGGAGGATCCTTTTTAGATAATGGTAACTACTATTTCCCAAATATTCCTACAGAAGAAATTTTCTCGGCACCTAAAAAGACGGGTGTAAATGGTAAATTATATAGTGCTTTACCTTTGGCTTACAATGGTGCAATCGTAAAAGATTTCTGGTTTGAATTTAAGGATGGGCAAGTTGTTGATTATGATGCCAAAGAAGGAAAAGAGGTTTTGACTAGTATTTTAGAAACGGATGAAGGGTCAAAATATCTTGGTGAAATTGCCTTAGTTCCTTATGGATCGCCTATTAGTGCATTGGATACTTTGTTTTATGAAACACTAATTGATGAAAATGCTTCATGTCATTTTGCCTTGGGTGCAAGCTATAATGAATGCATTGAAAAAGGTTTAGAAATGAGTGAAGAAGAATTGTTGGAACATGGTATGAATCAATCGTTTACGCATGTAGATTTCATGGTAGGAACCAGTGATTTATCGATTGAAGCAACATTAAAAAATGGTAAAAAGATCCATATTTTCAAGGATGGTAAATACACAAGTGAATTTGACGAATATACATTAAATTAGTACAATATTATAATTGGAGGGATATTTATGGCAAATGAAAATGAAAAGAATCCCAGTGCTTTAGAAGAGCTTAGACGTCTAAAAAGAACGGATCGAATTAAATCTTTAGATATACATGAACCAGAATTACATGATTTTAATGCTGAAAACATTTTCCATATTGATGAAGAGCCAGAAAAGAAAACCATCTTTGGAAAACGAAGTGCAAAAACACATGTAAAAATCAATGAGAATATTTTTGACGATGAAGTTGCAGAGTCAGTAGATATTACGCCTAGTACTTCAATTGAAGAAGTAGAGGCACCTATTGAAAAGCATGTTGTGGAAGAGCCAAAAGTAGATGATAAGCCATTGGTTGAAAATAAGCCAAAATTCATTGAAGAAGAACCTAAAAAGATCGTTGTTGAAAAATTAGATGTTGATGATGATTTTACAACAGAATCAATTGAAAACGAATTAAAGTCTTTTAACGCGAAACCAATTGAGGAAGAACAACCAGTTCTAGAAGTATCGGATGATGAAGAGGATTTTGAGGACGAATATGAGGATGACGATGAAGGTGAAGATGAAGATCTTTATGAGGAAAGAAAGAAATTCTTATATGCGGAATATCCAAAAATAGAACAATATCTTCAAGATAAATCCAGTGAAGGTTATCACTTTGTGCGTCAAGAAGGAAAGAAATATTTCTTTAGAAAAGGGCAGCCAAAAACGTATTATTATTCAATGAACTATTTTGTGGATGAGCCAGATGCAGATCAATGGCGCGAGTGGGAATCTGATGGATGGAAATTGGTTTCTAAATCAGACGGTAAAAAGAAAAGTGATGCGGGTTGGTTTACTTTTAGAAACGAAGAAGAAGATGGAGAATATCGTAAAGAAATTAATAATGATTCAGAAAAATTCAGTTTCTTTAAGAAATATTCAAGTTCATGTCGCTCAACAATGTTCTTAGTGTTTATTTGTATGGCTTGTTGCGTTGTGACAGGACTATTACAAGTGTATTTCCAAGGCTATTTAGCAGGAATCGCATTATGTGCAGGTCTATTCTTAATTTCATTTATTGTATTCTGTATGTATGGCAGAATGCTTAGAAAATCTAAGAAGAGGGCTCGTGAATTAAAATCTAAATTAAGGATTCGTGAAAGTCGTGCAATCGAAGAAAGTAAAGATTTCTATGATACTTCTGAAAGTGAAGAAGAATTAGATACAGATTGGAATACTTTAGAACAGCATACGGGTAAAGAAAAGAAACATCTATTCAGACGTGTAGATCGTGAAGATGATGAGGATGAAGAGTAAAAAGGAGGCAAATCTGTAGTCTCTTTTTTTATACCCCTTATAAAAATGTCAAATGGGTATAAAGGGTGTAAAAGGCAGCAAGTCAAGATGTATATAGTAACATTATTGATTAGAGAATTACTGTCATGGAAATGAAAAAAGGACAGTGAAATAGTGTCATATAAAAATTCTATAAGAAATTGCATAAGCAATGTACTATTGCTTCTTTTTCATTTAATTGATTTATCGTGGAGAAAATACAGAAATGGATACTGTTCAGTACTTAAAGTTGAAGATTACTTAAAAAGTTTGTAGAAAACAAGGTAAGGGGCGAGATTTAGTAGAGTCTCGCCTTTTTTCTTTGTTTCGAATTGGGAATATTTAATTCCTTTCGATATTTTGATATGGTTCTTCTTGATGCGTATAGTTCCATATTTACGAGTTCTTCTACAATTTCTTCATCTTGTAGAGGATTTTCTGGATTTTCAACTTCAATCAATAATTGAATGGCCTTTTGAATAGAGTCTTTACTGCTTCCTTTGTGTGTCTTTGAAATAAATAAATCTTTTACAGGATAGATATGATCATTAAATTCATAATATTTATCACTCAGAGTCCTAGAAACGGTTGAAATCGAGTAGCCAGATTCTTGAGCAATTTCTTTAAGTGTGCATTCTTTTAAATCATCTTGAAATAGAAAATAATTCTTTTGATGCGTGATCAATATATTTGCGAGTAGAAGAATGGTTTTGTTTCGACGGTTGATACTATCTATATAAAACTTAGCTTCATTTAAATATTTTTTAGCTTCTTTTGACAATTTTACTTCTTCACAATGAAGCGATAGATTTCCCATTTCTTTGGGGATGATTTTTAATTGACCTTCATCAATTTCAATTGTGAATTCAGGTAAAGCTAAATTTGTCGTACTTTCTGTGTCATATTCACTGCAAGGAAATGGATTGCATTCTTGCATGTGTGCTAATTCATCAAATACGGATTCATAAGATATACCTAAAGATTCAGAAATTATATAGAAATCTTTTTCTTCAAGTTCTTTTGAATAATTCTTTAAAATAGTGTATGCGATTATATAGCCTTTTTCTTTTAATTGAATTATTAAAGAATCAATACTGTTTTTAGCGGCCACACCAATGGGGTCAAAGGTTTGAATGAAAGAGAGTGTTTCTTCAAACTGTGTTTTAGTACATTTTAAGTCCGATAGGACAGTTTGGATTTCTTGATCAAAGAAGCCATGACTATCTAAGGATTCAATAATATAATGGGCAATGGGTTCATTGTATTTTTTAGTGCTTGTATGCAGCTGTAAATAAAGTTCATCCTTTAGACTTGGCTTATTGGAAATGCCTGCTTCAAGATATTGTTGGATATCTTGACTTGGAGTGTATTCTAAAAAGGGATTATTTTGACTGACATTATACAAGAGATCTGATAAAGTCTGTCTATCTTTACTTAATATTTCTAGATGCGACTTTAAACCCGTTGTCATATGGAGTGTTTGTTTGTAGGTATGTGTATAAATCAAATCTTGTTTCATATGTATATATGTTATACCATATTATGGTATAATAATTCAAAAAAAGTGGAGGGGTCGTATGATAGAAAAAATATTGGCATATATTTTGGCACGTTGTATTAATAGTGAATTTGATCAAACAACAGTTGCCTTGATCAGTGAAAATTTAAAGATTAGCCGCTCACAGGTGTCTGTTGTATTAAATAAATTAGTAAAAGAAAATAAGTTGATTCGAATTGAATCAAAACCGTTTTGTTTCATTTCGGTTGAATATTTGAAAGAAAAGTCAATTCCTTTTAAAGATAGTGTATATGCAAGTTTAGATGATTTATTGACAAATCAGGAAAAGAAGGATTTTGAAAAACTAGTAGGCATGAATCATTCTTTGGCTCAAACGGTTAAACAATGTAAAGCTACCATTTCATATCCTCCTAATGGGTTGCCTATGTTACTTTATGGACCTACGGGAACGGGTAAGTCTTTAATTGCAAAGTTGACGTATGAGTGGGCAAGAAATCAGGGAGTCATTTCAAAAGATGGACAATTTGTGCAGGTGAACTGTAGTGAATATGCGAACAATCCTGAATTATTAACAGCCAATCTATTTGGTCATGTCAAAGGTGCTTTTACAGGTGCTGAAAAAGATAATGAGGGTTTGATTGCCTTAGCTGATAATGGTGTTTTATTTTTGGATGAGGTGCATGAATTAAAGGCGGAATGCCAGGAAAAGTTGTTCTTGTTTATGGATCAAGGCATTTATCATCGTGTGGGGGATAATGAAAAGTGGTACAAGTCTAATGTTCGTATTGTATTTGCGACTACAGAAAATCCGGATAAAGTGTTGTTAAAAACATTAATGCGACGTATTCCCATGACAATCACTATTCCTAATCTTGAACAAAGAGGTACACAAGAGCGCATAGAGCTGTTGTATAACATTTTTAGTCAGGAAGAAAAACGTTTAGATTGTCAGATCAAGATGAGCAGTAAAGTGTATAATGCGCTGTTACAAAGTAAGATGCCAGGTAATATTGGTCAATTAAAGAGTAGCGTGCAGTCTTGTTGTATCAATTCTTTATTTGATAAGGTCAATGACGAATTAGTGATTCATTTGGATAGTTTGCCTAAAGATCTTTTACAGCAGGTTTATGCGAATCAAAAAACGGTCTTGGACGATGATGAATATATATATGTGGATGATTTGCAGGGGTACTATAATGGGACAAAAGAAATTCTTCAATTAAATGATAGCTTGTTGGCGTGTTATCGAAAATATAAAGAGGAACATACAAGCTTGTCGGATTTTATGGCAAAAGAAAAGAATTATGTTCAAAAATATTTTGATAACTTGATATTTAGAAAGAAAGAATCGAGTCAGGTCGATTATTATAATCGTGGTGTGCAGCATATCTTTAACTTGATTGAATCGCGGTATGGATTAAAAATTACAAATAATGAAACGTTAGCTATCGCATCTTATTTAGATGAGATTCATCATGAATATCATGATTTAAGAAGCTGGTTTTTAAAACATGAAGAAGAGTGTGATGATTTATATCAATTGTTGCAAGAAGAATTTTTTAGAGCGACCAATGTATCTTTAGAAATTTGTACGTATTTAAAGTCCTATCTAGAAATGGACATGTATTCCATTATTATTTGTACATTTATCTTCTATGTTTATAATGTACAAAAAGATTCAAGGCTTTCTCAAAAAGCAGCCGTTGTACTATCTCATGGTTTTTCTACGGCTTCTAGTATTGCGGATGCCGCCAATCGTTTTTTAGGACAATATATTTTTGATGCGCTAGATATGCCTTTATATATTGATACGGCTACAATGATTGAGAAATTGAATCGGTATTTGGATCGTATTGGCAAGGTCAAAGAATTGTATCTATTAGTGGATATGGGTAGTTTGGAAGATATTTATAAAGGTTTGCATATAGAGAATGCGAATATTGGAATTATCAACAATGTGAGTACTCCAATTGCTTTAGAAATTGGAAATGGAATTCGTAATAATGTAGAGATGGAGAGCATACTACAAAAAACGATTGATGCTTTCCGTGTCAATTTTGCGTATCATATTGAAAAGCATCAACAAAAACAGCCAGTCATTCTATGTTCTTGCGCAAGTGGATTGGGTACGGCCAAGAAATTAAAGTCTATGTTGGAGCAATCTTTTCCAGATGGTATCAATTTAGATGTGAAGACGTTGAATTATTCGGAATTGATTGAATTAGGTAAAAAGAACAATGTATTTGAAGAATATGATGTTTTATGTGTACTTGGTACGTTAGATCCAAATATGGAGGACATTCCATTTGTGGGTATTGAAGATTTGATTATTGAAGATACATTTGGTGATTTCAATCAATACTTCAAGGATTATATGGATGAAGAACAGCTGGCTTTGTTTGATAAAAATATTCTACATAATTTCTCATTGAGTAATATTATGAATGCACTAACGATATTAAATCCGGCAAAACTATTAGAGCAGGTTGCCAATGCGATTGATGTTTTACAAAAGTATGTTGGGGTTCGTTTCAGCAATCGAACTTGTTTTGGATTGTACGTACACATTTGTTGTTTGATCGAAAGACTTGTTGTTTCAAGAAATGCTGAGTATGATCTAAGCTTGGATTTCTTAAATGAACACAAAGATTTTGTAGACTATGTTAAGAAGGCGTTTAAGCAAGTAGAAGATTTCTATGGTGTAGACATTCCTACAGAGGAAATGGTTCATATTTATAATTATGTGAAGAATAACTAGTAAAGATGGGGAAACTCATCTTTTTTTGTAAACTTATTTCTATGGCACAATATTTGCTTGTATATAAGTGAATGACGTAATACAGAAAGGAGAAAGATGAATGAGTAGAGTAATATTTGCCTCACATGGAGGATTATCTAAAGGAATGAAAGATTCAGTTTCTATGATCGTTGGAGATTTAGCTAAAGATGTAGAAACATATAGTTTGCTTCCTGGGCAAAATCCTGAAGATTATTATCTAGAACTTTTGAAAGAAGCAAAAGAAAGTGAAGAACAAATCGTAATCTTGTGTGATATCAAAGGTGGTAGTGTTCACACAGCATTATCTAAACTTGCAGTATTAGATAATGTAATGGTTTTTTCAGGAATGAACATGGGATTGGCATTAGATGTAGTAATGAAAAGCTTGGGCCAAAATCTTGAATTAGCAGATGCGAACGATTTGATTGAAGCAGCTAAAGAGGGAATGACAGTTATGAATGGTATGACAAGCGAAGATGATGAAGATTTCTAATAGGAGGAGAAAAAAATGATCAAATTATTAAGAGTGGATCACAGATTGTTACATGGTCAAGTTGCTTTTTCTTGGAAAAATGCAGTTGAAGCAGATTGTATCTTAATTGCGTGCGATGCAGTTATGAAAGATGATTTAAGAAAAACATCAATTAAGTTGGCAAAACCAAGTGGTGTTAAATTAGTTATTAAAAATATGGATGATGCAGTAAATGCGATCAACAGTGGTGTTACAGACAAATACAAATTATTGACTGTAGTTGAATCTATTAAGGATGCTGAAAGATTGTGTAAAGAGTGCAATATCAATAAATTAAATCTTGGTGGTACTAAAGCTACTGCTGAAACTCGTAATATTTCAAAGGCAGTGAATATTACTCCAGCAGAAGAAACAATTTTAAAAGGATTATGTGAATCAGGTGTGGATGTAACAATTCAGATGGTTCCAGAAGATAGTCCAGTAAACGTAAAGAAAGTATTATAGGAGGAGAAATATGTTATTACAAGCAATTTTACTTGGCTTGGTAGCAATGCTTGGAAATGCTGAATATTTGTTCGGTACAAGCTTGTTGTCAAGACCATTGGTTATGGGAGCTTTGACAGGCGTTGTACTTGGTGATATCCCAACAGGTGTTACTTTAGGGGCAACATTAGAATTAGCATTTATGGGAGCTTTCTCAATCGGAGCTAGTATTCCACCTGAAATGATTTCAGGAACCGTATTAGGAACAGCTTTCACAATCACAACAGGAGCAGGACCAGAAACTGCATTGACTGTTGGTTTACCAGTTGCTTCATTGGTTTTAATCGCAAAGAACGTTGGAATGGTATTTATTTTACCTCCATTTGTTCACAAAGCAGATAAATATGCAGCTGAAGGAAATATGGCTGGCGTTGCTAGAATGCACTTCTTAGGTGGATTCTTCGGTGTTAACTTGATTATTGGTGTTATCGTAGCATGTGGATACTATGCAGGTGGACCTGCTGTACAGGCTTTATTAAATGTAATTCCTGAATGGATCTCAAATGGTTTACAAATCACAATGGGCTTATTACCTGCAATTGGATTTGGCTTATTGTTAATGATGATTATGGACAAAAAAGTTGCATGTTTCTTCTTCTTAGGATTCGCATTAAGCGTATACTTAGGAATTCCAGTAACTGCAATCGCAATTTTTGGAACTATCATCGCTATCGTATTGACTCAATTACGTAGCAACTCAGCTCAGACAGCTACAGAAGGAGGATTAGACGAAGATGACGACTTCTAATAAATTAACAAAAAAAGAATTAAATCAAGTATTCTGGCGTTCATTCGGAATGGAATGGGACTGGAACTATGAAAGACAGATGAACATGGCATACTGCTACTGTATGTTACCAGTAATCAAAAAATTGTATTCAAATAAAGAAGACCAAATTGCAGCTATGCAACGTCACTTGGAATTCTTCAATACAACACCTCAATTGTCAACATTGATTCTTGGTATCAGTGCTGCTATGGAAGAAAGTAACGCAAATGATCCTAACTTCGATACAGAAAGTATCAACAGTGTAAAAGTTTCATTGATGGGACCTTTAGCTGGTATTGGTGACTCATTCATCTGGGGAACATTACGTATCATCGCTACTGGTGTTGGTCTATCATTAGCGAACCAAGGAAATATCTTAGGACCAATCTTATTCTTATTGATCTTCAATATTCCTGCTCAGGGATTACGTTATTACTTAATGAACGCTGGTTATAAATTAGGTAGTGGATTCTTGGCTAAGATCCAGGAAAATGGATTGATGTCAAAACTTACTTATGCAGCAAGCGTTTTAGGATTGATGGTTGTTGGTGGTATGACTGCTGAAAACGTTTCCATCCAATTCCCATTGGCATTTGGTTCTGGTGATGAAGCAACTACATTAAATGATGTATTCAACAATATCATGCCTGGTTTAATGCCATTATTATTCACATTATTGGTTTACTACTTATTGAAAAAGAAAAATATTAAGACAACCACATTGTTGTTATTGTGTGTCGCAATCGGATTGATTGGCTCATTCTTTGGTATCTTAGGTTGTTAATAAATTTAAATAAATGGAGGAAAAGAAAATGATTAAATTTAATGAACAAGAAAAAATCGATAGCGTAAATGGAGCATTGGCTCTACGCCCTCAAATCAACAAAATCGTTGATGAAATCTGCGAACGTGGATATTCAAACATCTGCTGGTTAGGTGTTGGTGGTACTTGGGCAAGTGCTATGCAGGCTACAGTACACATGAAAGAGATGAGTGCTATTGAAACTTGGGCAGAAAATGCTGCTGAATACTTAACTACAGGAAACAAACGTATTACTAAAGATACAGTTGTTATTATCTCTTCTGTAACTGGAAATACTAAAGAAGTTGTTGATGCTATCAAAAAAATCAAAGCAGAAGTTGGCGCTACAGTTATCTCATTTGTTGATGCTAAAGAAGCTATCTTATTAGACTTAGCAGACTACAAGATCTCTTATCCAGTTAACGAACAATTAAAGTTCTTCATGGTTGCTGACCGCTTCATGTTCAACAATGGTGAATTCGAAGACTACGAAGATATGTATGCAGAATTTGACAAATACTTGGCTCAAGCTTTAGTAGAAGTTGAAAAGAAAGCTGAACCATTTGCTGTTGAATTTGCTAAAAAACACTGGAATGACGAAATGCACTACTTTGTAGGTGCTGGAAATCAATGGGGAGCTACTTACTCATACGCAATGTGCTATTGGGAAGAACAATTATGGTTAAAGACTAAATCAATCTCATCTAATGAATTTTTCCACGGTATGTTTGAAATCGTAACTAAAGAAACTCCAGTTACAATCTATATCGGTGAAGATGCTCAACGTCCATTGTCTGAGCGTGTAGCTAACTTTATTCCTAGAATTTGTGAAAACTACACAATTATTGACTCTAAAGATTACGAATTAAAGGGAATTAGTGAAAAATATCGTAAACACTTATCTCACCATGTAATGCACGCTGTAAACAACAGAATTGATGTTCACATGGAAATCGAAACTCGTCACCCAATGGAAATCCGTCGTTATTACAGAAGATTAGAATACTAAAATATAAAGGTGGAACCATTCCACCTTTTATATGTTGTTTAGGGAGGAACATATGGAAAAATTAACAATGCTTGATTATGTGAAAGAAACACCGGGCGTATTAAGAACAAATATTGAACAATACACTGCATTGGTTGAACCATTGATGAAAGAAGTGCAAAAAAAAGAAATCAAACGTATTTTGCTTGTTGCTTCTGGATCGAGTCATAATGCATGTTATTGTGCTCGAAGTTTTGTGGAAAAAGTGAGTGGTTTAGAAGTTAGAATCATTACCCCATATACATTTACGTATTATGAAAATGATATTAAAGAAAACGACTTAGTCTTAGTGGTTACACAGAGTGGTTTAAGTACAAATGCAATTGAAGCATTAAAAATCATTAAGAAAAACCAATGTAGAGCAATTTGTTTAACTGGAAATAAGAATAGTGATGTAAAAGATGTTGCGGATGTTGTGATTGAATATGGTGTTGGCGAAGAATTAGTTGGCTATGTCACAAAGGGTGTTTCCTCACTTGCGCTATTCTTAGATTTATTCGCAATTGCGTATTCTGGTAAGAATGAATATTTAGAAGAGTTAAAAAAAGCTGTCCATTTAAATGAAGAAATGATTGGTAAGGCTACAAACTTTATTCAGTTACACTATAAAGAATTCTCATCTATGTCTTGGGTTTACAGTTGTGGAGCGGGAGCCAATTATGGAACAGCACTTGAAAGTGCATTAAAAATGGGTGAAACCATTCATATTCCAAGTTGCTGCTACGAAATTGAAGAATATATTCATGGTCCGAATTTACAATTAACGCCACAATACAATGTGATTTTCTTTGATGGAAACGATGTGGCAAGTCATCGTGTGGAACAAGTATATAAGGCTACACGCAAAGTAAGTGAGCGTGCTTATTTGATTTCAAATAATCCTGGATTAGCAGATGATGATCATGTTTTAAGTTTGAGTGATACTGTATCTAGTGAATTATGTCCACTTGTATATCTACCATTTGTACAACTATTAAGCTTTATTATTTCAGATGACTTACATTCTATTTATCAACATCCTTTATTAAAGGAATTTAAGGCTATTGCGGCTGCAAAAACGGAGAATTTTGTAAATTATGACGGCGATGATTAATACAGTAATTTTTGATATGGACGGATTAATGTTTGATACAGAAACACTTTATATTGATGTATTTGAAGATGTTTGTAAAAAACATGGTCACGCTTTTCCAAGAGAATATTTTTTAGGGATGTTAGGCACAAGTCATTTTGACTATTCGATCTACCGTAAGGAATATCCATGGCTTGAGGATATGCTGGAAATCGCAGATGATGTGTTCACTTCCTATTATGATGAGCGCTTTGCGATTCCGGGTTCTGCCAATAAATATGGTCTTGAAGAATTACATGATTATTTAAAGGAAACAGGATATAAAATCTGTATAGCCTCTAGTTCAAGTGTTTCTCATATTAAGAAGTTAGTAGGAAACTGTGGATTTGATTTTCAAGCAGATTTGATGCTTTCATCACAAGATGAATATGCGTCAAAGCCAGCTCCCGATTTATTTTTGGCATGTGCAAAAAAGATGAGAGTAAAGCCTGAAAATTGTATCGTACTTGAAGATAGTAAAAATGGAATTCGTGCGGCGTATAATGCAAATATGCGAAGAGTTTGGATTCCAGATCAAGTCCCATTTAATGAAGACGACATGAAATATGTTGATCTTCAGTGTAAGAATTTAAAAGAAGTAATCGATATATTAGAAGCAATGTAACGTTGCTTCTTTTCTTGTTACGCTATATTTGTTTTTATACCAAGTATATGGAAATCAATATTGATATTTTCTTTACCATTACTGGTTGGAAATTTATTTCAACAATTATACAATACAGTTGATTCTTATGTGGTAGGAAACTTTGTCAGCTCACATGCCCTTGCAGCT
>NZ_VUMR01000046.1 GCF_009696075.1 Holdemanella porci | reverse complement strand
TGCACAAGAATCTACAATATCCAGGACAGTCATGTTCAATATCTCATTCTATTTTTAATGTGATTGGTTCCTTATCAAATCAAATTCGAGATGTTTTACCTGTCCTATAAATATACTAGCATCAAAGTCCAATTCCTTTATTCCAAATGATACGCACATATTATTATTTAATTCTTCCTTTTTTTGATAAATCAATTTTTCCGAACCTATCTTTTTTGCTAAAACAACCGTCATCTTAATTTGTTTTTCAGAAGAAACATTATAATACATATCATATTTGTCATCAGGGAAAAACTCTAAAAATTTATGAAATAATATGTGTTCCTTAAACCCATCAATATTACACTTGAAAGGAATCTCTTGCAATATAGCAACTGCCTCATTTTTTGAGTCCAAGAACTTTTTCACTTTTTCAACAACAATATTAAACGTCAACATATCAATCTTTTTGACAGGTTGTTCATCATTTATACTATTTCCCATTTCATACAATTGCGTATTCCATGTTAAAAAATTAATTTCTCTCACTTTTTTATCATACCACCAAATTCAAATTTATTTTACAACTTGATTTCATATCCAATTTCACGTAAAACATATCCATCGTCAAACACCTCATCATAAACTCCATCAACTTTTGTGAAACCATTTTTTTGATACAATCGAATAGCTGGTTTATTTATATCTACTACAAATAATCGTAAATATTCAGCACCAAGTGATTTAGAAATTTCTTTTGCTTTATTGAGCATTTGCTGACCAATTCCTTTTTTAGAATACTCAACATTAACACCCAATCGGTCAATATACATTGCTTTATCAGATTTTTCACTCCATTCAACATAAGCTTCTCCTGCATTGTTATCACATAAAGCAAAAGCAGATATGATTTCTTCATCATTTGCAATAACATAAAGACGCTTGTTATTTATGTCATCTTCAAAGAATTCGCAAGGATAAATATCGTCCCAAATTTGAATGTTATTTTTATTCATATTTTTTATGATTTCTTTATAAATTATTTTCAGTTGTTTCAAATCTTCTAGTCTTGCTAGTCTAAATTCCATCTTATCATCTCCAAAAATTCGATATTGTTCATTATAATTACTCTTCTAAATTATTATTTATCTAACAAATCACTAAATTGACGTTTGTATTATTGGTTATTATATTTGGCGGCTTGTTCTTTCCAGTATGCCATAATATTTTCAACCATTGTAATACACTCATTTTTAGCAGTAGTTTCATTATATTCTTGCATATTGCTGAAAATATGTCCGCATGGTTCTAAATCATCATCTTCAAAACCACCACAAACGCCAACAAGCCATTTACCAAGCAATGACGCTTTGAATTTGAAAATGTAATAATGCATTTCATTAAAATCAAATTCACCTGCACATTCAATTTTGAAAGGTTTTTTTCCTAATTCATGAGGGTCAGATAACCATTCAATCATTGCTGTTTGTGCTGCGTATAGCTGTTCCTTATTCATTTCCATATACCTCCAAAAATCCAAATTTATTAATTTATTTTAACACAAAATATAAGTGTTTTTGTGAAACTAAGCGTTACGTTTACGAAAAAGATTTGTTCTGACTTCATCAAACTAAGAATTACGTTTACTTATTCGTACTCAATAAAGCACAAAAAAACAAAGAAACATTGAGTCTCTTTGTTCTTAGGCGTTCAGGATGTAATCACAGATGTTCTAAGATGCAGGTGCTTTCGTTGTAGGTCTTCTCTTTTTACAACTTGGACAAACCATCCTCACGGAAACCTCCAAAACACTCCCCATAGTTAAATAGAAGGCATAAAAAAGCGGATAAATTGATGAGGTTTACCCGTTACTTGTTTTGTCTATACATCGACAAACTGGAAGTTATCGTTGCGTTTTTAATGTTCTCCATTCATCTTCTAAAATCGACATCAATATATCATCTGCATACTTTGCGCCATCCATAATAGCATCTCTTAAAACACCTTCCCGCTTAAATCCAGCTTTTAAATATACTGTTTCGGCTCTGGGATTGAATGAATACACATCTAATTCTAAACGATGTAATTTTAGTTTCTCAAAAGCAAAATCACGAGTAATTTCCGTTGCCCAAGTGCCAATACCTTTGCCTCTTTCCGCTTGACGATAAAGACCTATTCGGAAATTAGCACGTCTCAAATCCCAATCAATTTCATTAATTACACTTTCACCTATAATATCTCCGTCAGGAGCTATAATCAAAAAGAAATACCTATCATTTTCCTCAAGCGATTTCAGAAAAAAGGATACTACTTCTTCTTTTGAAAATTCTTCTTTACAGCCAGTCAAACGTGCCACTTCCTTATCTAAAGGACAATAATTCTGTTCATAATAATTAACTACGTCATCTGCTTTGGCTAGACGTATTACAAAACCATCTTTTTCACCAATAAAATCTGTGTTCATATAGTATTTCTCCTCCACAAATTCCGATTGAGATTTCACCTGTTTTAAGAAATTTAATAACTGTAATATATTGTTATTAAATTCTCCGCAAACCATTGAAACCACTGGATTTGTCGCAGGTGAGCTTTCCCTTATTGTTTCCCTTGTGTTATATCGTCCCACCAGTGTTTACGAACTCTGATAAGGGAAAATACAAGGGCAAAAAAAATTATATAAAACAGTATAACACAAAATAAAAGTGATATGGTGAACTGATTCAAATGCTTCTGATTTTTGTAGCAAATAATTGATTGAACGATAAGGAGATAAGATACGATGAGAACAATATTTGCAGAATATAATCCCGGACGAAACAGCATTGATGTTTATACCAGTGCAGACTATATGCTTCGCATTGACTGCCGGGAAGCAGAAAAGAATTTGAGAACCACGCCCGGATCAGATTGTGCATTAAACACACTTGCCATTGATGAATTACTAGAATATGCTAGACTGTATCTTGAGATGCAGAAGATTCCTTGACATTGTAGTAATGTTCAAAAAGCGCTGAGAATAATTTTTTCTCAGCGTTTCGACAACTATTTTCCTTCCTTTGACACCTTCTCACTTATTCTCTGATAGATTTCCTTTGTCTCTGCGTCATTTTCCCCATTTACAACTAATATTTTTCCATCTATGTTCATGACAACATATGAATGGCAGGAGGCATGAGTGTAGCGGATATAATCTCCGAAGATATCGTTTTTGAAGTTTCCCATAGCATACTTCAGGTTTCCAAAACCATTAGTTCTGTAATCATTATCGTTCTGCAATACATTTACTTCATAAGAAATGCTGTCAATTTGCGAATACTCCCCTGTATAATCATTCCATCCTTTTGCTTCAATGTTAAAATCAAGATCATTACAACGAATCTGAATGCTTCCACAAAACAAAGTCCATATTGTAAACACAATAGTCGAAATTGCGATGATCAGATATATCACACTTTTTTTTGTATTATACTGAATTTTTAAGCCTCCTACGGTTGCCAGCTTTTTCTTATAAAAAAGGTAGGAGTAGAGAATGCTAATGATTGCAGCTGCCATAATACTTATAATATACACAACCAGTGCAGCCATGCTTTCCCTAAAAAGTCCACAAAGCATACATAAAATACCTGATGTCATCCATACTTTGCCGCTGAATCTATGTGTTGCATTCCAGTTTTCTTCATCCATTAAAGACCATACAACTCTTATTCCTATGGTATTATTCTGTTTCACTTTTGGCAAATAATTTCCAATAAGCATAAACAGCAGTCCAGTTCCATAGTAAATTACTGCCATAAACAGATTTTCCATATCTGCACCCATATTGACCAGTCTTGCAATACCATTATAGAGTAATGTCATAATTGGTATAATCCACATCGTCATTCCTATAATCTTGCGACTCTGCTGTCTGTTCCGGTTATCATAAAATATTATTGCCACCATCGCACAATCCGTCACTACAAAAAACACATTTGCCCACATGCTCTGTGTACGAGTGAATCCTACTAAAACCCCGATGAGCATTACCAGAACAGAACAAATTAATGAACCTCTATATTTTTTTATCATTTCCTTCATCGTCCGATACTCCTTTCAAATCTATAATCCACAACATAACATTTTCCAATACGGAAGTGTTTAATTCATAATAAATAAATTTTCCCTCTCTTTTATTTCGGAGTAAATCAGCCTCCTTTAATATTGCCAGATGTCTGGATATAGAAGCTTTCGTTACTGAAAAATGTTCACATATCTCTCCAGCAGAAAGCCGTCCATTCTTCAATAAATTTAAAATCTTACGTTGTATTGGATCTGCCAGTGCTTTTAATGTATCTTGTATACCCAAGAATTCATCACGCTCCTTCCGTAAAAAGTAAGCACTGTAACCAGAAAATCCTATAATGGCGTTCCAAGGATAAAAACCTTCTCTGCAATCTTCAGAACCTTCTGATTGTTTTTCAGCCAGTGCTTCAGGATCAAGCTGTAATAGGTGAATCATCCGGTTGATGTTGTCAGTCCGAAAAGGAAAAGCAGGCCATTCTCCCAGTGAATCAATGTTACATCTTCTTCTTTTTCTAACAACAAAAAAGGTTTTGACTTTCTGATCAACTCTCTTAAACCATATTCTAAAAAATCAATTCTATTAGGTATGGAAGACACTGGGCATTACCATGTGGCTCTACTAAAATTTCTTCTTAGCAACGGATATACTGTTGCCTTGATCAACCCTAAAACGACTGAATCACGCTTATTAAAGAGCAAATCGCTGAAATAGATAAAAAAATAGAAGAGTTCTCAATCACAAACAACTCTCCTATCCTAAGCATTCCAGGGATTTCTCATTTCTCTGGTACTTCTATTTTAGCTGAATTAGGAGATATTGGCAATTATTCCAAGCCTTCTCAGATCATTAAATTTGCAGGAGTTGCACCATATCACTATGAATTGAGTCAATAAATCGCCCAGCACACTGCCATAACCAAGAAGGGTTCTAAATATCTTAGAAAAACTTTGTATCAAATCATATTACCTGTAATTAATAATAATCCTGTATTTTAAGAAATACTATCGATTCAAGATATCTCAAGGTAAAGGACACCGTTGGCTCAAGGTCATTGTATAAGAAAGCTGCTTAGAATCATTTATCATTTACTAGAAACAGGACAATCCTTTGACCCTGCATTATTAAGTTAAGACAAATTCATCTGAATGCATCTGAACTTTTAAAAAATCGCATTTTAAAAGTTCTTTTCGTCATGCCTAAATTTAATCCAATATTCACATTTTCAAAAATCAATTCAAAACTAACTAAAAATTTAGTTATTTTATGTTTTCAAATAATTTTATAAAAAACAACTTGAATTTTATATAGTTAGCCTTCATTTTTAATAGGATCTATTAGAGTCATATCTTTTGCAAGAACAAATACATAGTGATATACTAGGCAATACTAGATAAAGAAACCTTTTTATTTAACTCATCTCAATTTTATCTTGCATGTATAGGCCAATGCAATTTTTAAACCCTTTCTTTCGCATAGGTCTTTTACTTTGTTAATAAGTACAAGTGCTCACAAAGATGTATTTGAAAGTTCGTCTAGTCAAAGCGTTACATCAACAGTGTTTGAAGTGATGTCAGGTAAAGATCTAAATCAATGTATGATTGATTTATTGTATGGATATACAATAGCTTTGAATACGGATATTTTAGTTCGCAAGAAAATTGTTTCAGAAATTAACAAGTTGATGTTGCCTTATATAAAGAGATAATATTTATGTTTCAGAAAATATTTTCAAAAATGTGACATATGTCAATTTATTTTTCAGACAAACATGATATAATTTAGGCAGTTAGATGAATGTTTATAAGCCAACAAACAATAATAATACGTCACACATAAACAACGCCAACTATCTCACGTGTGATTCCATCTAACAGTCGATTGAGAACTAGTCTCCTCAAAAAAAACACTAATACACTAGTTCTCTCCTCTTTTTATTGATTGTTTTATGAAACCTAGTGTATGGGTTTCTTTTTTTATTGTGTTTTCTTTCAAATCAAAAACACAAGTGGTATACTATGTCTTGTCGATAGGTTTTTTCTTTTCCTTTCTGATTAGTCCTGTTCGGTATATATTTTTTCGAGCCAGCATGACCAACCCAATCATAGTGGCTCTTTTTTATTGTTCGTGAAAATGGTATATTACTTTATACAAGAAATGAGTGGATATTTATGAAATTAAAAATATGGCTCGGAAGAATTATTCCTTTAGTCATCATCGCATTAGGTGAAATTGTATTATACTGTAATCTATTTAAATGGCTAACAACATCTTTTGTCTTTATTGAAATTGTTTTACACATTCTATCCATTTTAATCGTATTAAATATCGTACGTACAAGTAGACATCTATCTTCAGATCTCATGTGGATTATTCTGATTATGTTGTTTCCTGTCTTTGGTACATTTGTGTATGTATTTATGTTATTAAGTTTGTTGTTTGGAAAAACATTCCGCAATATTATTAAAGAACAAAAAAAGGCATCTAGCTACTATATACAAGATGAATCGATTATTGATGAAATTTGTAACGATAATCCAGACTATGTATCACAGCTTGCTTTTTTACATAAAGAGGGATTCCCTTTTTATCGGAATACGGATTTTGAATATTATGCACCCTGCGAAAATGGATTTAATGTCATGTTAGAAGAACTAAAAACGGCAGAAAACTATATTTTTATGGAATATTTCATTGTCGAAGAAGGGTTTATGTTTAATTCGATTCTTTCTATTTTAGAAGAAAAAGTAAAACAAGGTGTAGAAGTACGTATCATGTATGATGATATGGGATCTTTAGGTACACTTCCCGCTTCTTATGCCAAACAATTAGAGAAAAAAGGAATCAAAGCTGTTTCCTTTAATCGTGTTTCCCCAATCATTAATACGATTATGAATCATCGGGATCATCGTAAAATTTTGATTATTGATGGTAAAGTTGCCTTTAGTGGTGGTGCTAATTTAGCTGATGAATATATCAATAAGAAAGTAAAACATGGTCATTGGATGGACAATATTATTTGTATTAAAGGTAAAGCCGTTTGGTCTTATTTAGTTATGTTTCTAACAAACTGGAACGCTTTACGTCATGAAGACTTTGATTATTCTGTATTCAAAAATGAAGATGTTTTAGATGAAACTTTGTTTGATGGCTATATTGCTCCTTATGCTGAAACTCCGTTAGACGAAGAATTGACGGGACAATCCGTTTATGAAGATTTATTAAATAGTGCCAATAAATATGTATATATAATGACTCCCTACCTCATCATTGATTCAGAAATGATCAACACATTAATTCATACGGCTAAAAAAGGTGTCGATGTTAGAATCATCATGCCGGGTATTGCTGATAAAAAGATTGTACATGATATAGGAACTACATATTATAAACAATTAATTCAAGGCGGCGTTAAAATTTATGAATATGAGCCCGGTTTTGTACATTCAAAAGTCTTTATTTGTGACGATACATATGCCACAGTAGGAACAATCAACTTAGATTATCGCTCCTTATACCTACACTTTGAAAATGGCACTTTATTGTATAAATCTAAGAAGATCATGGATGTGAAACAAAACTTTATGGACACATTATCTAAATGTAAAGAGATTCAAGTCGAAGATACGCATGTAAATATTATAAAAGGATTATTCCTAAGTATTATTCGTATCTTTTCACCCTTGTTGTAAAATATCGTAGAGATTTTCTACGATTTTTTCGTTTCATCTAAAGGCTTCATGGACCAGAATATCACATTCATGAGTATCATTATCATATAAAAGTACGTTGATTCGTATACCAGCCATATGGCCTGTTAACTGTCTTTCATGACCAATAAGAAACACTAGTATCATCGCAAGTAAAATTGGTATTATAAAATCATAGATATGCATTGTATCTCTTCCCTTCATCCATCTCTAGAATACAAAAAAAGCGCGGAAATAATCTTCACCACAAATTTATTGATCTCTGTATGCTCGATATTGAGCCGGAAGCTGCACTCATGTCCTGTGGGTGTAACCGTATTTTTGCAGTAGTAATAATACCTTGTTTTCTTGTCCTTGCTGTGTACCTTGCCGATTGGGATACGATAAAAACAAATCGCTTTGCGAATATGGCGATATTCTATCTTCTGACCTGCGAGAATGAGAAGCTGCCAAAGGAAACAACGATTGCTTTCGAGCCATAAAAAACAAAAAACCGCCGCAACTTTCATCCTGCATGAGGATGAAAAATGCAGCAGTTTCTTTATGCGGAATGAATATCTTTTCGGGTGTATTTCCAATAGGCAGCAACAATTCCAACCGTCCCGAAGATAAGACCAATTGCAATTAAAGTACCATCTAAATCCCCGTTGCTCACAATGTCAGCGCCCTCACAATATCCGAAAGGTGTTATGTATTTCAAGAACTCCGCAACTTCGGCGATGTTGGCGACCAGGTTCATAAAATACATCATCACCGCAATGCCAAGTCCCACGCCAGTGCTTCCTTTGCGTAGAAATGCAGAGATACCAAAGCAAATGCCCGCCAATTCAATTTGAAGCAGATAGTAAGCAAGATGCAACAGATTTATTTCTTTCCAGGGAATCTCCTCCCCGATTATAACCATGGAGCCGACGGAAATGGCATAAATAATTAGATTCAACGCTGTTATTTGAATCAGAACAGCAATTAGTTTTTCCGTAATGATTTTGACACGGCTGACAGGATGGGTCAGAAGAAATTCGGCAGTCCGCTCCTTCTCCTCTTTACTGAGAATACCTACGGCACAAAGCGTAGCATAAAATGCACCGCCAAGTCCCAGCACATTTCCGCACTCAATGGCATAAAAGCCGATCAGTGTGCCGAAATTCAGGCGATCCATACCAAAGGCCGCAGTAAAAGAACCCATAGAGGCAAATACATCACTGATACCATCCATTTCCCCTTTCATTTCCGGGAATAAAAACACGCAAACTGCAAGCAGCATGGCAATTGCCGCCGTCCATATCAGAAAGGTATTTTTCGCTTGCTTTAATTCGTGCTTTACAATCGTCATACCCTATCACCGTCCTTTTCATAATAATGCAGAAAGATTTCTTCCAAATCCGGCTCTGAAATATGAATGTCCAAGATATTTCCGTCTGAAAGCTGCCGAAGCAATTGGTTTATATCGCCGCCGAATAGGAAGCTGGTGGTTCCATCTACCGTAACCTGATCCCGAATTCCGTTCAGATCCGTCAGGTCAACAGTCCCCCGCAGGGACACTCGCTTGGCATTTGTTTTTGCCAAAGTATCCACACTGTCGCAAGCGATTATTCTGCCTTCCCGAATAATAGCGGCACGTGAGCAATTATGCTGTACTTCGGATAGAATATGGCTGGAAAGAAATACGGTTGTTCCCTGCCTGCTGCGCTCCCGGATGATTTCAAAAAATTCACGCTGCATCAGAGGATCAAGACCACCGGTTGGTTCATCCAAAATCAAAAGTTCCGGACGATGCTGCAAAGCACAGATGATGGAGACTTTCTTTCGATTGCCAAAGGATAATTCGTCCACCTTTCGGTTTCTATCCAACTGCAAACGCTCGCAGAGGGAGTTGCTTTCGGCTGCACAATTCTTTTTGCGTAGGTCGGCAGATAATTTCAAGATGTCCTTTACCTTCATGCTGGGATAAAAAATCGCTTCTGATGGAAGATACCCAACTTTCTGCAAAACAGCTTCTTTATTCTTTACCGTGTCCATACCGAAAATCTGAGCACTGCCTTTTGTGGGGGATACCAGTCCTAGCAGGGTACGAATGGTGGTAGATTTTCCTGCACCATTTGGCCCGATAAAACCGAACACTTCGCCCTGCTCCACAGACAGATTCAGTTCCAAAACACCTCTGGATTTCCCGTAATATTTGGTTAAATTCTCCGTTTTAATTGCTTCCATGATTCTTACTCCTTACGCAGATAGATGCTTTTCCAAAAGGCCATCCGTTTTGTGAAATCCTTTTCCATTTTCTCTATATCCACATTGCCTTACTGCACCATTTCCCAAAGATAACCCTCCGAAGCCCAATACATTTCTCGATACATCATAGGAATATCCAGTCCTGGTATAAAATTGAGCGGGATCGAGGTTCAAGCGTGTCTTATCCGCTTTCAGGTTGTAATACCTGTGATAACTCTCCTGAATAGCTGCGCTAATTCCTGCATCCTTTTCATAAAATGCCTTGATTGTGAAATTACCCATATCCGGGTATAGACGGATAATTTCCATTTTCGCCCGCATACCTCGTTCCATGCTCTCAAACAGCTCCGTCTGTCCGTAGCACCCATATCTGGTCAGAAATTCAATTGTCGTTTCGGCGCATTTGTCCCACAAAAACAAGTACAATTCTTTCTTATTATGAAAGTAATGGAACAGCAGAGATTTGCTAATTCCCGCCTCGGCAGCAATCTCACTCATAGGACTGTTTTTGTAAGAATTTTGCGAAAATACCCGGTAGCCCGCATTGATGATGGCTTGCTGCTTCTCTGGCGGCAGGGCATAAAAGCGTTCGTTCATCGTGTTACCTCCATAAACCGTTTCGGTCAAGCATATTCTAAATCCGTTGACCGATTTTGAGAAGACTGCTTGTAGAAATTTCGAAAATTTCCAAAATCCCAGCAAAGGAATAAAGGCACTGCCGAAGCGATGCCTTTAGCTCATAAATACTTCTTATTAAAGACAGGAAAGCTGATTGCCAAATAGACCACATTCAAAAGAACGGTGATGTAAATTGCCGTAACATATGACCGTGCCTCCACCGTTCCGTAAATGAGGGAATTTCCGTCCATCAACAGAGTAGGAAGATATTCCTTTGCTTTCGGGATTAGGCCAATCAAATACGATACCAGAACTGTACAGCCTGTTCCGGCAAGCACACCCGTGTTTGAGTTGGACAACGTGGAAAACAGCACGGTCAAAGCTACCACCAATGATCCGAACAGCCACCAAATTCCCATAGTGATCCACAGAACAATCGATGTCCACTGGATAATGCCAAGCGGAATTCCGGTTATGAGCAGAATGGCATGGAGCTTTTGCATATTCTTTTTGTTTTCCATCGCATAAGCTATATCACCGATAGATTCAACAGAGAAATTATCAATGCCTCTTAGCTCTTTTTTGATGCCATCAAGTATAGCAAGTTTTTCTTGCCGTTCGCTTACTTCCTCACGAAGCGCCTGTTCCTGCTGTTCGAGCAAAACAGATATGACACTGCCTGGATCATCTTCGGACAGCAACTCGCCAATGTTGTTAATAGATATTCCGGCATCTCGTAAAAAACAAATGATCTTCATTCGCTTCAGATCCTGTTCGGAATAAAGCCGCCTACCACCCTCCGACAGCTCGCTGGGAACGAGAATGTTCCTCGAATCGTAATACTGCACTGTCCGAACAGATACGCCACAAAGCTTTGCAATTTCTCCTGTTGTGTATTTTGACACAGCTTTCACCTCCTTACGTCGCTTATTTTACAACATTACGCAGCGTCACAAGCAAGACCTTACGCAGGGGGATTTTTCTGAATATTAACTTTTTGTTCATATTCGGGTCTATCACAGATTTAAAGCCGCCCATAGGCTGAGCTATAGGCGGCTCCTAAATCAACTGTCCAAACTTCTGTATTCAGTTACAGTTTTCAAATATACTTCAGGCTCGCCGTTCAGTATCAAGTCAGCATATCCAATCGGGTCATTGTAGATTAGATAGTCCAGTTCTGACCGCTGATACATGTTGTCAGCAATCTCGTTCTCCACAGCGATAGTGTCAATCGCTATCATACTTCCATCAGCAAATTTCAGTTCCACACAGGCAGTATCCATGTTAAACTCACAAGAAATCAATCTATCCATAAGAAACCTCCATTCTGCGTGATGTTAGATCATCCCAAAATATTTGAACGCTTCTCGGATTGCTTTCTCTTTTTCCGGCGGACACAGGGGCTGTCTGGAATCCTCGGATTTTGGCAGGTTATAGTTTTTTCCTACCTCAATCCCACATTTCCGCTTAATCTGTGAGATATAGAGGTTGGACACCTTTAATCCGGTATGCTCCAACACATACTCCTTGATCTGCGGATAGGTAGCTCCATCTTGGAACTCCGACATATCCATATCTTCCAAAGAGAACTCAACCCGAATCTTTTTCGAGTCGACCTCGCCCTTGGAAAGCAAGACAACCGTCTCCACGTGGCTCAATACGTGCTGATTGATGTCGCAATATCGGAACATATCGCCCTATTTTGAGCCGATTTTCGATTGTTCTCGGAAACATATCTAACGGCACATTTTGCCCTTATTCAATCCGCAACCCAAACCCTTCTCGTTGTCGGAAACATATCGAGATTTCTTGTTTCTACTATATATAAGCAGCACTTAAGCCGCCACTGCCTCAAGCCGGGACTAGCCTTTTAGGGAATTGGTCATCGTAGAACTATTCCCACATAGAAGGCATCGTCTCAACCTTATATTTAGGACTTCCCGTGGCAAAATTTGTATTTCTTTCCACTTCCGCAAGGACACGGTTCATTGCGTCCAATTTTCTTAGGCCAGTTTGCCCGCTCTTGAACCATGAGAGGTATTTTACCATCATACATGAGTGCAAGTTCTCTCAAACGGTATAGATATTCTGAAATTCCTAATATACCTTGGAACATATGCATAGCTTCATTCTCAAACTGAAGAAGGTATTCAGTTTTCTTTTTTGTTCTGTCTTTCGGATTAGGAATATAAGTAATCAGCTGGTCTACTGAATTATATTCAACATCATTATGACCGATGGCATTTCTCAATTTCGCATTCACTAGGACTTTCAAAAAGCCTGTGTAAACTTCAGAGTCCAAACAGAAATGATATCTTGATGCTTTTGTAAGTTTAATATAGTCCTCCAAAGAATTTACATTCTTCTCTATCGGATTCATAGCATTGATGTCAGACCTGTATTTAATATTATTGAGAGCTACAGGTATAATCATTAAATTACCTAATGCTTCATAAACATCCAGATAAAACTGCTTTACACTATCAAAGCTGCTTGTTGTAGAGCCTTCGTGTTCAAAATCAAAAGAATTATCTTTACAGTATTGTAATGCCAACGCAGGTATAAGTCTTTGATATACGGCCATAAACTCATCATAGACCTTGTAAATTAATTCCTGCAATTCTTCGAGGTGGAAGCCATCATGAGAATTAAGGAAATCAATCAAACTCTTCATTTGCGCTGAATCCATTTTCATTATTCCGGCACTAAACGAAAGGTCATTAAGGATATCTTTTCTTAATGATGAGTAAAGACCATGCACCTCAATCATATGAACAGCTCTTAGCGTTTCAGATTCATCTCTACATTGAAAGAACTGACCAGAAAACTCCTTTTGAATTTCTTGAGTTAGATATTCGCTATTGTTTTTTGCTAATGTTAGAATCCTCTTATAACTCTTCCATTTTTGAGCTGTTGCATTCAGTCTAGATACATCTTGTCCAAATTTCTCATAAGAGTCATCCGTTTTCATACAATTCATGTATCGAATATACGGTGTAATCACTAGCCTTTCTAATTCTGCTGCTTTTCCTTGTTTTACAGTAGGAAACTCTCCGGAGCACTCAACAATATAATCAGCTTCTGCATCTTGAACATCATCTGCATTATCGAATGAAAAACTTAAACCCGGGTGCTCCTGTCCTATCTTAACGCTACCAGACAAGGAGGTTCCACATTTACCACACGCAACTTCTATCGGATGTTCTTCTTGCCAGCCAACTTGTAAGCGGATTCTAGTAATGCTGCCGCAAACTTGGCATTTAATAAAGGTATTAAAAACCATGAAACCTACCTCCTTTCGCTGGATTACATGAACATATCATCATTCCAAACGAGTTTTACCAAATCAACGAGTACTGCTATTCTCTCAGTAATCTCATTTTTGCCAAATGAAGTATACGATTTGAATCCAAGATTGTTATCTGCAATGAACTTCTTAAATTTAGGATTATTCTGATATGCCAAATCACCAAGCGATTCAGTATAGATATTGCCTTCGTTAGAACAATATTTCTTCAGTTTATAATCATACTTTGCATCATTTAAGCTGGCATTGATGCTCTTATGAAGAAGCAATAAGGCACCGATACTATTTCTCCAACGTCTGAAATCATCTTGGTCAGAATACTCTGCAGTAAACCATTCATAATGATCAGTAATAATATGCTCAATCTCAAATGGATTCTTTGTTTGAGTATTCATGTAATTACAGTAATTTGATGCAACACCAGTCTGCTCTTCAATATATCCAGTGATACGAGCAAGAATATTCTTGATGTATTTCTTGGTAAAGCTGTTCAATCTTAAATCACTTAAAGCTGCTGCAGGGTCGAATGCAAGATTGATATACTGCTGCTCTAATTTCTGTTTCAATGTAGGTATGTCAGTCATACGGATATCCTTAGTTACATTGAAAACAAAGTTCTTGATTGTACTATAATCAACAGAGCGGTAATTTGTGACTCTGGATACAATTAACACATCAATAAATCTTGCTACCAGATTAATCTTCTCAATAATAACTGGCCACGAATCTTCATAGCATACAGGAGCTAATAAAAGTTGTGGCTGTAATGTGAAGTTAACCTGAGCGTTGTAATATACATATTTTGTTTCTTCAGCAAATGTTGTTTCTGCCTGACGAATGCGCTCATAAACCTCAGCGAATTTTGCAAATTTCTTTATAAACAGCTCAAAATCATCAGAGCCATTAAGACCTAGCTTATCACGTTCATCTCGTACCCACTTGTGGAAGGAACCACCGATGATATCAAAGTCTTTATTTACAGCACCGGCTTTTGTCTCACGGATTGTTTCCGCATAATGAGCTCTAAGCCAAGCCTTAATAAATGTCTCATCACCCTTGTCGTCGTCCTTCTTCAATGTAAGAACTTTATCTTTCCAAATACCATTCATCTTTTCGCGTGAAGAATCGGATTTGATTTCTGAAAGAATATAACCCTTTAACATTTCTGTAGATGTAAGGCTCAAACCACGGTCGTTCATTGTAACAAACACTTTATGAGCATCTTGCTCAGTTGTTGCTACAATTTCAATAAAGAATACTTTTTCCGCAACCCAATCACAAAAATGCAACAACATATCATCTGTAATATCAGCTGGGAAAACATCCTGAATATCCTGATATCGACCATATAGATTCTTTACAGATTCTCCGGCACCGGTAGTATCAAAATCAGTATCGTTGAAAATTGCATTCATGCAATCCTGACGGTCCTCAACGTTGATATTGAAAGACTTTGTACCAAAGGATTCTGAGAAAATCATAGTCTCAATCATGTTATAACTCTGGCCGATGGTCTTTAATCTGTTGTTAAGGTACATCAACAATAGTGTCAAAGACGAGAATCTCTGCTGGCCATCAATGATTGCATTTTCTCTTCCAGCCAGAACAATAGAACCCATAAAATATGCACCGTAATCAGCTACAGCTTGTCTTGGGTCATCTGTTTTATAATATTCCAAGAATTCTGATGTAAGGTCATCAATCAATTCTTCTATGTGCTTACGCTGCCACATATATTCACGCTGGTAGTAGTGAATCGAATATTTTGTATTTTGTAATAATTGTTTTAGGTTTTTAGGCGAACCTTCAATCTTCTTCATTAGGCATCCTCCTCCAGAAACAGCCCCGGTACATTAAATTTTATGCTGGCCGCTTCTGTCATTACGCTCGTATTCCCACATGCTAATAACGAGCTTTTTAATTTTAATTCACCGCCACTACCATCATGAACAACATATTCCTCTTTGTGATTGCGGATATAAGTTGCTGATTCTCGTGAGAAGCCATTTCTCTGAAGTAGAATCGGTAATGGATGGTACTATGTCAAGATTTAAGACAACTTAAATATCTGTTTTTTTAATGTTTATGTTTCAAATATTGTTTTTCAAAATTTTGTGGAGATTCATATTCACAATGTGAGTGAATTCGTGTTGTATTA
>NZ_VUMR01000045.1 GCF_009696075.1 Holdemanella porci | reverse complement strand
GATCCGGTGGCGATAGCAAAGTGGACACACCTGAACTCATCCCGAACTCAGAAGTTAAGCACTTTCACGGCGACAATAGTTGGGCTTGCCCCTGCGAAGATAGCTAGCTGCCGGGTCCTTTTTTTTTTGCCTTTTTTGTAGTTTTATTGTAAAATCATGAGTTGTATGGAGATTGAAATTATGAAAAAAATTGGATTTAATAATCAAAAATATTTAGAAATGCAGTCAGAGCATATTAAAGAAAGAATTTCTCAATTTGGAGATAAATTATATTTGGAGTTTGGTGGAAAATTATTTGATGATTATCATGCTTCTCGTGTATTACCTGGATTTTCGCCAGATTCAAAATTACAAATGTTGATGCAGTTAAAAGATGATGCTGAAATTGTCATTGTCATTAATGCTAATGATATTGAACAAAATAAAACTCGTTCAGATTTACAAATTACATATCAAGAAGATGTTTTACGTTTGATCAATGAATTTACACAAAGAGGATTATATGTTGGAAGTGTTGTTGTAACACAATATAATCGTCAAAAAGCAGTTGATTTATTTAAAGCTCGTTTGAAACGTAGAAAAATTGACGTATATTTCCACTACTTTATTGAAGGATATCCAACAGATACTAAAAAAATCATTTCGGATTCTGGATTTGGAAAGAATGATTATATTAAGACAACAAGACCTTTAGTTGTTGTGACAGCTCCAGGTCCTGGTAGCGGTAAAATGGCTACTTGTTTATCACAGTTATATCATGAACATAAACATGGTATTAAAGCAGGATACGCAAAATATGAAACCTTCCCTATTTGGAATTTACCTTTGAATCATCCTGTAAATTTGGCTTATGAAGCTGCAACTGCAGATTTGGCAGATGTAAATATGATTGACCCATTCCATTTACAGGCTTACAATGAAGTAGCAGTTAACTATAATCGTGACATTGAGATTTTTCCTGTTCTAAAGAACATTTTTGAAGAAATATATGGTTCAAGTCCTTATCAAAGTCCAACAGATATGGGTGTAAATATGGCGGGTTTATGTATTAGTGATGATGAAGTATGTTGTAATGCAAGTAACCAGGAAATAATTCGTCGTTATTTTGTAAGTAAAACAAGATATGCGCATGAACTATGTTCATATGAAGAAGTCCAAAAACAAGAAGTTGTTATGAACAAAGCGGGTATTACAGAATTAGATCGTCCTTGTGTTGTGGCTGCACGAAAAAAAGAAGAACAAACTCATACTTTCTCTGGTGCAATTGAATTAGATGATGGAACAATTATTACAGGAAAAACAACGAATTTAATGGGTGCTTGTTCAGCTGTTTTAATGAATGTATTAAAACATCTTGCAGGAATTGATAAAAAGAAAGTTTTAATTTCACCAGAAGCTATTTTACCTATCCAAAACTTAAAAACAGAATATCTTGGTTCGGTAAATCCAAGACTGCATTCAAATGAAATTTTAATTGCGTTATCTGTTTCTGCTTTGCATAGTGAAGATGCAAAGAAAGCATTAGCTATGTTACCAAAATTAAATGGTATGCAGGCTCATGTGACTTGTGATGTTGCGGATGTAGATTTAAGTATTTATGCAAATTTAGGCATTATGATTACATATGATGCTAATAAAAAGTAGGAGGTTTCTATGGCAAAATCAATTCCTAGCTCTGGAGCAGGAGCTGTTCGTATTATTTTAAAAAATAAGGATGCTTTCCATTTTGATTTAAGAGAAAAGAAAGAAGATAACGGAAAACAAAGTTATTTGTTTGATGTATATTATGAAAATACTACGGGTACTTTAAATGTATTGATGGATAATGGTGAACCCGTTATTGCAGCATTGAATTTAAGCTTGGGTAAAGTTATCACTTTGTCTAATGATACAAACTTAAAAAAATTATGTAATTATGTAGTAGATAAGGTGAATGCATAATGAAGATAAGATTGCATGTGGTTGTTGACAAAGAAGATGATGCTGTTGTTGAAGTTGTACAAAATGCATTGAATGAAATTTGTTCAAAGATGTCTTATTCTCCAAGTCGATTACAGCCGAGTTTAGCTGGTTGTATGGAGTTTTATGCGACAAGTGATTTGAGTGAAGATGAAATCCATGATTTATTATCAAAATTGAATAATGACTGGGATGGAGAAAATGATGATTGTCAGGCTTATAGCTTTAATACGACAATGTTTCATCCAAATGTCTACTATTTACAATTCCAATCTTTCTAGGAAATATTATGATTGATTACACAGAAGGTTCAAATAAACAATATCATACTCAATTAGAGGAAAATGGTGTTGGAGATTATGTTATTTTAACGGGGGATCCCAAAAGAGTAAAGGATATCGCATCTTATTTAGATGATGCATATTTTGTTGCAGACAATCGTGAATATGTTACATATTCTGGCTATATTAATGGAGTATTATGCAGCGTGGTTTCAACGGGTATTGGTGGAGCTAGTACTGCAATCGCAATGGAAGAGCTTATTCAACTAGGGTGTCATACCTTTTTACGTGTAGGTACATGTGGTGGTGTGTGTCTTGATGTTCAAGGTGGAGATATTGTAATTGCAAGTGGTGCTATTCGCCAAGAAGGTACAACACGTGAATATGCACCCATCGAATTTCCAGCTGTTCCTAATTTTGAAGTTTTAAGTGCGCAAGTCGAAAGTGCAAATAAACTTAATCTTCCTTATCATGTAGGTGTTGTTCAAAGTAAGGATTCTTTTTTTGGTCAGCATGCACCGGAAACAATGCCAGTTTATCAAGAGTTGCAAAACAAATGGGATGCGTATTGCAGACTGGATTGTTTGGCTTCGGAAATGGAATCAAGTACTGTGTTTATCGTAGGACAAACTCGTCATGTTCGTAGTGGAGCTATGTTTTTATGTTTAGCGAATCAAGAACGAGAAAAAGCAGGATTATCAAACATTCAAAATCATGATTTAAAACCATTAATGAAATGTGCTGTTTTAACATTGAAAAATTTGATACAAAAAGATGAGGCTGAGAATCACTAGGATCTCAGCCTTTTTAATGTGTTTGGAATATTGTTGATAATATCTTCTGGCATGAAACTTGCCGAATCTATATCAAGTTTAGCACTTTGCGAATGAATATAGGTAGCACATAGAGCCGCTTGTAAACTATCTTTGCACTGTCCAAGCATCGCAACGACAATACCACATAAAATATCTCCACTGCCACCTTTTGCCAGACCTGCATTTTGTGCATCTAAAACATAGACATTGCCTTGATGGGCAATATAGGTTTGACTTGATTTTAGTATTAGTACACAGCTTGGATATTCTTTTGAAAAGTCGCGAGCCACTTCGAATGGATTTGATAAAATGGTTGAAACATGGATACCTGTTAAATCGGACATTTCTTTATATGCGGAGTTAAAATTGTGGTTTCACTCCGTTTTAATAATTCAATATTCTTTTGTGCAGCCCATAATGCATCGGCATCAAGTACTATTTTTTTGTCACTCTTTAAAGCTTGTTCAACTAAAGCGATAGTAATGTTGTTTTTTTGCATGCCATTTCCAATTGAAATAATTGAATAATTGTTAATATTTTGTTTCAACAAATCAATCGCTTTAGAACTAAATATACCATTGCGATCGGCACATTGAAGAAGCATATAAAAATCGGATTTGATTGCGAGAACATTAGAAATACATTCTGGAACCATCAAAGTAAGAGTCCCAATACCACTTTTATAAGCACTAAGACTTGCCATATGGATTGCACCATGCATGTTTTGACTTCCGCCAATCATTAGGGCTTTTCCAAAAGTTGATTTATGTGCATTCAATGGGCGATTTGGAAGATGAATATCCTCCTCATTTAATATTTTAATTTTGTCCATGCATTTTTGATGAAGAATTTGAGGAATTCCGATATCTACGAGATATAATTTGCCACAATGATTTTTTCCTTCATTTAGCCATTGCCCTTGTTTATAGCAATCTAAACTAATCGTATAATCTGCATGAATGGCGCATCCAAGAACATTTCCCATAGTGGAATCAATGCCACTAGGCATATCAATACTGATAATGGTTGAATGAGATGTGTTTACATTTTGGATCATAGTTTTATAAAATCCAGTAATATCTCTAGATAATCCATTGCCAAAAAGGCAATCGATATAAATGTCATAAGTGACATTAGGAAGATTTTGGCTGAATGGGATTTTTAAATTTTGTATCATTTGAAATTGAATTTTTTCATCTTCAGACATTTTTTTAATTTCTGGAACCACAACATATAGATTTGGATATTTAGGCTGTAGAAGTCTTGCGATTGCTAATCCATCGGCACCATTATTTCCAGGACCGCAAAGAATGCAGATAGATTGGTTTGTATTTGCGATTTGTTCAATAATTTCGGCTGATTTTAAAGCTGCATGTTCCATCAAAATCAAACTTGGAATCTGGTATGTTTTGATGGCTGCATGATCAATGTTTCGAGCCGTAGTTTGCGTATGTATAAAGGCTGGATACATAATCTCACACTCCTTATCTTTACTATACTCTTAATATATAAAAAATCATAATACTTTTAAGGATGTATGTTATAATTATGAAATTGGGGGTATTTATTTTATGTCGAAAACTTCAGCGGCCAAAAAGTCGATTATTGTTGGCGGCCTGATCGGAACAGGCGGTCTATTCGTATCAAAACTAATTGGATTGGCTTATACAATTCCATTTTCATATATACTTCAATCGGAAGCGTATCAGTCTGTATATGCACAATCTTATAATATATATGCGTATTTATTGACGATATTTCAGTCGGGAGTCCCTTTTGCGGTAGCCACACTAGTAGCTCGTTATATTGCTTTAGAAGATGCGAAAAGTGTTATTCTGGTTAAGAAAATTGCTTTTGCGGTTTTAGGCTTAACGGGATTTGTTGGAATGACCCTCTTATTTACTTTATCGAATGTGATTGCACCAGCTATGGTAGCCAAAAATGCCGATATCATGGCAAACTGTTTAAAAATATTATCTCTAGCGATTTTTCTTGTTCCTGTATTATCTGCATTTAGAGGATATTATCAAGGCTTAAAAGAAATGGAAGAATATGCTTTTTCACAAGCTTTTGAACAAGTATTCCGCGTTGCCTTTTTACTAAGTGCAGCATGCCTTGTAGTCTATGCGTTTGGCTGGGATAAAAAGTATGCATTATATGCGGCGGTTATGTCAACTTCAGTGGCAACGATTGCGGCAATTGCTCAATTTGCGTATTTTGATCGTAAACACCAATGTGTAGTGGATGAAATGGTACAAAGACAAACGACACGTTCTCATTCATCTAAGAAAATCTTCAGAGAAATTCTTATCCTAGCTATTCCTTATTTAGTGGTTGCGATTTTAGGAAATATTGACCAGGTATTTAATGGTTTCTTACTTCCTACAGGATTAAAGATGCATTATAATGCCGAAGATACAACGACTGTTATTTCTGCATCAAACTATGTGGCAGGTAAATTAAATGCGATCCCAATGATTTTGGGTCCTGGTTTTGCGACAGCGATAATTCCGCATATTTCAGAGGCTTTGTCAAAGAAAAATTATAAGTTAGTGAAGAAAAATGTGTTGGATAGTATCAACGTTGTTTTATATGTAGCTATTCCTGTATCGTTTTGTATTTTTGCGTATGCAGGACCATTGAATTACACGTTATATTATTCCGAAAACTTAGAATTGTGTACATTCGTTGTACAATGGATGGCTTTGGAAGGTTTCTTATCTACATTAGCTCCGTTAGTTACGAATTTAATGGTTTCTTTGGAATTAAGAAAAAATGTATTAAAAAATCTCGCGATTGGTGTATTGATCAAAGGAGTACTTTTGATTCCATTTGTATGGATCATGGGGATCGCGGGTGCAGTTATTTCAAGCTTTATTGGTACAGGATATATCATTTATAAAAATTTAAAAGAGATTCAAGATGTATACAACATTTCATATCGTAAAACTTCAATTATTGTAGTGCGTATTTTGATTGGATTGTTCGCGTTATGGATTACTTCAATACTTCTATCTAAAGTTGGATTGTATGGTGTTGAAGGATCAAAACTTTCATGTTTGTTCAAGATGTGTTTAAATGGTTTATTAAGTGTAATTGTATATGTGGTAGTTACTTTGTATTTAAAAGTTCCACAAAGTATTTTTCACTTTCAACTAAGAAAGAAATCGGGTGTATAAAATGTATGATGTAGTAGTTGTTGGAGCTGGACATGCCGGAATTGAGGCTTGTTTAGCGGCGAGTCGAATGAATAAAAAAACGGCTATCGTAACGTTAAGTAAAGATATGATTGGTTCGATGCCGTGTAATCCAAGTGTAGGAGGACCGGCAAAAGGAATCGTAGTTCGTGAAATTGATGCTTTGGGTGGTATGATGCCTGTTGCGGCAGATAAAACGGCTTTACAGTTTAAGATGTTGAATACGACAAAAGGACCTGGAGTTTGGAGCTTGCGTGTTCAAAGCGATAAGATTGCTTATAAACGTTTTATGAAAAAGGTATTGGAAGAACAGGATAATTTAGATATTATTGAGGCAGCATGTAAAATTGTTGTAATCAAGGATGGAAAAGCCTGTGGTGTTGAGTTAGAAGATGGAACATTTATTGAAAGTAAGACGGTTGTTTTGACAACAGGTACTTATATGGCAAGTAATGTTTTAAGAGGACATACTTCCACTGTTTCTGGTCCAGAAGATCAAAGGACGGTTAATACGTTGTCAGAATCATTGCGTGAGGCTGGAATTAAAACTTTCCGTTTAAAGACGGGAACACCAGCTCGTATTAAAATGGATACAATTGATTTTTCAAAGACAGAACCACAACCAGGGACAAATCAATTTTTACGCTTTAGTGAAACAACAAAACAAGAGGATGTATTGCCTTTTGAAAAACAAGAGATTTGCCATTTAATTTATACACAGCCAGAAACACATGAAATCATTCATACACATTTGCATGATTCTGCAATGTATTCTGGGTTAGTAAAAGGGGTAGGGCCTCGTTATTGTCCAAGTATTGAAGATAAATTGGTTCGTTTTGCGGATAAAGAAAGACATCAGCTTTTCTTAGAGCCTGAATCTAAAGAATTAGATACAATTTACATTCAGGGATTCTCAACATCAATGCCTATTGATGTACAGGAAAAGATGGTTCATTCTTTGCCGGGACTTGAAAATTGTGTGATTGAAAAATATGCGTATGCGATTGAATATGATGCGATTGATCCACTTCAGATGAAGCCGAATATGGAAAATAAAATTGTTGAGAATTTATTTACGGCAGGACAGGTCAATGGTACGAGCGGATATGAAGAAGCGGCTGGTCAAGGATTGATGGCTGGGGCGAATGCGGCATTGAAAGTGGATGGTAAAGAACCATTTGTTCTTCGTCGTGATGAAGCATATATTGGTGTCATGTTAGATGACTTATGTACAAAAGGAACAAAGGAACCTTATCGTTTATTAACTTCAAGAGCGGAATATAGATTGTTGCTACGTCATGACAATGCGGATCAAAGATTGCTTGAAAAAGGCTATGAAATTGGTTTGGTTTCACAAGAAAGATATGATGCATATAAAAAGAAGATGGATGATATTGAGGTTGCTCGAGAAGAACTTTCAAATGCACATATTAAACCGAATAGTGAAGTCAATGAATATCTTGATAGCTTGGGTTTTGATCCATTGGCACATGGATGTAGTGCATTGGATTTAATTAAACGTCCAAAAATTACAGTTAAGGGCTTGGCAAAATATACGGGATTGGATTATGAAACTCAAATCAATGAGCAGATTGAGATCCAGACAAAGTATGCTGGTTATATTGCCAAGGCAAAGCGCGATGCGAAACATTTACAACAGATGGAAAAAATGAAGCTTCCAATCAATTTGGATTATGAAAATATGGATAATTTATCTTTGGAGGCAAGACAAAAATTAACAGCTATCAAGCCTTTAACATTAGGACAAGCAAGTCGTATTTCTGGTATAAATCCTAGTGATATTGCGATTTTAGCTATGCGTGTGAAATAATTTACATTGAAATCGTTTTCTATTATATGCTATAGTAAAAAGGGGATAAAAATATGAAGGGAAAACGAAAAAAAGTTCAACATTTCTTTGTGTATATCGCAATGCTGGTTATGTCTGGCTTTTTAATCATGGGTGGTTTGCAGCAATTGTCAATGACGCATGAGTTAAAGTCGAGTATTGTTCAAAAGGAAAAAGAAAAAAAAGAATTGTCTTCTAAAAAGAAAGAATTGGAGAAGGCAAAACAGAATCTGACAAATCCAGATTATGTTGAATATATTGCGCGTGGAAAATACTTAGTGACAAAAGAGGGGGAACAAGTATTTAAATTTCCAAGTAAAGACTAACTAGGCCGTTTGGTCTAGTTTTTTTGTGTGGAAAATAAAAAAAGTGCCGAAGCACTTTTTATATCTATATGGTGAGGCCGATGCGATTTGAACGCACACGAGCGTTACTCACTACCCCCTCAAAGTAGCGTGTCTACCAATTCCACCACGGCCTCATATTGTTTAAATATTACACTATTTTAACAAGCTTGGCAACACATTCAAGTCCGGTTGTTTGACAGAACATGTCTACAGGTTGAACGTATTCGCATTGGTATCCATAATTTTTAAAAATTTTTAGATCTCGTGATAACGTTTTAGGATTGCAAGAAACATATATAATCTTTTCGGGCTGCATGGTCACCGTATCTTGGATTCCATTTTCTGTCATTCCTTTTCTTGGTGGATCAATAAAGACGACATCAATTTTATCGTTTTTATGTTCGTGTGCAAAATCTGTGGCATCCTGACATACATAGTGACAATTATCAAGGTGATTCATTTTTGTATTTTCGTTGGCATTATCAACGGCTTCTTTAACGATTTCAACACCAATCACGCTTTTTGCATGTTTACTGACAGCCATACCAATGGTACCTGTGCCTGCATACATATCAATGCATGTTTCGTTTCCAGAAAGATTAGCGGCTTTAATGGCTTGATTGTATAAAACTTCCATCTGTATAGGGTTGACTTGGAAGAAGGATTTAAAGTGCAGTTTCACTTTGTTACCCAAACATTTTTCAATGATGTAGTCGTTTCCATATAAGACTTTATATGTATCACCTAAGATCACGTTGTCATTTCGTGTGTTGTAGTTAAATACAATACTTGTGATGTTTGAGAATGTGTTTTTTAATAGTTTAGACAAAGAAAAAACATTCTTTTCATTTTTACCAATAAATACCACTTGAATTTCATCTGTACTTGAGTGGCGGATAAAGATGTGGCGTAAGCCTTCTGCCATTTCAATTGTGATATGTTTTTGAATGAAGCCAAAGATTTCATTGATTGTAAAATCTTGAATCTTGCATGCTTTACATGTCACAACGTCATTTGAATGTTGACGATAAAAACCCATTTGGACTTTACCATCTTTAATTTTAACCGGAAACTGTGCTTTGTTACGATAGTACCAAGGAGAATCCATACCTAGTATTGGCTTGACTTCAATATCTTCAAAAAGTTTTTTAACATGTTTATATTTATAGTCTAATTGATAGGCATATTTCATGTATTGAAGTTGGCACCCACCACATGTTTTGGCAACTTCACAAGTAAGTTCTTGACGATTTATACTTGGTCCTAAAAGTTGAGTAATAATGCCAAAAGCATATTTTTTGTTGACTTTTACGATTTTGATTTTTGCCTTTTCACCAATCAATAAGTTTGGCACAAAGACAACCATATCGTCAATTTTTACAACACCACTATTTAAATCTGTATCATCAATACATGTTACAATATATTCTTCATTTTTTTTCATACATATTTATGATATCTAAAAAACCAAGAATTGACAAATGGAATTATTATAGTAATATATATAGCGTACTATGTAAATATATAGCATGCTATGGAAATGATGGTGAGGAAAATGTGTGACAATAATGAGATTGGTTTTTATTTTAGTTTAATCAAGAAAAAAATGGACAAACATATGAATGAAGGTTTAAAAAAATATGATTTAACTAAATCTCAACAAGACGTCTTAGGATATCTACATTTTACGGATAAGGATCCAGTCATTCAAAGAGATATTGAGGAACATTTTCATATTTCGAATCCCACAGTTACAGGGATTTTAAATCGCTTGGAACAGAAGGGTTTTATTGAAAGAAAATTGAATCAAAAGGATAAAAGAGTTCGTGCAATTGTGTTGACTCAAAAAGAGCAGGATCTTCATGAAGATATCGTGAAGCAGATTCGTACAATGGAATCTAGATTTGGAAATGTCTTAGGTGACGAGAAGAAGGTGCAATTGTTAGAAATCTTAAAAGAGCTAGCTGAAAATTTAGAATAATTGAAGGTTTAGAATAATGGAGGTTTATTATGGTCAAGACTTTATTGAATGAAGTTAAAGAATATAAAAAGGATACGTTATTGAGTCCGGTTTATGTTTCAATTGAAGCCATACTTGAAGTGTTTATTCCATTTTTGATGGCATTATTAGTGGATAATGGTATTGAAAAAGGAAATATGGGTTCAATTTGGTTTTATGGGACTTTAATGTTGGTGGCAGCCTTTGTATCTTTATGGGCTGGTGCTAAAAGTGGAAAGCATGCGGCAATCGCATCAAGTGGTTTTGCGAAAAATTTAAGAAAGGCAGAGTATCGTAATATTCAAAACTTTTCTTTTTCAAATATTGACGCTTATTCAACAAGTGGTTTAATCACACGTATGATGACGGATGTGACAAATATACAAAATGCATATCAGATGATGATTCGTGTTTGTGTTCGTGCACCATTGATGTTAATCGCATCTTTGATCATGGCTTTTATCATTAATATACGAATGGCAATGATTTTTGTGGTTGCGGTTTTATTTTTGGGAGTCGTTTTGTTTGGAATTATTTTTATTGTAAGTCCCATCTTTAGTCGATTATTTTCTCGCTATGATTTTTTAAATGCGAGTATTCAAGAAAATATTCTAGGCATTCGTGTCGTGAAATCTTTTGTTCGTAAGGATCATGAAATTGAAAAGTTCCGTAATGAAAGTGAGGCTATTTTTAGTATTCAAGGTAAAGCGGAAAAAATCTTAGTGTTTAACTCGCCTGTTATGCAGCTTTGTATGTATGGCACAATTCTTTTGATTTCGTGGTTAGGAGCTCATCAAATTGTGGCTCAAAATATGACAACCGGAGAATTGATGTCTTTATTTACATATACTGCAAGTATTTTGATGTCATTGATGATGATGAGTATGGTTTTTGTCATGGTGACAATGTCGATTGCGAGTGGAAAACGTATTGCCGAAGTATTAAATCAAGAATCCGATTTAACCAGTCCAGAAAACGGAGTTCAAACTGTGGCCAATGGAACCATTGATTTTGAAGATGTTTCATTTCATTATGGAAATGATGAAGATATTTTAAGTCATATTGATTTGCACATTCCTTCAGGATCAACACTAGGAATTCTTGGAGCAACGGGATCTAGTAAATCGAGTTTAGTGCAATTGATTCCAAGACTATATGATGTAACACAAGGGAGTGTTAAAGTAGCGGGAATGGATGTTCGTGATTATGATTTAAAAGTATTGCGTGATAATGTGGCCATGGTTCTACAAAAGAATGTTTTATTTTCGGGAACAATCAAAGAGAATATGCGTTGGGGTAATCCAAATGCGACAGATGAAGAGATCATGGGAGCTTGTAAATTAGCACAGGCGGATGAATTTATTCAGTTGATGCCAAATAAATATGATACGTATATTGAGCAAGGTGGTACGAATGTTTCGGGTGGACAAAGACAGCGTTTGTGTATCGCAAGAGCTATACTAAAGAGTCCTAAAATTTTGATTTTAGATGATTCTACAAGTGCCGTGGATACAAAAACCGATGCTTTGATTCGACAAGCATTCTTAGAGAAGATTCCACATACAACTCGAATCATTATTTCGCAGCGTGTTTCAAGCATTCAAGATGCAGATCAGATTCTTGTGATTGACGATGGAAAAATTTCTGGTTTAGGTACGCATGAAGAATTATTAAAATCAAATGCGATGTATAAAGAAACGTTTGAAGCACAAAATAATGGAGGTGATTTTGATGAACAATAGAGATACAAATAGTTTAAAGCGAGTTATTAAAGAAACAATCACTTCTTATAAAATTGAAAGTTTTATTGTGCTTGTATTGATCATTGTATCTAGTATCGCCAATGTATATGGAAGCATGTTTTTAAAGAGCTTGATTGATGATTATATTGTTCCGTTATTATCACAAACAGTTCCAAATTATATTCCTTTATTCAATGCATTAATGGAATTGGCAATAATTTATGGTGTGGGTATTTTAGCTACGTATGGATTTAATCGTATAATGGTAACAATTTCATTGGGTACTTTAAAACATATTCGTGATGAATTGTTTGAACATATGCAGACATTGCCATTGCGCTTCTTTGATACACATGCACATGGGGATATCATGTCTGTTTATACAAATGATACGGATACTTTAAGACAGCTAATTTCTCAAAGTATACCTCAGGTTATTGTATCTTTAATGACGATTATCTCAGTTACGATTTCTATGTTTATCTTAAATGTTCCATTGGCTGTTTTAACAATCGCATGTGGTTTATTGATGGTGTATACTTCAAAAAAGATTTCGGCAAAATCAGGTAAATACTTTATTGCCCAGCAAAAACAATTGGGTGTAGAAAATGGTTTTATTGAAGAAATGATGGAAGGAAGTAAAGTCATTAAAGTTTTTACGCATGAAGAACAAAGTATCAAAGATTTTGATCAAGTAAATGATGCGTTGTTTGAAGCAAGTGCCAATGCGAATACGTTTGCGAACGTTTTAATGCCAGTCGTAATGAATATTGGGTACATTTCTTATGTACTTGTTGCGGTAGTTGGTTCTATCTTTGCCCTAAATCATATTGCAGGATTAACATTAGGTGGCATTGCCGCTTTCTTACAATTAAATCGTAGTTTCACAAATCCAATTGGACAAATTAGTATGCAACTAAATGCAGTAATAATGGCAGATGCAGGAGCTAAGCGTGTTTATGAAATCATAGATACGGAAAGTGAAGTGGATGATGGTATCGTGACTTTAGAACAAATTGATCATGATCACTGGGCTTGGCATCATCCAAGAAAAGATGGACAAGATGAATTGGTTCCACTTCGTGGAGATGTTCGTTTTGAAAATGTGAACTTCTCTTATAATCCAGATAAACAGATTTTATTTGATGTTTCTCTATTTGCGAAGCCAGGACAAAAGATTGCCTTTGTAGGAGCTACGGGTGCTGGTAAAACAACAATCACGAATCTAATCAATCGTTTTTATGATATTCAATCGGGTTCCATTACGTATGATGGTATTGATGTAAAACTAATCAAGAAAGCAGATCTTAGAAAATCATTGGGTATTGTATTACAGGATACAAACTTATTTACCGGTACCATTATGGATAATATTCGTTATGGTCGTTTAGATGCGAGTGATGAAGAGTGTATTGCGGCTAGTAAACTTTCGAATGCGCATGAATTTATTAAACACTTAGAACATGGCTATGACACAATGATTCATGCAGGTGGAGAATCTTTATCGCAAGGACAAAGACAACTTTTATCCATTGCACGTGCAGCTGTTGCCAATCCTCCTGTTTTGATTTTGGATGAAGCAACAAGTTCCATAGATACACATACAGAAAGAATCGTTCAGGAAGGTATGGATAAGTTGATGGAAGGAAGAACAGTATTTGTGATTGCACATAGACTTTCAACTATCCAAAATAGTGATGCGATCATGGTGTTAGAACAAGGTCATATTATTGAGCGTGGTAATCATGAGGACTTGTTGAAACAAAAGGGTAAATACTATCAATTGTACACGGGTGCTTTTGAATTAGACTAAATATTTAAATTTTGGCTTGCATATATTTCGGTTATGTTATAAAATATATGCGTTGTCGACGTAGCTCAGCTGGATAGAGCATGCGCCTTCTAAGCGCACGGTCGGGGGTTCGAATCCCTCCGTCGACGCCATCTTGTGAATAAAGCCTTTATATAAAGGCTTTTTTGCTATTTATAGATAGTTTTGAAAACCTTTTTGAAAACCTTTTAAAAAAAGTGGTAAGAACAATTGCGAAAATAGCAGCTTAAATGATGCTATGCGACTAATTATAGTTGCAACTATAAATTATACCGATTCAATAATGATGCGTCTTAAAAAGTGTTTAAAGTATGTTAGAATTGGAAAAAGCTTTGCTAGTTGGTTTCATGCTTAGCGTATCTTGATTTGATGAATGAATTTAATCTTTTTTATATTGTGCTCCTTTAATATAGGCACATATGAGTGAGCACTTTTTAGATCTTTGATTTGTCACTTTTAAGTAAATCAGATTTTAGTTTTCTTAGTGATGATAAATGGAATAATTGGAATATTAGTTTGTCACTGCAAATGACATTATATTTATATTTTTAGAATGAAGTGGTTCTTGTTTTCCTTCACATGAAGAATAATAATTCAAATTAAAAATTGTTATAAATAGGTTGAATGTCAATAAAAGCTTTACATAAAGGATATTAAATGGATGTATACTGTTGAAGATTGATACAGATACATCTAGAAAAGACCCGATTAAAGACCCGAAAATAGAATTTAGGACCCGAAAAAGACCCGAAAAAGGATTCCAAAACGGAATCCTTTTTTATTGATAAACAGAAAATGGTGTGAATAAATTTATTATATATATGTAAGCGTAAAATAATAGTATACAATTAGAGATATCACTTTAGATATAAAATGTAGTAAATGGGTTCACTTCAAAATAGGATCCGTTTTTTAATGAGGATTGAAAATTTTTTGCGATTTTTTTGCGAATTATGGTGGTGAATATACGTGTATATAAGTCAAACTGTTTTTAATGATATAACTATAGTATTAGAATATACTTTAAATAAAGCATAAAAAAAGCACCTGGCAAATGCTAGGTGCAATCTTTGACAAATGGTGGTCTCAGTCGGAATCGAAAAGCGATTTTGTTTAGAGTGGATTATATTGTTATTTCTGCTTTATATAAAGGTGCAATAATTCAAGAAAATGCATAAAATTCTATGTTTTTCATCGTCTTTTGAATTTTTTTTGATAAAATTTTGCAATAAAATCAGTGTGGATTATCTTGTGTTATATTGAATCAGTTGATTTATGGAATTGTTATTTTATGCTATTTGTTTTTATGGGAAAATGAATATACTACTTGAGCTCATTTGCCATGAGATAATATGAATGATATTAAGTAAATCATAACTGTCACTTAATTTAGCTTGCGTTCATTTGTGTGTTTTTATGCTTTCATACTGACGTGTTACAGTTATATTGTAATGAAAAAAGTGCTGTGATAGAATTTAATAAAATAAGTTTCTAACAGAACGAGTAAAGTGAACAAAAGGAGTAAGAATAATATGTTTGATTTAAAATTATTTCGTAAACAGTTAGAAGAATCGAGGAATATACACGAATGTGAACTGCCACCATTACCGGAAGTGGAAGAAGGAGAGACGTATTTGTTCATCAGTTATTCCCGTCAGGATTATAAGAAAGTATATCTGGATATGGCGGAGTTATATCTAATGGGCGTAAGGTATAAGTATGATCGAGAACTTCAAAGAAATGGTTCTTTGGACCAAAGTTGGTTTGATGATGTTCGTTTCCATTATTTGGAAGATCCTAATTGTGTAGGAGTCATTTTTTATATCAGCGAAAATCTACTTGCAAGTAGTAGTGTACTAGCTGAAATTAGGTCAATCAGAGAAAATCATATAAAATATATTGGTGTAAATTTAACAAATATATCCATAATGCAGAATATCGGAATGGTAATGAATAAAAAAGGAACTGCATTAGAAATGAGCGATGTTACAATGATGCTTGATACGTTCAATGACAAGATTACATACGTGATGTATTCACAGAAAAATCATGTAGGTGATTTTGTAGAGAGACTTAGAAAAGAGTTTGATGTAGTAGAGGATACCACAAAAATAAAAGAAAAAATGAGTGGATTGCCATATGATGATGGTATCAATTATCAAGAGGCGTTTAAAATATTTGGTACTTCAGTAGTTATTAAAAATTTAGAAAATCAAACAGGAGAAAATGATTGGGGTTGGGGTCCTGAAAGAGAATTGTTTACTACAAAGAATCCGCCCATACCATCAAGAATCAATTCAATCGTAGATAATCCTGTATGGGGAGATGAAAGACGCTTTGTGAGTATAAAAGATATGTCTACTAACGAAGTTTTTCATAACGATGATGTTAGCATATAAATAGGACTAGTCAAAAAGAGAAAATTTACGCCAGTGGTACAATAGAAAGAGGATGATTCAAAGACAAAGGAAGGCAAAAGAAAATGGCAAATAAAAAGAAACAGTTTGA
>NZ_VUMR01000044.1 GCF_009696075.1 Holdemanella porci | reverse complement strand
TTCTGTTAGTCATAGCCATTGTGATATCCTCCATAAACCCTCTATAATTATATCATTTTTGGCATAATAAATGGCAGAAACGTCGACTATTTTTGGGTTTATGAAGTACGTTTCTGCCACAGATATTCTATCAGATTTTAAAAAGACTGTCGACAGTCACTTTGTCAACAGTCTGAAATAGGACGGTTTGTCCTATTTTTTTTGTTTAATTAATGATATAATCCTAACGTGTTTCGTATATATCGACTAATACGGTGTCGATGTTTCTACCCCTAAACCGTAAATTCAGGGACTATGAATCAACCTATTTTTTTATTGTGTCGCGTTGATTCTCGTTTTTGTACGAGACTTTTTTATTTTTGGAGGAAAAGAATGAGAAAAGAAGATGTGAAAAAAGGTTCGATATATGAACTTGATGGTGTTGTACCTTTAAAAGAGGCATTGCCTTTAGGTATTCAACACGTATTGGCGATGTTTCTAGGAAACATCAGTCTATTATTAATTATTGCAGGAATGCTTGGATTATCACCGGATTTAAAATCTGCATTGATTCAAAATGCGATGTTTATTGCAGGAACTGTTACTTTAGTTCAGTTGTATCCAGTATGTAAAATTGGTGCGAAGCTTCCAATCGTTATGGGTACAAGTTCTGGATTTATTGGAACTGCCAAAGCCATGGGAGCTTTATATGGTTATGGTGCATTGATGGGAGCAAGTTTAATTGGTGGGTTATTTGAGATGGTTTTAGGCTTCTTTATTAAACCATTAAGAAAATTATTCCCACCTGTTGTTACTAGCTTAGTTATCATTTCCATTGGTTTATCATTACTTCCTGTTGGTATCAATTATTTTGGTGGAGGTAGTGGTGCTGCTGATTTTGGGGATCCTAAACATTTATTGGTTGGTACATTTGTTATTTTGGTAATTATTATCGCCAAACAAATTAAAGGTTTTGTGAATAATGCTTCGATTTTGATTGGTATTATTGCTGGATATATCTTGGCTATTGTGTTAGGAATGGTTGATTTTACGCAAGTTCAAACAGCTTCTTGGCTTGCACTTCCAACATTTATGCCAGTAAAAATGGAATTCAACTTAGAAGTAATTATTGCGATGGGAATTATGTTTATTGCGACAACAGTTGAAACAGTTGGAGATGTTTCTGGTATCACAAATGGTGGTTTAGATCGTGAAGCAACTTCTGAAGAATTACAAGGCGGCGTTTTGGCGGATGGTTTAGGTTCTGTTGTTGCCTCATTGTTTGGAGTTTTGCCAAATACTTCATTCTCTCAAAATGTTGGTTTGGTTTCAGTGACTAAAGTTGTTAACCGTTTTACAATTATGACAGGAGCTATCTTCTTGATTCTTTGCGGTTTCTGCCCAAAATTAAGTGCTTTATTTGCAGTTATGCCTCAATCTGTACTTGGTGGAGCTGCCGTTATTATGTTTGCGAGTATTTTGGTAAATGGTATTCAATCATTGATGCGTGTTGAATTCAATGAAAGAAACACTTTGATTATTGCCTTGGCAATTGGTCTTGGAATTGGTATTGGACAAGTACCTACAGTTCTAGCACAATTACCAAGTTGGATTGGAAATATTTTTGCACAAAACGGAATTATTATGACGTTTGTGATCGCAACCGTATTAAATTTAATTTTGCCTGGTAAAAAAGACTAACAAATCGGTGTTAAACATTGTGTTTAACACTTTCTTTTTTGTGTTAAAATTTTAGTAAAGAAAGAGAGCGTACCCATTATTTTAAGAATAATGAATTATGCATCGCCAGAATCTTTAGATGAGGCGTATGCGCTACTAACGAAAAATAAAAAGAATATGATTCTAGGCGGTATGATCTGGTTGAAGATGGAAGACATTCAGATATCGACTGCTATTGATTTAAGCAAATTAGGTTTGGATCAAATTGAAGAAGATGATACAGAATTCAAAATCGGTGCTATGGTAACTTTGCGTCAATTAGAAACGCATCAAGCTTTCAATAAGGCAACTTGTTATGTATTTAGAGATGCAGTAAAAGATATTGTCGGTGTACAATTAAGAAACTTGGCAACAGTTGGAGGAAGTATATATTCGCGTTTTAGTTTTAGTGATGTCATCTGTAGCTTATTATGTTTAGAGTGTGATGTACAAACACATAAACATGGGCGTATTTCACTTGAAGAATTTGTGAGTCTTCCATATGAAAAGGATATTGTGGAATATATTTATGTGAAGAAGACAAATTTGCCGAGTGCCTTTGTTTCTGTAAGAAGGAGTGCTACGGATTTAAGTGTTTTAAATGCATCTTGTACAAAGTATGCAGATCACTACCGATTCTGTTTTGGTGCAAGACCAGCCATTGCGAAAGTTTATAATTGTGATTTAGATCATATTGATTTAGATGTATATTGTGCAGACAATATGCGCGGAAGCAAGGAATATAGAGAAAAACTTGTTGAGGGATTAACTCAGAAGTTATTGAGAAAGGTAGAGTCTTATGTTGGTTAAAATTAAAGTGAATGGAAAATTGATTCAGGATGATGTACAGCCACAAACTTTATTGCTTGACTGGCTAAGAGATCATGGTTGTTACAGTGTAAAAAGAGGTTGTGATACCGCAAACTGTGGATTATGTACAGTGTTAAGAGATGGGACGCCAATTCTTTCATGTAGTACATTGACAGTTCGATGTGATGGTCATGAAATTACGACGCTTGAAGGACTTCAAAAAGAAGCGGGTGAATTCGGTATGTTTATGGCGAAACAAGGCGCTGAACAATGTGGTTTCTGTTCGCCAGGATTTATTATGAATGTTTTGGCAATGGAAAAAGAATTAGTGAATCCAAGTGATGATGAAATTCGTGCTTATTTAGCTGGAAATTTATGTCGTTGCTCTGGATATATGTCGCAGATGCGTGCAATCAAGGCGTATTTAAGTCGAGGTGAAAATCATGAATAGTGTAGGAAAAGGTGTCATCAAAAAAGATGCGATGGCTTTAGTTACAGGGCAACCTGTATATTGTGATGATTTAGCACCTAAGGATTGTTTGATTGTTAAGCTTTTAAGAAGTCCACATGCATACGCAAAAATTAGAAGTATTGATACTTCCATTGCGAAAAGAATTCCTGGAATTGAAGCGGTATATACGTATGAGGATGTTCCAACTTCTCGTTTTACTCTTGCAGGACAATCTTATCCTGAACCAAGTCCATATGATCGTAGAATCTTAGAAAATGTAGTTCGTTATGTAGGTGATGAAGTCGCAATTGTTGCGGGAGCTAATGAGGATTGTGTAGATCGTGCTTTGAAAGCTATCAAAGTAGATTATGAAGTATTAGAACCGTTGTTAGATTTTGAAAAGTCTATTGATAATGCAATTGTGGTTCATGAGGAAGACGATTATAAGTGTCTTTGTGAGATTGGTAATGACGTAAAGCGTAATATTGTCAGCAGTGGCGAAAGTGTTGTTGGTGATGTGGATGCAGTATTAAATGATTGTGAAGTGGTCTTAGAAAGAGATTATCATACAAAGGCCAATGCCCAGGCAATGATGGAAACTATGCGTTCATATTGTTACATTGATACATATGGTCGTTTAAATTGTGTAAGTTCCACGCAGATTCCTTTCCATGTTCGAAGAATTTTAAGTAATGCTTTAGAAATTCCAAAGTCAAAAATCAATGTAATCAAGCCAAGAATTGGTGGCGGATTTGGTGCTAAACAAACGGCTTGTTGTGAAATCTTCACGGCATTTGTTACATGGAAACTTAAAAAGCCAAGTAAGATTGTTTATACTCGTGAAGAAACTTTTGCGGCTAGTAACTCAAGACATGAAATGAAGATGCATGTTCGTATTGGGGCTAAAAAAGACGGTACGATTGAAGCTATAGATTTATATACATTATCAAATCAAGGCGCTTATGGAGAGCATGGTCCAACTACAATTGGTTTGGCAGGACATAAATCTTTGCCTTTATATAACCATGTTAAAGCCAGTCGTTTTACATATGATGTAGTTTATACAAATACAATGCGTGCTGGTGCATATAGAGGGTATGGTGCTACGCAAGGTCAGTTTGCGGTTGAATCCATTATTAATGAATTGGCTGATGAATTGAATATGGATCCTTGTGAAATCCGTTTTAAAAATATGACACGTGAAAATGAAGTGTTATCGCAATATTATAATGAAGAATTGAATGCGTGTGCGTTGGATCGTTGTTTAGAAAAAGCGATGGAAATGATTGACTACAAGAATAAACCTTTAAGACGTGATATGGGTGATTTTGTTCGTGGTTTAGGTGTTTCTTTATCTATGCAAGGTAGTGGTATTTCGTGTCTTGATGTAGGTTCTGTTGAAATTAAACTACAAGATGATGGTTTCTATACATTAAGTATCGGTGCTACAGATATGGGTACAGGATGTGATACGATTCTTGCTCAAATGGTTGCGGAATGTATGGATTGTGATGTAGATCAAGTTGTCACTAGTTCGTTGGATACAGATCATGCACCTTATGATACGGGTTCTTATGCTTCAAGTACAACGTATGTAACGGGTACGGCTGTAGTAAAGGCTTGTGAAAAGTTAAGAAATTCTATTTTAGAAGCGGCAGCCGGATTCTTTGATGTGGATAAAGAAGATATTGAATTTGATGGTAAGAAAATCTATACATTAGATCATACGCATGAAATGAGTTTAGCAGATTTTGCGGATGCATGTTTCAATGGTGGTATCGCAAAAGCATTGATTGCCAGTGACTCCCACATGTCGCCTACTAGCCCACCTCCATTTATGGTTGGTATTGCCGAAGTGGATGTAGATAAGCTAACGGGTGAAATCAAAGTTCATGATTATGTATCTGTTGTTGATTGTGGTACAGTTATCAATCCAAATCTTGCCAGAGTACAAGCTGAAGGTGGTATTGTACAAGGTATTGGTATGGCTCTAAGTGAGGATATCACGTACTCAAATGAGGGTAAGATGCGTAATCGTAACTTCTTGCAGTATAAGTTGCCAACAAGGGTAGATGTTCCAAGTGTTCGTGTTGAGTTTGAAAGCAGCTATGAAGACAATGGTCCTTTTGGCGCAAAATCCATTGGTGAAGTTGTTATTAATACGCCAACAAGTGCAATTGCTAGTGCTATAAAACATGCGACGGGAGTGCAAGTTCGTACTTTGCCTATTACAGCTGAAAAAGTTTTATTAGGAAAAGAAGATGAATAATATTTCTTTGATTATCTTAGCATCTGGTTTTTCCAGGCGTTTTGTTTCAAATAAGCTTTTATACGAATTTCATGGTAAGAAACTTGTTGAATATGCTTTTGATAAGGCAAGTGCTTTTTTAGATGTGATAGTAGTCACACAATATATGGAGATAAAAGAAATGGCTGAGTCATTAGGCTATCATGTTGTTATGAATGATCATCCTGAATATGGGCAAGGGCATTCAATTGCTCTAGGTGTGGGTGCCTGTCAAAATAATGCATGCATATTGATGGTTGCGGATATGCCATATTTAAAATTGGATACGTTAAAGGAAATGGTTTCCATTCAAGATGGAAAGCATATTGTGATTTGTGAGTATAATGGTATTATATGTAATCCTATGTTGCTCCCAAAAAGGTATTATGATAAGGCAAAACAATTGTGTAATGATAAAGGGGCAAAACAAATCATTGGTGATGATACGTATTTAACGGTTTCTTTATTGGAAGAAGAATTTATGGATATAGATGAAAAAACAGAGGCTATTTAGCCTCTGTAATGTTTTTCTTTGTCTTTTGCGATGTCAAAATAGATTTGTTCGCCTCTTTGTTCATAAAGCATATTTGCCCAATATCCCCAAAGGATGTCTTCCATTCTTTCAAATGCCTGCACTTGAACATCAATCATTGGGTCGATGTCTCCATCAAAATAGGCATGATAGAACTGGTCTCTTTGGTCAATATAATGGATGTTGTTTTCTGAAAAGAAGCTGGCGATATCAAAGCGATAATCGTTTTTTGCGGCATATTCATAGTCAATCAAATAGTCTTTTGTATCACTGTAAAGAATATTTCCTTGCACAAAGTCGTTATGGCATAGTGTGTTTGGTTTATATTCTTTTTTTAATGCTTCTAAAAAGTTTTCTTCATTTGGAAAAGATACGATACGTTCTTTGATTTGAGATTTGTAGAATTCAATCTTTCCAAAAGGGTTGAAAATAAACAAAGGAGCTTTTTTAGTATGAAGAGATTTCATTAAATTTGCACATCTTGCGAATTTGTCTTTGTCTTTACATTCATCAAATGTATCTACATCTTCAATATAATTTGTTACTTTGATACCTGTTTTTTCATCGAAAAAAATAACAGGTACATCTAAATCAGAAACAAGTGGCAAAATTTCCTTTTCGTGTTCATGCTGCAAACCAAGAGATTCATGATTCTTCTTTGGAACGCGTACCATATATTTATTGTCGTTGATTGTTAATAAATAGTTGTGGTTACTAATGCCTTTATCTGTTTTTTCGAGTGTGTAGTTTGTTGCTTTAAATTTTTCTTCTATCCATGTATTTAAGTTCATGTGGATATATTAACATTATTATTCTTTAAACTCAATGCGGTCGTTGTACCGCTTTTTTTGATTCGCGAAATTTACAAGCTCTCTTATGGCAAAAAAAAGTTTGGAAGGAGAATCGAAGAAATAACTTTTTTGGCTTGCGTTGTTCTAAGAACAAAGCTGTAAATTGAAAAAGGAGTATTGTGCAATGAAGTATAAGGTGAAGTGGATCGAAGAACATATGGGAATTACAAGAAATATGATTCGTAGATATGAAAAAAAGGGAGTGATTTCAAAGAATGAAGAAGGAAAAGATCGAGAGTTTGATGAAGAAGGATTGAGACAATTATGGGATATAAGAATGTTGGTGAGTTTAGGGTTTAGTTTGGATGAAGTTAAAGAAATTTTGAGTGAGGGAAATTTAAAGGAACTGAGCCAAAGAAAGTTGGGTGAGTTGGATAAGAAATGTGAGGATTTACAAAGCAAAAAAGATTTATTGAATATAGTTCAGATAACTGGAAAGTTACCTTGTTGTTTAGAAGATGTAATTGATGAGTTCGGAAAGAAGAGTGAATAATAATGAAAAAGTTAGTGTGTTTAGGGTTGTGCTTGATTCTTAGCGGTTGTACAAGTACACTTGTTGCCAAAAATGATTCAGAACGAAAAGTGAATGTGAATGTAATTGAGGTATCTGCTGCTACGATAGATGAAATAGAGGAAATGGCAATCAAGGATGTTGAGGACATAAAGGCAAAGTTAGAGAGTGAAAGGGATGCTTTGAGTGAAGAAATAACAGATTTTGATGTATATACGAAAAATGTAGATAAGGTAAAAGCGTATTATGATGATGCTTTAAAACAGACAGAAATGTTGTCGATACGATTAAGAGAATATGCTTATAAGTATGCTGAATTGATTATGAATGAGGATGTATCATATAAAGTGAAATACAAAGATTTGAGCGGAATCTATGAATATATATATGAAGATGCGGCTAAGGCTATGTATGATATATATGATAAGACACTAAAAGATATGTATGATATCTATTATGATGGAATAATTAAGGCCGCGTATGATGTTGTTGATTATGAGGAATGGTATGATGCACGTTCAGACGCGTACGATGATTGGTATGATGCAAGAAGTGATGCTTATGATATATGGTATGATACTCGTTCTGATATTTATGATTTTCAATATGATTTGAAAAGTGAAGTATATGATCATGATGATGAAAGAGCGCAGAAGAAGATGGATAAGTTTAAAAAATCAATTCTTCGTATGAAGGAGGATGTGAATGATTAGAGAGAATCAATGATTTTCTCTAATTTTTTAAAATGGGCTTGCATCACAGATTATAGTGGTGTATAGTAAATGGGCATGCGTGGGAGAATGCGTAACTGTTCGTATTACCACAGCATAGGACAAAATATAGGAGGAACGTCTTATGAGCAAGAAAAAAGTTACAAAAGTTTGTAAGTTGCAGTTCCAAGCTGGTGGAGCTAAACCAGGTCCAGCATTAGCAAGTGCTGGTATCAACATGCCTCAGTTCTGTACAGCTTTCAATGATGCAACAAAAGATCGTAAAGGTGATATTGTTCCAGTTGTCATTACTGCTTATGAAGATAAGAGTTTTGATTTCGTATTGAAAACAACACCTGCTGCTAATTTATTGAAAAAAGCAGCAAACGTACAAAAAGCAAGTGGAGATCAAAAAGTAGTTGCTGGTACAATTACAGTTGATCAATTAAAAGAAATTGCTGAGTACAAAATGCCAGACTTGAATGCCAATGATGTAGAAGCTGCAATGCGTATTGTTGCTGGTACTGCACGTAACATGGGTATCAAGGTTGAAGGATTTGAATAGGAGGAACATCAATAATGGCAAAAGTAAGTAAGAGATATGCTGAAGCAGCTAAATTGGTTGATCGTTCAAAAACTTATTCAATTGAAGAAGCTGTTAAATTAGCTAAAGAAACTAGTAAAACAAAATTCGACGCAAGTGTTGAAGTAAGTTTCCGTTTAAACGTAGACCCTCGTCACGCTGATCAACAAATTCGTGGTGCAATGGTATTACCTAATGGAACAGGTAAAACACAACGCGTTTGTGTAGTTGCACAAGGCGAAAAAGAAAAAGAAGCTCAGGCTGCTGGTGCTGATTTCGTTGGTGGTGCAGATATTATCGAAAAAATCTCTAAAGGTTGGTTCGATTTTGATGTATTAGTAGCTACTCCAGATATGATGGGTCAATTAGGACGTTTAGGGCGTGTTTTAGGTCCTAAAGGATTAATGCCAAACCCTAAGACTGGTACAGTAACAATGGATGTTGCTAAGGCTGTTGATGAAATCAAAAAAGGTAAAGTTACTTACCGTGTAGACAAAGAAGGAAACGTCAACTTAGCTATCGGTAAAACAAGTTTTACTGATGAAGCATTAGTTGAAAACTTCAATGCAATCTTCAACACAATTGCTAAGGCTCGTCCTGCAACTGTAAAAGGTGCATACATGAAAAACTTAGTTGTTTCAACAACTATGGGTCCTGGAATCCACGTTGAAATCGTTAAGTAATTGACAAATCTAGTAAAATAAATTAAACTACAGATTGTTATCAATATTCCAAAGACAGTAACGGCATATGCTTAATAATGTTACCGAGGGTATGATGCATTGAATTTGCACAATTAGCCCGTCTTTGATGCGGGCTTTTCTTTTGAATATTGTTACAATAGATGAAAGAAGAGGTGGATTGAATGAACAAAGACATCCTAGCACAAAAGGAAGCTGACGTTATCGCCTTATCTGAAAAAATGGAAGCTGCTAGTAGTGTTGTATTAGTAGAATACCGTGGATTATCAGTAAAGGAAGTAACAGAACTTCGTCGTGCTTTGCGTGAAGAAGACGTTGAATTCAAAGTTTACCGTAACGCAATTGCTCGTCGTGCTGCTGAAAAATTAGGCCACGAAGATTTCGCAAAAACTTTAGTTGGACCTAACGCATTGGCATTTGGTAAAGATCCAGTTGCTCCTGCTCGTGTATTAGCTAAATTCGCTAAAAAACATGAAGCATTGGTATTAAAAACTGGTATCGTGGATGGAGCTATGGTAGACGAAGCTACTATCCAAAAATTGTCTGCATTACCTAACAAAGAAGGTATGTTGGCTAAATTCGCATCTTGCTTAAATGCTCCAGTTATCAAATTTGCTATGACTGTTAAAGCATTGGCAGAAGCTAAAGAAAACGGATCTGTAAAAACAGAAGAAGCACCAGCTACAGAAGAAGCTGCTGCGTAATTAATTATAGGAGGAAAATAAAATGGCTAAATTAACTCAAGAAGAAATTCTTTCTTATTTAGAAGAAGCAACAATTTTAGAATTAAACGACTTAGTAAGTGCAATCGAAGAAAAATTTGGTGTAGTAGCTGCTGCTGCTGTTGCTGCTCCAGCTGCTGCTGCTGAAGAAGCTGCAGGACCTAGCGAAGTAACTGTTACATTAACAAATGTTGGTGGAACAAAAGTTGCTGTAATCAAAGCCGTACGTGAAATTACTGGTTTAGGATTAGTTGACGCTAAGAAATTAGTAGATGGTGTTCCAGCTGCTATTAAAGAAAACGTATCTCCAGAAGAAGCAGAATCAATTAAAGAAAAATTAGTTGCTGCTGGAGCTACTGTAGAAATTAAGTAATTTAAGCTTAATAAGTAATTAAAGCCTTTGTCCTTAGATAAAGGCTTTTTTTCTATTCATTTAATGAGTATGGATTTAAATGATACAATTATGATACTAAAAAAGACATCATTCTAATTGCGATGATGTCTTTTATATATGTTTATTCGTCTTTTAATATTTTTTTGACTGCATTATAGATTCCATTATCGTATGTAGATGTTGTGGCAAAATTAGCATAGCTTTTTACAAAATCACTCGCATTTCCCATCGCAACACCAATATCTGCTTTTTTTAACATATGGATATCGTTTGTGCTATCTCCAAAACAGATGGTATCTTTCCATGTGAATCCTGTTTTTTCAAGAATCATTTCAATGCCTTTTGATTTATCATTATCTGCATTGAAGATATCGAAGCAGAATCCATCGGTTTTAACGTTAATTAAATCGTTTCTTAGATTTGGGTGAGTTTCCATAAATTGGTCAACTAATTTTTTATCTTTAGTAAGAACTACGGCATTAAAGGCTTTGTGTCTTAAATGATACGACTGACTAGGATCATAGAATAGTGAATCTAGTACGTTACAGTATTTACAAAAGTCATACATTGGGTAAAAATTGTTGTAAATGTATGTGGCATCTCCAAAGTGAAACATCAGACCTGTTTCATGTTTTTTGCTGAAATTGACTAAGTCATTCACATTATCTTGTAAGATTGGATAGCTTCCAATTTCTTGAAAATCTTTGTCTAGAATGTAGCTTCCGTTGATCAATACATAATAATCAAATTGAACGCGTTGTAATATAAGTTTCATTTGATTTAAGGGACGGCCAGTTGCCGCACAGACAATATACCCTTTATCTTTTAGTGTCTGTATAGCGTCTAATGCGCTTTCTTGAATAACGTCATTTTCGGTTTGGTAAAGTGTTCCGTCCATGTCGAAAAATACAATTTTGTGTTTCATAAACATACCTCTATTCTTGTCTATATTATACTTTAATGAAGGGGGAATGCGTAAAGAATTTTTTATAAAAAATAAACAAAAAAGAATTGACAAATCATCCCAAATACTATATTCTAGTATTGCATGCGAAAATAGGTTCTGAAAAGAGCCTATATTTAATGGATGGGCAAGACCCACCTGGCTTCGTTTGCTTGGAAATTGAAAATTTTGAAAGGAGGATCTTATGCCTACAATTAACCAGTTGATTCGTAAAGGTCGTAAGGCCAGTCAAAACGTTTCAAAGTCTCCAGCTTTGAACCGTGGTTACAACTCATTGCAGTCTAAACCAACAAACCAATCAAGTCCACAAAAACGTGGAGTTTGTACTCGTGTTGGTACTATGACACCTAAGAAACCAAACTCAGCACTTCGTAAATATGCGCGTGTTCGTTTAAGTAATGGTATGGAAGTTACAGCTTACATTCCAGGTATCGGACACAACTTACAGGAACACAGTGTTGTATTGATTCGTGGTGGACGTGTTAAAGACTTACCAGGTGTTCGTTACCACATCATTCGTGGCACTTTGGACTGTGCTGGTGTAAATGACCGTAAACAATCTCGCTCATTATACGGAACAAAAAGACCTAAGAAATAGATCAATCGTGAAAGGAGGAAATTAGATGCCTAGAAAAGGACACATTGCGAAACGTGACGTACTAGTCGACCCAATTTATAACTCTAAGTTGGTTACTCGTTTGATCAACAAAATCATGATTGATGGTAAAAAAGGGGTTGCACAAACTATTTTGTACAACGCGTTTGAAATCGTAGAAGTAAAAACAGGAAAAGCACCAATGGAGGTTTTCGAACAAGCTTTAGAAAACGTTATGCCTCAATTGGAATTGAAAGTTAGACGTGTAGGTGGAGCCAACTACCAAGTACCAGTTGAAGTAAGCGACGAACGTCGTTTGACTTTAGGACTTCGTTGGATCGTAAACTACGCACGTTTACGTAACGAAAAAACAATGGAACAGAGATTAGCAGCTGAAATTATCGATGCTTCTAATGGAACTGGCGCCAGTGTTAAAAAACGTGAAGACACTCACAAAATGGCAGAAGCTAACAAGGCTTATGCTCACTACCGTTGGTAAGAGAAGGAGTAAAGAAATATGGCTAGAGAATATGCTTTACACGAAACTCGTAACATCGGTATCATGGCTCACATCGATGCCGGAAAAACAACAACAACAGAACGTATTCTTTACTACTCTGGTGTAAACCACAAGATTGGTGAAACACACGATGGAGCTAGTACAATGGACTGGATGGAGCAAGAACAAGAACGTGGTATCACTATCACTTCTGCTGCTACAACAGCTCACTGGAAAAAGACAGACGGAACTGGTAAAGAATGCCGTATCAATATCATCGATACACCAGGTCACGTAGATTTCACAGTAGAAGTTGAACGTAGTTTACGTGTATTAGATGGTGCCGTAACAGTATTAGATGCCAAAGCAGGTGTAGAACCTCAAACTGAAACAGTTTGGCGTCAAGCTACTGAATATAACGTTCCACGTATTGTATTCTGTAACAAAATGGATGCTACAGGTGCAGACTTCTTAATGTCATGCAATACAATCATCGATCGTTTAGGAGCTAAATCTTGTCCAATTCAGTTACCAATCGGTGCTGAATCAGACTTCGAAGCTATCATTGATATCATCAAGAGAAAAGCTTACGAATTTAGTGGAGATTATGGTCGTGTAATCACTGAAATCCCAGTTCCAGAAGATATGGTAGATCTTATGGAAGAATACCGTGCTAAATTATTAGATTATTTAGCAGATTATGATGAAGATTTTATGATGCAAGTATTAGAAGGTGAAGAACCTTCAATCGAAGAAATCAAACGTGTATTACGTATTGCTGTATGTAATGGTGACTTCTTCCCAGTATTATGTGGATCTGCATATAAAAACAAAGGTGTTCAATTAGTATTGGATGCAGTAGTAGATTACTTACCAAGTCCATTAGATGTACCTTCAATTAAAGGTACTACATTAGATGGAGAACCAGATGTTCGTCACCCTGGTGATGATCAACCATTCTCAGCATTAGCATTTAAAATCGCTACAGACCCATTCGTTGGAAAATTATCTTTCTTCCGTGTTTATTCAGGTACTGCTACAGCAGGAAGCTATGTATTAAACTCAACTAAAGATAAAAAAGAACGTTTCGGACGTATCGTTCAGATGCACGCCAATGCACGTAAAGAAATCACTGAAGTTTATTCAGGTGATATCGCTGCTGCTGTTGGTTTAAAGGTTACTACAACAGGTGATACATTGTGTGATGAAGATCACCCAATCATCCTTGAATCTATGGAATTCCCTGAACCAGTAATCGAATTGTCTTTGGAACCAAAAACTAAAGCTGACCAAGACAAAATGGGATTGGCTCTTGCAAAACTTGCAGAAGAAGACCCTACTTTCAAAACATATACAAACGAAGAAACAGGACAAACAATTATTGCCGGTGTAGGTGAACTTCACTTGGATATCATTGTTGACCGTTTACGTCGCGAATTTAAAGTTGAAGCAAATGTTGGACAACCACAAGTTGCTTACCGTGAAACAATTCGTCAGACTGCTGATTGTGAAGGAAAATATATCCGTCAGTCAGGTGGTCGTGGACAATATGGTCACGTATGGATCAAATTCGAACCAAACGAAGGAAAAGGATTTGAATTCGTTGATGCTATCGTTGGTGGTAGCGTACCTAGAGAATATATCAAACCAACTCAAGAAGGTTTGGAAGCAGCATTGGAAAATGGTATGATTGCAGGTTATCCAGTAATCGATATCAAAGCTACATTATTTGATGGATCATATCACGATGTCGACTCTAGTGAAATGGCTTATAAGATTGCCGCTAGTATGGCATTGAAAGAAGCCGGAAAGAAATGTAAGCCTGCTATTCTAGAACCAATCATGTTCGTAGAAGTAACTGCACCAAGTGAATACTTAGGTAGCGTTATGGGTGACATTTCAAGTCGTCGTGGACAAATCACTGAACAGGAAGAACGTGGAAATGCCATTATCGTTCGTGCACATGTTCCATTATCAGAAATGTTCGGATATGTTACAGACTTACGTAGCTTTACTCAGGGACGTGGAAACTACTCTATGAAGTTCGACCACTACTCAGAAGTTCCAAAGAGTATTGCAGAAAAAATTATTAAAGAGAATTCAAACGAAAACTAGTTGATTTTCGTTTGGTTCTGAAATACAATATTTATTGTATGAAATATGTTAGCATTTAGGAGGAAATTATAAATGGCTAAGGAAAAATTTGACAGAAGTAAAACTCACGTTAATATTGGTACTATCGGTCACGTTGACCACGGTAAAACAACATTAACAGCAGCTATTACAACAGTATTAGCTAAAAAAGGTATGGCTAAAGCTGAAGCTTATGACCAAATCGATGGTGCTCCAGAAGAAAAAGAACGTGGAATCACTATCAACACTGCACACGTTGAATACCAAACAGAAAAACGTCACTATGCACACGTTGACTGTCCAGGCCACGCTGATTATGTAAAAAACATGATCACTGGTGCTGCTCAGATGGACGGAGCTATCTTAGTAGTTGCTGCATCTGATGGACCTATGCCTCAAACACGTGAACACATCTTGTTAGCACGTCAGGTAGGTGTTAAATATATCGTTATTTACTTAAACAAATGCGATATGGTTGATGATGAAGAATTAATCGACTTAGTAGAAATGGAAGTTCGTGAATTATTAAACGAATACGGATTCGACGGAGACGAAACTCCAGTTATCCGTGGATCAGCTTTAAAAGCTCTTGAAGGAGATCCTAAATACGAAGAATCAATCTACGAATTGATGAATGCTGTTGATACTTGGATTCCAGATCCAGCTCGTGAAATGGATAAACCATTCTTGATGGCAGTCGAAGACGTTATGACAATTTCTGGTCGTGGTACAGTAGCTACAGGACGTGTTGAACGTGGTCAAGCTCACTTAAACGACGAAGTTGAAATCGTTGGTATCAAAGACACTCAAAAAACAGTATTAACTGGTTTGGAAATGTTCCACAAACAATTAGACGTTGCTGAAGCAGGTGACAACATTGGTGCATTGTTACGTGGTATTGCACGTGACCAAATCCAACGTGGACAAGTATTAGCTAAACCTGGAAGTGTACACCCTCACACTAAATTTAAAGCACAAGTTTATGTTTTAACAAAAGAAGAAGGTGGACGTCACACTCCATTCGTTTCTAACTACCGTCCTCAATTCTACTTCCGTACAACTGACGTTACAGGTGTAATCACATTACCAGAAGGAACTGACATGGTAATGCCTGGTGACAACGTTGTTATGAACGTTGAATTGATCGCCCCAATCGCTATCGAAACTGGTACTAAGTTCTCTATCCGTGAAGGTGGACACACTGTAGGTGCTGGTAACGTTACTGAAATTGACGCTTAATTAAACTTATAAAAACAAAGGACTGATACAATTTTTGTATCGGTCTTTTTTTATTTCAAAATGAAAGAAATGTAAATGCAATGTAAATAATTGCATTTATCGTTGATGTTATAATTATTTTGTTTTATCATACAAAACATATAAGAATAATATGAATTAAGGAGAATGATTATGACAAAAATAACTAGAGAAAAACGAAATTTTAAATTCGATACATTACAACTTCATGTTGGACAAGAATAAGCAGATCCAACAACTGACGTCGTGTAGTGCCATCATATCAAACATTATCTAATGTGTTCAGAAATTGTGATCATGCAGCAGCACGTTTTGAATTGAGTGATGCAGGAAATATTTATGGACGTTTAACGAATCCAACTGAGGATGTATTTGAAAAGCGTATAGCGGCTCTTGAAGGTGATGTAGCTGCGTTAGCCGTAGCATCTGGTGCAGCGGCTGTTACATATACAATATTAAATTTAGCTCAAAATAGCGACAATATTGTTTCAGCCAAAAATGTATATGGCGGCTCATTTAATTTATTTGAACATACTTTACCTCAATATGGGATTGAAACAAACTTTGTAGATATTTTTAATGAAGAAGAAGTTGTAAGTGCTATTAATGAAAAAACAAAAGCTTTGTATATTGAAACTTTAGGAAATCCGAATTCTGATGTAGTAGATATCGAATCAGTCGCAAAGATTGTCCATAAACATAAAATTCCATTAGTAGTTGACGATACATTCGCCACGCCATATTTAGTAAGACCAATCGAATATGGTGCTTAGATTGTTGTTCATTCAGCGAAAAAATTTATGGGTGGTCACGGAACTAGTATTGGTGGCGTAATCGTTGACGGAGGAAATTTTGATTGGGAATCTAGTGGAAAATTCGATTCACTGACAAAGCCAAATCCAAGCTATCATGGCATTAGTTTTACACAAGCATGTGGAGATAAGCATTCGTCACTAAGGTGTGTGCAATTCTTTTAAAAGACACAGGAGCTACAGTTTCTCCTTTCAATGCATTCTTATTCTTACAAGGGAAGAAACATTATCCTTGCGTGTAGAGCGTCATACTTATAACACACTAAAAGTCGTCGAATATTTGAATAATCATCCTCGAGTAGAAAGCGTGTCTCATCCTAGCGTCTCTACAGATTCTAAACAACAAGAGTTGTATAAAAAGTATTTTTCTAATGGAGGAGGTTCGACGTTTGACATTAAGGGGATGCACAAAAAGCTTAAGATTTTTATAGATAATCTAGAATTTTTCTCCTTATTGGCGAATGTTGCGGATGTTAAATCGTTAGTGATTCATCCGGTAACAACACATTCACAATGTACTGAATAAGAGTTACTAGATCAGGGCTTTCGTCCGAATACAATGCGTTTAAGTATTGGTTGTGAAAACACTGATGATATTATTCAAGATTTGAATGAAGCATTTAAAGCTATCGCATAATTAGTAAAAACCCAGAAATCTAGCTTTTTATTATGCTAGAATAATTTATAAACGTGCTAATAAAGTGAATTTATTTTTTGGTAGAATTATTCTAGTGTTTGAAAGGAGTGCATGAGTGAACAGAAAAATTACGTTTTTTAGTGTATAAAATAGGGATGGTTGTGTTAGCGTTAGGGTTGACTTTGAACACACTGGCAAATCTAGGCGTATCCCCAATAATATCAGTACCCTATAGTATTGCACAGATTACAGGATTAAATTTATCAATTTAACTTTTCTGGTATACGCTATATTTGTAGTTGTACAACTAGCGATTCATGTACAATTAAAAAAATAACAAAATTATATCTGATTTGTTGTGATTGCAATAAAGTTTAATATTGAGACATTTATTGCTCATCTAATTGTTGGTATTAGTAAGGTAATAGCAATATTTCATCATGTTTTTGAAGCATAGATTGAAGATTAAACTAGTGATTTATAAACGACATCTACCAGTCTTCTTTAAAAAACGATGAAAACGTATACAGTAAAAAATATGAAAAAAATAAAAAAACATTTGACGAAGTGAAAAGTATTTGGTAATATAGATGAGCACTGCTGAGGTGCAGATGATCTTTGAAAACTGAACAGGAAATAGAAATACAAACTAAAACGTCAATTTCGAAACAAACAAAGAATTGAAATAAAGATGTCAGAGACA
>NZ_VUMR01000043.1 GCF_009696075.1 Holdemanella porci | reverse complement strand
TATGCACAAGAATCTACAATATCCAGGACAGTCATGTTCAATATCTCATTCTATTTTTAATGTGATTGGTTCCTTATCAAATCAAATTCGAGATGTTTTACCTGTCCTATAAATATACTAGCATCAGGATTTATTGTTCCAAATTCAACATACTCATATCAGTCATTATCAAATTCGGTAACATCGTGAACTTTTTTATATTCGTTTGAAAATCTCAAGAAGTAGTTCGAAATGCCAAATAGGATAACATTTTCAATCACTTCTAATGTATCGGCAAACACCACATTTCTGTGTTCCTTCGTTCTATCGTTATAAGTTGTAGGTGGTTGATATGCCGACACTCTAAAATTATCAGGATAGTTTTTATGATATTCGATAGCTCTCTTCATGATATAGCTTAATCCAGAACCCTCCATCCACTGCCTGCTATATTACCGATAGTCGAGTTTCTGGATTAAACAACATCTAAATCACTCACTCAAATTGAGTTTGCACCCTAGATAACGTCTATCCTAGTGCCACAACCTACGACATCTAATCCACAGCCTAAACCCTCTGATCGTTTTTACAGTAGATATGTTTCAATATAAGAAATACGGAATTACATGAGCTACCTACTAATCTCAAAAAATCCCGTAAATACGCTACTTTTTGCTATTTATTTCTCTTTCCTAGACATCAAACAGACCGTCTCAACGGTATTACCAGATTCCCACAAAGCTTATAGTTTCAACTTTTTTAATGTTTCTGCGTATTTTCTATAACCAACTGTTGTATCTTGAAAATCTTTTTGAGCTTCTTGAGGTAAATCTTTAATAATCTCTTTCTCAACAAACTCTGCTATTTCTTTCATAGCATCGGATATGTCTTTTATTATCTGTTCAAATGTACTATTTAAGGTATAATGCATCAATCGATTTCTATATTGATAAATATGCATACTGGCAACGAATGTATATTCCATTTCACATACATTCTTTAACCTCAAAATTCCCGATTTAACATCAACACTTACAAAATCTCCTGCCAAATAATCTGAATATTTAGCCTTATTCAAATCAGAAAAAATGAGCGTCCAATGTTCTTGCTCTAACCTATATTTAACAAGTAATTCCAAACAATTTGCCAAATTCAATATAATATGTTTCATGGTTAATTCATCAAAATAACCCTGACTAGATAAATCCAAAAATGAATCTAACTCTACATTTACCATTTCCATAGAATCATGTATATTATTCAAAAAGAAAAGTTCATATTTCATACCCATTCACCCATCACTTTTTACCTACTTCTTATTAGATTCCACTTCTAATTTCGGGAAATTATTCAAGCTTACTGTTTCCAACGTCTGCAATTGCTGTACCGTTAACATCCGAAGCAATTCCATCCGCTCTTTCTGATTCTTATCCTGATTAATTAAAACAGCATTATAGCTTTCCAAATTTGCTAGTACCAATAATTGGTTTAGCGTTGCCGCATCCCTCATATTTCCTTTCGCAGTTGGATTTTCATCTTTCCACTGTTTTGCGGTTTTTCCAAATAAAACAACATTCAACATATCTGCTTCATTAGCATAAGTATAAGCCACCTGTGCAGGCGTTAATTCTGGCGGAATCAAATTTTCTTTAATTGCATCTGTATGTATCCTGTAATTCAACTTAGAAATCTCTCTATTTAAGTTCCAATTCAAAGACAACCGACTGTTCTCATCTGTCTTTAAACGCCTATAGTCTTTCATAATATATAACTGAAACTCAGGAGAAATCCAAGTTGCGAAAGACATAGCGATATCGCTATGAGCATATGTTCCCCCATAACGTCCTGCTTTTGAAACGATGCCAATAGCATCTGTCGCTTCTATCCATTTCTTGGGTGACATTGTAAACGCATTGGCTCCAGCCTGCTTTTTAAACCCCTCGAATTCGAGGGGTTTAAAGTCTGGATTATGTAACCTTTCCCATAATCCTAGAAATTCTATAACATCCCGATTTCTCATCCAGTTTTGAATAACCGCCGTCGGGTCATCGCTCTTATACCGGGCAATATCCGTTAATGAAATAAATTCATTCTCAAAATCCTGCGTATAAATTCCAATATCTATCCCATTTGCATGAATTGTATCTTTAATTATTTTCCCCATTGTGCCTCCTGTAATCACATCATAATATTTGAAATACCTTATTTTCTTTCCTTTTAAGAAAAATCTGCTGAATAACTATCTTCCTCTTCCCACATTTTCCAATATGCGTCAATATAACTCTTAATACAACCGGGATATATATACAAATACTTCTACACACCCTTTTATACAACTCCAATATTTTTTCATCACACGCAAGGTCCAGTAGATAATCAAGCAAATGCGATAATTCAGCCTCTGACACAGTTCTACTACACACATCTTCAACCAACGGCAAATAAAACTCATAGGCTTTTTGATGTATTTCAACTATCTGCTCTACAATCTGATAAATCCTTTCATCCATTAAATTACCTCAAAATATTTAAGTGCATCCGCTATCGCTTCTACTTTCTCTTTCGGTGGACACTTCCTCGGCTTTTTCAGTTCCTCTACCGCATTAGGAGCATCATACATTGTTAATCCCAAAGACCTTTTCACCTCTGCAATATACGCAGTATGTACTTTAAATCCATATTTCTTTTCAACATATTCCTATATCATTTTATATGTAATTTTCGGTTTCGGCTGGTATTTCTTTGCCCGCTCTGCAATCGCATCCAACGGCACTTTCTCCTTACCTTTTCCAAATTCCACTTTTACATTAATAACACTATCTGGTGATTTGTGGGACAAAAGTACAATGGTTTCCACGTGGCTAGTAACAGGAAATGTTTCTATATATACATCTCCTACTTGAATGTTTCAATGAATGTATGCTTACCATGATTCGATTCATAAACACGAATCTCACAATTGTTTGGCTTTGGTCTCCACTTAATACCATTTTTACGATCTTCTAGATAGCCACATAAAGAACGAATGATACCACCATGACATACAATCAATACATTCTCATAATTCTTCTTTTCAAGTTCCTTTAAAAAGGATTGACTTCGTTTGACCATACTTTTGACAGATTCAACCGAATTAGGATTTGGCAATAGTTCAGGAAAGGTCCAATAGGAAGTCATTTTTAATCCTAATTTAAAGTAGTTACGAAGCTCGTAATCCCCAAAATCCACTTCAATAATACGAGAATCAATCTTTACATCCTTTTGATCTACATTGCCAATAATCGACGCTGTCTGAATCGCTCTTTGTAAAGGACTTGCATATACCGCATCAAAATGAATATCTCCAATCTTTTTTCTGGCCTCTTTCGCTTGTTGAATTCCTGTCTCATTTAAAGGCTCATCTGTAAGTCCCTGCATTAATTTTTGTTTATTTAAAGCTGTTTGGCCATGTCTAGTAATCCAAATCTTCATTCAATCATTCCCTCAATCAAAGTCTCTACGAGCATATAAGACTTTTCCAATAACCTTTACCGGAAGTTCTTCCACTTCTTCGGGCGTAAAAACTTTTGTGTCAATCTTAGGATTTGCGGCTTCTAAAATCATTAAACCCTTTTTATATAAAACACGCTTTAATGTTGCTTCCTCACCCACAAGTACAATCGCAATACTTCCAGATTCCACTTCATTTGTCTGTTTTACAAAGACAAGATCCCCCTCATAGATATGAGCGTTGATCATAGAATCTCCACGTACACGTAAAAAGTAATCGCCCTTTTTACCATCATGACGATTTAATTCAATATATCCCTCAATATCTTCCATTGGAAAACCATCATATCCTGCTTTTACACTACCAATGATTGGTTTGATTCTTTCTTCCTCATCCAAAATACTTTTGACATCACAATCCAGCATATCGGATAGTTTCTTTAATGTATTGGCCTTTAAATGTGTGCTTTCACCCTTTAACCAACGAAAATATGTAGCACGACCAATTCCTATTCTTTTAGCCGCCTCATCATGTTTAATGTTATTTTCAATCTCATATTGTAGTAATAATTGTCTTAACTGCATAGTTACACCACCTTTATCTATATAGTATCAAAAAATAAATAAAATACCAGTGAAAATTTATTAACTTTTTAAGAAAGTCTCAAATCTATCTTGAATTTTTATTTATTTTTAACTATGATTTTATACGAACGATATGGGGTGTGGAGGTATTTATGCAAAAAACATATTTATGTATTGATTTAAAATCCTTTTATGCATCCGTAGAATGTGTAGAACAAGGCCTTGATCCATTCAAAGTCAATCTTGTGGTGGCCGATCCTACACGAGGTGGTGGTGCCATTACTCTAGCTGCAACACCAGCCATTAAGAAATTAGGCGTTCCTAGTCGTGGTCGTATTTTTGAAATTGATCCAAAAATTGAATATATGATTACTCCACCTAGAATGCACTTGTATATGGAATATAGCTGCAAAGTTTATAAAGTCTTCTTGGAATTTATTGCCAAAGAAGATATTCATGTTTATTCCATTGATGAATCCTTTTTAGATATCACAAGCTATTTAAAGCTCTATCAAGTCAATGCCAAAGAATTGGCAAAAAAAATATTAGACCGAATCTATGAAAAAACAGGTCTTACAGCTACTGTAGGAATTGGAACCAATTTGTATCTAGCTAAGATTGCGATGGATATATCCGCCAAACACAATGCTGATCGCATGGCCTATTTAAATGAAGACTTATATCGCCAAACATTATGGCATCATGTTCCGTTAACAGATTTTTGGATGCTTGGAAATGGAACGGAAAGAAGATTACACAAATTAGGTATCTATGACATGTACGACTTGTGTCAATTTCCTATTGAAATATTATATAAAGAATTTGGTGTGAATGCTGAATATATCATTGACCATGCTTGGGGCAAAGAGCCTACGACCATTCAAGACATTAAAAATTATAAATCGAAACAACATTCTATATCTAATTCCCAAATTCTTTTTGAGGATTATTCCTACCAAAATGCCTTTGTAGTTATGAAAGAAATGGTGGATCAAAATGTATTGACATTAACCGAGAAACATTTAGTGACTCAACAAATTTCTCTTATGATTGGCTACTCCAAAGATTGTATCAAACCAAGCTGTGGCTCATGCAAGATTACCAACTGTACAAACTCCTATTCCATCTTATTAGAAGAATTCAAACAACTCTATATTCGCATTGTGAATCCAAACTATCCCATTCGACAGATTGCGATTAGTTTTCAAGATGTAAAAGACGAATATTATTATGAGAATTATGATTTATTTACAGACGTAGAAAAAGTAGAACGAGAAAAAAAGCTACAAGAAACCTTAGTTCAAATCAAGCAACGCTATGGCAAGAATGCCATCTTAAAAGGGATGAATGCCTTAGACTTTGCGACCGCTAAAAAACGAAATACATTGATTGGTGGCCACAACGCATATTAGAGGAGTTTTCACTCCTCTAATTGTATATAACTAATTTGTTTCAGGTTGATCTTTGTCTTTACGATTTGAAGTATTTGCGTATCCAGATTGATTTTAGAAACTACGCCTGTGATTCTTTTATAATTGATACGATCATAATACTCAATCGTAACCATCATACCTTTTTGAATCTGGTGGACTCTTTCGTCTAAGATTTCATAATCATCCTGCGATAAAATTCTTGGGCTGACAATTTCTACTTCACATTCTTGAATCATTTCTTTGAAGCCTTTTAAAGAATCAAAACTCTGAAAGATCTGAGCCCGATTTTCTTTTTTCTTGTGTATTAAATCCATGTGTATCACATCCTTATAAGGATATCATACGTATTTATTATATAAATTCAAGATAGATTTGAGACTTTCTTTAGAAATTTTCTAAAATGTATTTTTGTGTATTCAAACACTTTCTTAAACGTACTTGCGTATTATCTTCATTGGCATCCGCTTGTTTAAAATGATTTGAACTTGCCAATCGAGAATAGTAAGCATCAAGATAATCTTGTAGTTCCATATACTTATCTGTATCTAGATTCAATTCAAAGCCTTCGTGTGTCGCCTTGAAATCATTCATCTTATCCAATTCAGCTAGTAAGCCATCAATGATTTCTAAAGTTAATTCATCTTTTTTAGCTGCCTTTAAATATTGGTTTAAACGCTTTTTAAAGACCATTGTATTAAATGTACCATCCTCTTTCATCTTCTCTACTTTCTTCTTAAAGAAGTAAGATCCAACAGCTAAAGAAGCCGTTGTCGTTAATAACGCTATAAATTTGATTTTTTGTTTTTTTGTCATAATTTAAACCTCGATTCATCTATTTACATTTTACTTTAAAATGAAAAAACATTCCACTAAGGAATGTTAGAATCGAAGCATCTGCATGAAGGTCGTGATCATCATCGAAAAAACGATGAACGCCACAACTAATATAATAATGAAACTGCGTAATCTTTTTTTCACATGAGCCTCCTATAGAAAGTTGAATTTCTTTTTATCTCTTTATCAACTCGATTTGCATCGATCTCTTCTGTAAGTGTTGGTTTGTCACCAAATAGATTGGTACCTAAACCAAGCTTATCGCCTTTAATCTTGTATCCTAAAGCTGTTAATATTGTAGGATAAAAATCCATGGTCGTAAAGTCACGATTCTTTTCTTTTTTAGGTTTCACTCTAGAATGAATAAACGCATTCCACACTCGACGATCATAATTTGAAGAATATGTATCATGAATATATTCGGCCGCCATACTTGTATGATCACCCTGAATGACTATAACAGTATCTTTGTAGAAATCTTGCTTCTTTAGCCATTCCATAAAATCTTTTAGATTTTCATCTGTATGATAAATCGAATTCGATAAGGATTCTTTGAATACATTCTTACAATTTTTTGATTGATACCCATAAGGATGGTGCGTATCGACTGTCAACATTTCAAAGTCGAATGGTTTGGATGATTTGGATAAACTTAAGATTTTCTCTTTCGCAAATTCAAATAATTTATCATCCTCAAATCCCCAGAATTCATGATAATCCTTATCTAGAACCCCTTCTTCCTTTAAAGAAACAGTATCTTGAATATCATAATGACCATGTTGATCAAAATAGCTTCTTCTTCCACCAAATGTCGCATCCGAACCAATCATAAAGACACGATTATATCCATCTTTTTCAAGAGTATCTCCAAGGGTATTTACATTAGGCATAAATGGAACTTTGTTCTTACAAAATTTATGTTTTAAACTAAAAATTAAAGGAAGGCCCGACGTACTCGCAACAATACCTCCCGTTGTCCAACCCGTTCCTGTTAAGACTCTTGCTCCACCAATTTTCTCATTTTGTGAAAAAGAAATGGACTCTTTTGTAAGCTGAGTCAGATAAGGCAATAAATTTTCATCCGCATTGCCTCCATCTTCTTTTGTGGCGTACGTTGTTTCCATGGACTCTAGATAGATATGAATAAAATTCATCTTCTTTTCAGGTGAAATAATTTCAGATTCAACGTAGTATTTATCAAAGAAATCTGTCTTCTTAAATTGGTTAAAAACATATGAAAAGAAATGAATTTGACAAAGACCATATATAAAACAAAGTAAAAGAATAAGTTTGGCTATATTTATAGGAATCCAACTAAAAATGAGACCAAAAATAAAACCAGGATGTAAACATTTTTTTATCCATCCAAAAATAAATTGCGTATTGGTACCTTCCAAAGGAACTTTAATATGGTATACAATTTGTTCAAAACTCGATAAGCCAAAATAAGAATAGGCCCACTTACTTGAAATAGCTAATGTTAAGCCTAATGTCACAATAAATAAGCTCATGATCCATCCTTTCTAAAGACAAAAATAGGTCATATGACCTATTTGTTGCACTTATTCTTTAAAGTCTGACTTGGACGAAACTTTGGAAGTTTGGTAGCCGGAATCATCATTCTTTCTTTTGTGACAGGATTGATTCCCATTCTTGATTTACGATCAAAAATTTCAAACTTACCAAAAGCTGTGATATCTACATGACCATCACTTGCCAAAGCATCACTCATTTCATTAAAAATTAAGTCTACCGCAAATGCTGCGTCTTTTTTAGACAAATTTAAATTGATTGATAAAGCCTGTGTTAAAGACTCTTTATTTACATACTTTCCCATATTAAAATTCCTTCTTTAAATCTCTAATCATTAAATCTTGTGCACAATCACTTGGAAGTTTTCCATTGAATAAAATTTGGTAAACTTCTTCACAGATTGGCATATCAATACCATTTTCTTTCGCAACACGATGAACAATTTTTGCGGTACGAACACCTTCTACTGTTTTTGTGTTGTTCTTAAAGAAGTTTTCAACCGAATTCTCTTTTCCAATTTGGTAACCCGCTTCAAAGTTACGAGAATGTACACTCGTACAAGTTACAATCAAGTCTCCAATTCCAGTTAGACCCATGAACGTTTTTTGTTGCCCACCAAAATGAACACCATAACGAATCATTTCCTGTAAACCACGCGTAATCAAGGCTGCGCGCGTATTATCTTGATAGCCTAAACCAGATAAGATACCGGATGCGATAGCCATAACGTTTTTAATGGCTACACCAAGTTCAGAACCAATCTCATCATTTCCTGTATAAATACGTAGGTATTGATTTGAGAATAAGTTTTGAACGGTCACGGCATCCTCGTTATTTAAACTAATCGCATCAATTGTAGTTAATAAACGAATGACAACTTCTTCTGCATGACTCGGACCAATTAAACTTACAACTGAACTTAATTTATCTTCATCAATACAACGACGAATAACTTCAGACATTCTTTCATTTGTTTCTGGGTGGAATCCCTTAGAAACGTTGATGATAATTGTCTTTTTATCTAATAAATCATTAATTTGGTGGCAAATTGGATCAATTGCGATTGTTGGTACTGCCAACAATACAATATCGGCTCCTTTGACACATTGAATATCTGTTGTTGCCTTTAATTCGGGATTTAATTCAACATCCTCGAAATACTTTGAGTTTTTATGATTTTCATTAATATCATTAACTTCAGCTTCTGCAACACCATACACTAAAACTTCTTGATGATTATCTTGTAATACTTGAGCTAAAGCTGTTCCCCAGCTTCCACTACCAATCACAACTGTACGCATATTTAACTCCTTACTATGAGCGTTTACGAGCCAAAATCTTAATTGGAGTTCCCGTAAAGCCAAATGCTTCTCTTAATTTATTTTCAATATAACGAGCATAACTAAAATGCAATAATTCTGGATCATTGACAAATAAGACAATTGTCGGTGGCTCAACCGCAACTTGGCTCGCATAATAAATCTTTAATTGTTTTCCCAAGTGAGGTTTTGCCGGATTCATCATCTGTGCATCTAAAATGACATCATTTAATACATTGGTTGGAATACGCAATGTACATGCATCATGCACTTGATCAATCAAAGGAATCAATTGATTCACTTTACTTCCTGTAAGTGCAGAAGTAAACGCAATTGGTGCATAATTCAAATACAAGAATTGAGCACGAATTTCCTTTTCAATCTTTGACATGGTCTTCTCATCTTTTTCAACTGTATCCCACTTATTGTAGACAATGATAACACCTTTACCAGCATCATGTGCAAGACCAGCCACATGCTTATCTTGATCACGAATACCCTTTTCACCATCAATCAAGAATAACACGACATTACTACGATCAATTGCATTTAAAGCACGTAAGATCGAATATTTTTCAATATTCTCATAGATTTTACCTTTTTTACGAATACCTGCCGTATCAATGATCATATATTCTTTATCATCTACAAAGAATGGCGTATCAATCGCATCACGCGTAGTACCTTCTACATTGGATACTATAACACGATCTTCTTTTAAGATGGAATTAACTAAACTTGATTTTCCAACATTAGGACGTCCAATACAACAGAATGAAGTAATTCCTTCATATGGAGCGATATCTTTTTCTGGAAGTTTTTTCATCACGACATCCAACAAGTCGCCTAGTCCAATGCCATGTGCTCCACTAATCGCAATAGGATCTCCTAGACCTAACGCATAGAATTCATATACATTCATCTGCATTTCTGGATTGTCCACTTTGTTGCAAGCTAAAATAACTGGTTTTTTACACTTTTGCAGCTTTCTTGCGATAATTGTATCATCTGTCATTACTCCTTCTTTGGCAGAAGTTAAGAAAATAATGACATCCGCTTCTTCAATCGCAATATCTACTTGCATATTGATTTCCTGAGCAAATGCCTGGTCCTCAATTTGAATACCACCCGTATCAATCAAGCGAAAAGTTTGTGTCAGCCATTCCACTTCACCATAAATTCTATCTCTTGTTACTCCGGGTGTATCATCTACAATGCTCTTTCTTTGTCCAATCAATCGATTGAATATCGTTGATTTTCCGACGTTTGGCCGACCTACGATGGCCACAGTACCTCGAATCATATTGTGGTCCCCTTTCTACATTATCCAACTATATCTAATACTTTTGAAACGACTTCATCAATTGTTAAATCGGAAGTATCAATTTCAATCGCATCCTCTGTCTTTACTAAAGGTGAAATTTCGCGATGCATATCCTGATAGTCTCTTGCGACAATGTCCTGATAGATCGTTTCATAATCAGCATCGATTCCCTTTGAAATATATTCATCATATCTTCTTTGGGCTCTTGCCTTACTCGATGCACTCATAAAGATCTTTACTTCTGCATCTGGCAAAACAACAGAACAAATGTCTCTACCATCTACAATAAAACCTTTATTGGTACATACTTTTTGTTGAAGATTCACCAATTTTTTACGTACAATACCAAGCTGACTTGTTTTACTAGCCTGCATAGATACATTATTCATACGAATTTCTTTAGATACATCTTCTCCATCTAAATATACATGGTTATCTTCATCAAAATGAATATCAATTGTGTCCATCAAATCCGACATTGCCTTTTCATCTTGAATATTGACTCCGTCTTTTAATGTTTTATACGCCACACAACGATACATAGCACCCGTATCTAAATGGCGCATATTTAACTTTTCTGCAACAATATCCGCAATCGTACTTTTACCAACCCCACTAGGGCCATCAATCGCAATATTAATTTTTTTCATGTCCATCCTCATTAAATATTTTTAAATGTCCATACTAAATAGCCTATGATCGCAACCAAAGCTAAGATCAATATAGCTAAAACGACATTCAATACGATTTCTGAACTCTTCTTTTCTTTATGGCTGCTAGCCTTTTCAAAATCAGAAGTTTTCATACGCATTTTAGCACTAGGCATAGACTCAAGTTCATCACGCTTTTCTTTTTTGCGCTTTGACTTTTTCTTCTTATCCTTTTTAGGCTGTTCTTCCGTTTTATCAAAATCATCATGAGAAAGATACATCAAATCCAATTCATCATCCACTGGCTTTTTAACATCCTCTACATCCTGACTTGTAAGAACGATTTTTTCTTCTTTAGGTTCTTGACGAGTGATTGTCTGTCTTGGTTTTGAAATCTTCATTGTTGAACCTAAATCTTCATCATCTGTATCCATAGGGATCACATGTTGATTTCTCTTCATTGTATCACTACTTGTTGTGTCTAACTGTTTTAAAATATTGATCTGTGTATCATCTGTGATACGGTTACCATTATCAATATTATATTGCTTCACTTCTCCAAGCAGATCTTCCATCACTGGAGATGTAGGCATTTCTTTTACAGTAGGCGAAACACGCACAGTATCATGTGGATACAATGGTTTGTTGGCATGTGAGCCACTATCTACACGCGATAATCTTTGTAGTTTCACTGGCTGCGCTTGAGCAGCAGTTGTTTCTTCATCTAAACGATCTCTAAGTTCTTGATACTTTTGTTTTCTTGAAAGTTGAGTCATAAGTACCTCCTAAACATTCCTTACTATTATACACTATCACGCAAAAAAAGAAAAATAGGCGATTGCCTATTTTGCACGTCCTGAATATTTTCCGTCGTTTGTGTTGACAACGATCATTTCATCTTGGTTGATAAATAAAGGAACTTTTACTTCTAATCCAGTTTCTAATACTGCATTTTTACTAGCACTTGTTGCTGTGTCTCCCTTTACCGCCTGTTCGCATTCAACAACTTTCAATGTTGCCTTATCCGGTAAAATAATACCTAAGATTTCACCTTCATAGCTAGAAATATTTACGTTAGAATTTGGAACAATAAAGTTTCTTTCCCATTTTAAACGATCCATAGGAATTTCAACCTGGTCATATGTTTCATTATCCATAAATACCATAGATTCATCTGTATCATATAAATACTGCATTTCTCTTTTTTCAATCTGAGCTGGTTCAACCTTTTCACCACCACCCCAAGACAATTCAACGTTACTTCCAGTACGAACATTACGAACTTTCGCCTTAACAACCATGGCACTACGAGCTGTTTTATTTTGTGATGCTTCTAAAACCGTATAGATTTCGCCATCCACTAAAATTGTAAGACCTGGTTTTAAATCATTTGAACTAATCATGTTTGTTAACTCCTTTTAAATTGTATGTATAACCTCAATTATTTTATATCACGCAAAAAAATTGTCAAGAAAAAGAAAAAAAGCACCGAAGTGCTTTTTCTCATCGAAAGGATCGATAAAGTAATTTCTTATGTGTTTTAAGGAAGGATATATACACACAAGATGGATATTGAGTCGAAAGGTGAGCCATACTTTCTTTCTCTTACCACCCTTATAATACGCCTAATCGCAAAACTTGTAAACCCTTTCAATTACTTTTCGTAAATTAAATCAAAATGAATCATTTCCTTGTGATCATTTGTACCCAAATTATAGTTACGATCTTGAATTAGATTCAATAAATCACCATCTAAATCTGGATTCTCACATGCCGCTAAGAATAAGCGAATTGCCTCCATCGCAAGAAGCTGGGCTTTGTCGTATAAGTCGAAGAAACTTTCTGTTGAAACCAACGTATCATCACTTGGATGAACCCAACGAGTATGTAATAAATTCATCACATCATATGGATCATCTGGCTCATTAGGTACGATATATCCAGACAATGAATTGTAAGCTTTGGTGAAAGTCTCTAATGCTTGAAGTGCCTTTAGCTTATCTCCAGAAGCATCATAGAATAAGGATTCAATAAAGTGCCAATCCTTCAAGCTTTCCATGATTTGATGAGGCTTGATTTCAAAACCTAGAATCTGACGGATTGCAGGCACATAGATACGTGCAATGGCACGAGCTTCTTCTTTAGATGCATCACTGATTTCATAGAATTTAAAATCTTCAATCGTACATTCTTTTTTCACCTTCAACATGATCGCATCCATCAACGATTCAAAACGATGATGATACCACGCACTCTTGCCTTTGCAAGTTCCCGTGCGATAAAACACATATGGATGGCTTGTCGCATCTAGTGCCCAGTGACATAAATGTCCACAAACATAGGTCACCATATCTTTTTTGATTTCTTCATCTGTTTCATTGCGAATGGAAATCAAAGCTTGTTGATAAAATTCATTCACATGACCCGCATGAAACATACTTCCTGAAACACGTAAATCACTCTTTTTAAAGAAATCTTTTGGATTCATACCATGAAAGAATAAAAAGTCCGGTCCATTTGAACCAACTTCCAATAAGTGAAGTCTTGGTTCAAATAAATCATGCGTCTTTTCATCCACCTTATCAAAAATTTCCTGTGCAAATAAAGTATGAGTAATAATATTAGGCATCTTTTTCTACCTCCTTGATCAAGCCATGATATACAACATATTCTGCATAAGTATCCATCTGACAATATGTTGAAATGGCTTCTTTTACTACTTTTTTCTCTTTTTCGTCCTTCTCATCATATGTACGATACGCAAACACAGCATTTAAACCATTTTGAATATCCAAATCATAATAAGAAACATCTTTTGAGAATACAGGCAATATACTCTTCAATGAATAATGACCACGCATTTTTGAATTGTAATAGAGTCCTGCCTCAAATGGTTTTGATAAATCCACCATTCTTGAACAAATCGACTCTAATTCTTCCCTATATTCTTCAAATTGACTCGCTAATTGTTTCAATCTCAGCTTTTCAGCTCCCTCCATATTATAAACAAGAATCGTTCCCGTTTTAGGAAGGTCTTTGATCAGTTGTTCAACAAAATGACGACGGCAATCTTTGGATTCAAAGAAGTTATAATGGGTTAAATTTCCATCCGAAGTTTCTACATGAAGACTATATTGAAAACACAATACGTCAAAAGCCTTCATATTCGTATAGGGTGGTACCGCAAAGGTATCCCATTCAAAATCCAAATACGAAATTGGATATTTGATTTGTTTCATCCATACCTGTAAAGCGGCACGATCCATAAATGGCTTTTGCGTTTTACTAGCCATATATTGCGCATATTGAAGACGGAATCCTTCAATTTGATTCAATGGCAACTCATGAATATGACGAATACCACGATCATACGCATCCAGCTTATGTTGATTGGTTGTAAAGAATAAAATCGAGTCGTCTGGTTCATTAGATTCATCAAAACATACAGAATAGTAGTTGCACCTTCTTAAGGCTGTACATTGTTTTGTGCGTACTGGCGTAACACTTGGTCGATTTAAAATTTCTTTTGTTCTTTCAATCCAACCATCCAAATCCACATCCACTTCATCCATACATTCGGCAATTGTTTTCGACAAGTGGTTGCGCTTATTGAATAGCTTGTCGCTGATACAAAAGAGTTCATTTAGATCCAACGCATCCTGACGAACATATTCTTTATTTAAATAGACAATGCGATTTTCGACAATGTCAACGCCACAATGCGAAAGAATCATTTGATTGACCTTCATGATCAATGCTTCATTTTCTTTGGGATACGCACTCAAATGTGGATACACGGCCATATATCCATTCTCTAATTTTTTAAGATATGGAATCTTTGTACGACACTCCTTATATTCAAAGCGTGCAAAACATACAACTTCGTTTTCTTCTAATAATTTTAAAGATTGTTCGTTTGAATCCATGGAATGACCTAAGCCACACTCATTCGCATTTAAATAATTTCTCCATAGATCAGAAAATGGACAATCCATTTTATAAAAACTTTCCTGGTGAAGTGAATTGTGGGCGCTGTTCCAACAAAAACAGTCACATTTCATTTCACGCATTAAATCTGATACATGTAACATAAAAAATTCACCATATCTATTGTACTTCAATTTTTAATTCTTTTCATCCCTATACGCATTTAATATTTTTTGAACACGAGACAAATAAGCAATTTTTACATCTTCAGGATTTAAAATCTCCATTTGATCACTCATAGAAAACAAGGACTGATACAAGTTTGACATGTCGTCTGTATAGAATTCAAAGTCTGTGTACGCTTCTTGTTTATTGATAGCTTGTAGTTTATTGCCCCAATATTTTTCTTTAAATAAGCGAAGCCCATTATTTTCATGGTAAACTCTCACTTTCACAAGTTTTAAATCTAAAGGAATCAAAGAATGTTCTCCGATGTAGTTACTTAAATGAAAATGATTGTCCCGAATAAAGTGTCTCGATGAAATTTCACATGAAAACATACGTTGCGAACTAAAACGGTACATGCGATAGTCTTTTCTTAATAAAGAAAAACCAATTAAATAATACGACTTATGATAGTGAATGATTTCATAGGGTTCAACCTCAAATTGTTTAGGGGCTTCATCCTGTAAAGACTGGTACGACAAAAGGACGCAAAGCCCATGGTTCATGGCTTGTTGCGTCTTATCAATCATGTGGGAGATCTTTTCGTCTAATTCCATAGAATTGGACATATAGTGTAAAGAATCATTGGATGAAATCTTGCTTGTCGAAATAATCTTATCCATCGCATCACAATATAGTGGAAGAGGTTTAAAGTCTTTTTGTGTACGCATAAATTTATAGGATTGCACCAAAGCATCCTTTTGTTCATCACTAAAAATAGTGACAGGAAGATCGTATTCATCATTTAAGATGTATCCTCCATAACGACCCTTTACTTCTTCTACATTATATCCAGCTAGTACAAGCTCTTTTTTAAATTCACGAATGTTACGTGGATTGACTTCAAGTTCTGTCGCAAGCTGTGTTGTGTTCATTTTCCCTCTTGCCTTTAATAGTTGTAACATGCGAATGCATAAGTTTGTTCGATTCATTAGTTTATCTCCTTTTAGTGCGTACTGCAAAATCTTTGAGGATAGTAGCCAAAGCCTTTTTTTGGTTCAAAATGTTTAGGAACAATACCACGAAATACAAGTGGACGTATCATTTGACCAATCCCTCTTTCAAGCGCAAAGCCTAAAGCTTCTTGTTTCTGAATGGCTCCGGCATCAATTAAAATATTTACAATTTCTTCATTTCCAATGCTGATGGCATGCATCAAGATAGGATATCCATTAAATACCCAACTTGGACTTGCTCCAAGTTCTAGGCAGTTTTCAACTCCTTGTACATCTTCTTTCCATACAGCATCTAATAAATCCATAGCTAATCTTTGTTCTGCGTTCATATTGTACCCTTCTTTCTATACTCAAAGGATACATCTTATATAGACATTATTTATGTCAAATTAATCAGATACTTCTTTCACTCTTTGAAGTCTAGTTAACACATCTTCGCTTACCAGCTGATAGATGCACGAACAAATCGGAATAAAAATGATGATTCCAATAATACCTGCTACATTGGCTCCAATGGTGATGGCCACAATGATATACATAGGTGGAAAGCCTACAGACTTACCTACAACCTGCGGATAGATAAAGTTTCCTTCAACTTGTTGAATACAAATAAACATAATAATGAATGTAAATCCTTGTACAGGAGATGTTATCGCAATAAAGAAAGCACATAATAGAGCGGCAACCAAAGCGCCAAACATTGGCACAAGAGCTCCAATTCCTACGACTAAACCTATTAAAAATGCATATGGAATCTTCATGATCAAAGATCCTGCAGTAACTAAACTGCCTAAAATCAAGCATTCCAAACAAGTTCCGCCTACGTAACTTGTAAAAATACGAATGATCAGCTTTAATACGTGGCGTGTTTTTTCATAATCCTTTTCTGGAAGATAGGCCTTTAATAAAGATTTTGTTTCACGAACCACTTGTTTTTTATTAAACAACAATAGAAACGAGAATACAATTGCGATAAAGGCTTGCGCAAACCAAGAAAATGTCGTGGATAAAATCATAAAAATGGATCCAAATATATCATTGGCTCCTCCAGACACAAGCCAGGAACTGATTTTTTTACTCACATTATCAATCGCAAATGTACTAAAGGCATTGATATCTAAGTGTTGTAAAAAGTTGTGCACTAGATCTACATGTTTTGTGATGTCTAAAAGCCATATATAGAATTCATAGATCATCTGTGGGAAGTTTGACATCAACAATTGAATCGAAAATAGAATCTTAGGTATGACAATACCGACAAAGGCGGCAAATACGGCAAGCACAAGGAAGATGGCTAAAATATTGGATAGGACTCTTTTAATTTTTGTTTCTTTTATATCAAACCATTTAATTAAATAGCACATGAGATTGTTCGATATAATATTAAACACAAAGGCAAGCCCTGCACCAAATAAAAATGGCAAACACATTGCCCCAATCCATGCCAAAAAACCAATGATTTTTTCAAAATAATAGATAACCATACCAATTAATAAGGTAAAAATAATGAGTCTTTGGTACATTTTTTCTTTTTCATGTAGGTCCATCAAAACCACCTCAAATCGAATTTATTATACTATCTTTTACATTTAAAATCATTTTTTTAAATTTTTTATTTGGCTTAACAGATACATTGGTGATTTGTTAATATAACTGACATTAATGATGTCTATTTAAGATTTATTGTATAGGTGTAAACGAAAGAGAGACTACACTTATGACAAGAACTTCAAAATATTT
>NZ_VUMR01000042.1 GCF_009696075.1 Holdemanella porci | reverse complement strand
GGTTTAAATATTTTGAAGTTCTTGTCATAAGTGTAGTCTCTCTTTCGTTTACACCTATACAATAATTCTTAAATAGACATTATTAATGTCGAATATATTAACAAGTCACCAATGTATCTGTTAAGCCAAACAAATTTTGGAGAAAATTGCAGTAAATATGGGAGTTTGCGCTGACTTCTTTAAAGACCAGAATCAAGATGCGAATGGCTTATTTACGATAGAATCTAAAGGCCTTTTAGGACTTAGAAATATTACAGAATTAAGTGTGAATACACAAATCTATGATATGGCAAGTGATTTTATTCAAAAGATTTCCCAAAGAGAAGATGCTGTTATTGTAGGAAGATGTGCCGATTATATTTTAAAAGACAATCCGGATGTTATTTCTGTATTCTGTTACAGTGATGTAGAAGAACGTATTCAATGGTCGATTGATGAATATCAAGTGCCTGCCAAACAAGCCAAGAAAATTGTGCAGGAAAAAGATGCACAAAGATCTAGATTTTATGAATTCTATACCAATCAAAAATGGGGCAATCCACGTAACTATACATTGATGATCAATACGTCGAAGATGAGTACAGAAGAAACAGTACGATTACTTGCTTCATTTTATGATGCAAAAAAAGGCATCCTCACATTTAAGAATGCCTTTGAAAATCAATATGAAAAAGATAATAAGTATTAAAAAAGTCGGAAAGCCGACTTTTTCTTTTACATAATGTAAGGTGTAGCGAAGTACAACACGAAGATGATCATTAATGCCCAAACAGTTGGGTGAACTTCTTTAGCTTTACCAGCTGCAATCATGGCAATTGTATAAACGATGAATCCGCATGCGATACCATTTGAAATAGAATACATCAAGATCATCATAATAACAGTGACAAAACCAGCAGCGGCAAAAATCATGTCATCCCAGTCAATACCTTTTAACTGCTGTGCCATCATAATACCAACAACAATCAGTGCTGGTGCAGTAACTGCGTTCGTAACGGTACTTAAGATAAGTGGTGATAAGAATACGGCTAGTAAGAAGCAAACACCAGATGTGCACGCAGTTAAACCTGTACGTCCACCAACACCAACACCAGAACTAGATTCAACAAAGCTAGTTACTGTACTAGTACCTAAAACTGCACCAAATACTGTACCAACCGCATCAGCAAGCAATGCTTGTTCAGCATTTTCTAATTCACCTTTATCGTTGATCAAACCAATACGGTTACCAATCGCAACAAGTGTTCCAGCTGTATCAAAGAAGTCAACGAATAAGAATGAGAAAATAACTACGAAAGCTTGGAACGGATTTGCGAATAATTCAGAAATTCCTGAGAAGCAAGCTCCGAAAGCTTGTAATTCAAAATCAAACGAAATGAAATGTTCAGGTAAAGTAGGCATACCAGCCATTCCCATGAATCCAAGGATGATTCCAATCACAGCAGTGATAATCATACCTACGAAAACGGCTGCAGGAACATTTTTAATAACTAACGCAATTGTGATCAACAATCCAACAATCGCAAGTAATACAGTTGGATCTGTTAAGTTTCCAATTGTTACAAATGTTGAAGGACTAGCTACAATAATACCCGCATTTTTTAAACCAACAAACGCAATGAAGAAACCGATTCCGGCTCCGATTGCCAATTTTAATTGTACTGGAATTGCGTTGATAATAGCTTTACGAACGCCAGTAACAGAAATAATAATAAAGATAACACCTGAAATGAATACAGCACTTAATGCAGCTGCCCAGCTAAAGCCCATTTGTCCACAGATTGTGTAGGCGAACAATGCGTTTACACCCATACCAGAAGCTAATGCAACTGGGTAGTTGGCAACAAGTCCCATAATGATACTTGCCACACCAGCAGAAATAGCTGTCGCAAGGAATACAGATGCCTTGTCCATACCAGCATCTGCCAATACTGCAGGGTTAACCCCAAGAATGTAGGCCATAGCCAAGAATGTTGTAAGACCAGCAATAAGTTCTGTCTTAACGTTTGAACCTTTCTCGTTCAATTTAAAGAATTTTTCCACGATTCTCTCTCCTTCTCTTTTTTTTAAAAGACCCCTCTATTGTAGCATAAGTTTTTATAAAAGGATGCATTTAAATAGAGAAAAAGCATAAATATACGTTTTTATCGGTAAATCCGTTATTCTTTCCATTGAATGTTTATAAGTTTGAAGCTGAGCCGCATACATATCAATTAATTTATTTTCGTTATCCGTGGCATCTGTTTTAAAATCAATGATAATTATCTCATCTTCTTTATAGATAACTAAGTCCATAAATCCATGAACGACTTGTTTTTTTTCTTTAATAATATAGCTTTGTTCAAATACATGCTTTTCGTTCATCCAAGAAGCATAGAGTGCATTCGAATTTAAAGCTAGAATCTGTTTGATATCATAATCCTTTAAAGCATATCCATAAGAATTCGCATAAGAAAGAATTTCTTCTTGTTGATAAGGATATGAACATTGCGCCACAATTTCATGGAATAAAGTACCACGTAGTGTTCCTATATTTTTAGTAAGAGAAATCTCTTTCCAGTCTAATTTCATTTTGGCCCCACTAGCCGTCTGACTCGAGAACACATCGGATGTTTTCGTGTAGACAGGAAGCTTGTAAGACTTATTATTTTGACGCACTTTTAATGGTCTTTCATACAATTCTTGTTTTTTATCAAAAACCACTAGAGAATCACTCGTATTGGCATATGTATGTAAAAGCCATCCTGTATAACTCTCATCTTCTAATAGAGTATAGGCGTTTAATGGACTATAAAAATCTTCAATGCTTTCAATCGCATCTACAATGACCAATTCTTTTTGAGGGCGTGTTGTCGCCACATAGAATACACGCATTTCTTCTGCAAGATCATCCAATTCTTTTTTTGTTTGTAGAGCCAAATGATATATTGAATTGTACTTATATTTATAATCATTACTTAAGCCTTTTAAAGATAATCCTAATATTGAATCAAGTAAGATGCATGAACTTTCATGTTTATCTCTTTGTTCATGTTGCGAAAGAATATATACAACAGGGAATTGTAAACCTTTAGATTGATGCATTGTCTTTACTTGAACTACATCATCTTCTTTGCCATACAAGCTTGCTTCCTGAGTTTGATCTTGCGTTGCATCTTTAGATAGTTGTAGGACAAAACCATGGATGTCACTCTGATTTTCATACTGGGTTGCTAATTCTAATAAATAATCCAAGTTGTTCTTGTCTTGAATGGTTGTAGAAGCATAATAGAAATTATTATAGGCATAGATATATTGTAGCAGTTGTACAATCGTTTGATTTCTATTTACATATAATTCAAAGAAAGGCTTCATGAAATCTTCGTTTTTAATACTCATATATAAAGATGTGCCTTTTTCTTTTCCAATGCAACACTTCGCAATTTGAGAAAAAGATACATTAAATAATGGGGACATTAAAGAAGCACATAACGCAATGTCGTCGGTTAAATCTTCTAAAGCTTTTAAAGTAGAAAGTACAATTTGAATGGCAGAATTTGTGTAGAATCCATGATCAATGGTAATCATAGCTGGAATGTTGTAGGCCTCAAAAACTGTTTTCAGTTTTTCTTGAGGCGCATGATTACGAGTTAACACACACATAGATTTATAGGGCATGCCTGCTTTGTGCTTTTCGATAATATCTTGTGCAATCAGATCAAAACGATTCTCATTGTGATTCTTTTTGATGGTAGCTTTGTTGCCTTCTTCATCTTTATATTCTGTATATAAGAAACGAACTGGATATTGAGGACTTTCCATTTGTCCTTTCGTACCTACATTGGCAATATCAATCTCTTCAAATTGTTTTCCCAATAATTCATTGTTCATGATCTTACTATAAAAATCATTGTTGAATTGAATAACACTCGCATTGGAACGATAGTTTTCCTGCAATAATAAAGGAGTGTTGTTGATATCTTCCTTTTTCATCCAGTCCTGCATTATTTTTGGATTGGCTTGTCTAAAACCATAGATGGATTGTTTAATGTCACCCACTCTAAATACGTTGTTTTCATGGCAAAAAGACGCAATGATTTTTTCTTGAAGTTCATTGGTATCCTGGAATTCATCTACTAGAATCATCTGATATTTATTGTACATTTCTTCTTTGATCATCGGATCTTGAAGGAGTTGATACGCAAAGTGCTCCATATCATTAAAGTCAATCACTTCCATTTTTTTCTTTTCTAATTGAAAGTATAACTTTACTTTATGGGTTAATTCAAATAAGGTATCTACTAAAGCTTTATGATTTTGAATGTCCTTTAAATAGAATTCTTCATCAAATAAGTTTTCTACGATCTTTGTTTCATGATCTTTAAAAGAAGTTTGATATTTTGAGTAATCCACCTTATCAATTGTCTTCTTAAAACCGATGGTATTTTTTAAATACAATTCAAATTGAGCTTTAAAACTTGAATACGAATTGGCATCTAAACACTTTGATAAATAGTCCTTTTTGACTTCATAATCTTCAGGATTTGCGATTTGATCGATTACTTCATCTAATATTTCAGTCATCGCAAGACAATGATTATGAAAGTATTTCAATGCATATTCCATTAATTCTGGACTTAAATATGTATATGAATCTTGAATGTTTTTAATCCATGTCTTTGCGTCTTCTTCGGATTTAGAGTTGAGGATTGCCAAAATATCTTCAATGTATTTTTGAATGTCTTCTTCTGTTTTTCCAAAAGAGAGAAAATACATTTTTAATTTTGTGTATGCAGCTAAGTTTAAATCTTGAATCGCATGTTTGTAGGCGTTGTCAAAGGCGATGCGCGTTTGGGCTGAGGATGCCGTTTGTTTGGACATCGTATAAGAAATAGGAATCTTATAGTAATAATTTTGTACAATCGATAAGCAGAAACTATCAATAGTAGAAATACTGGCTGTTTCAAGTAGAGCCATCTGTTGAAGGATATATTCTGTTTTTGGTTGCTCTTTTAATTTGGAAAGAAGACGTGCCTTCATTTCAGCTGCCGCATCCTTTGTGAAAGTCATTGCCAGGATAGAATCGATTGAAATGTGGTCTTTTAATACAAGCTGACATAAACGTTCTACTAAAACAGCTGTTTTACCACTTCCGGCACTGGCAGAGACAACGACATTTGTATCTCGAATGTCAATGGCTTTTTGTTGGGGAATTGAAAAATCCATGTTTATTCTTCCTCCTTTTCTACACGAAGCATTGGTTCAACTTCATTCGCTGAATTTCGACAAATAGATCTGTAAGCACAGAATTTACATGCATCTTGGACGTGATTAGGTAGGGCTTGTCCACTTTTAATGTCCTCTAAAAGACTGTCAACGACTTGAGTCCATTCCTTTTTGATGGTTTCTAAACTTGGATTGGCTCTTTTTACAGGCATGTACCGTTTTATGTCATCACAATAAATGCTCGCATCACTAAAGTGCCATCCATTTAATCTTCGGTTGACTTTAAATGTATCCGCAATATCTTTTTCATCGTTCACAGTGAGTTCGGGGATTTTTTTGCGATAATTTAATTTTCCATAAGTGAGTGTTTCTGGGGTTGTCTTTAGTGCAATATAGAAACATCCTACAGGGATCAAACCAGATTCTTTTTCGTAAGCTAACGTATATGTGGCTAACTGTAAAGATAATCCTTTTTCAAAGTCATCAATTTTAATATCTTTATCACTTGATTTATAGTCAAAAATACAAAAAGATGTGTTTGAACTGTCGATTCGGTCAATATAGCCATATAAATCAATGGTATATTCATTCCATGGGTAGGAATAAGAGAATTTATGTTCTTGTTTATCCATGTTCATGTGCCAGTTGGATTCAAAATTATGTAGTTGTTCAAAAATCAACATAAGTTTTTCTGTGATTTCTTCAATTTGAGAATCAAACCATGGAACTTGTTGTAAAAGCACTTTTTTTGCGAAGGAAAATTCATTTTCAACATAGTGATGAATTTCTTTTTTGGATAAAGAAGTATATTCTTGTCTATCTTTAGAAATCACTTCTAGAACATGATGTAATATGCTTCCACGAATTCGAATGTCTGTGATGTCTTCTTTTTCTTTTAAATATAAGCCGTATTTTAGTGCATGGGAAAAAGGGCATCGTGCATAGGATTCGAGTCTTGAAATTGATCCTTTAAAATGATCATCCTTAAAGAATATGGATTTAGCTGTTGTTTCATTTAAATCGATATTTGGGGTAGTCCAATTAAAAGAATCGGGCGTAGTGATAAACTCAGCTTTTTGTTGGAGCCAATTTTCTATGTCGGAACTTGGTTCATAATTTTTTCCTTGATAATCACTTTGTGGATAGAATACATAAAGAATTTCACACAAAGATAAACAGTCAAAGATTTGTGCCTGCTGGTTTTGAATACGTGTTTCAAGATTTGGTAAATCCGTGTTTTGTACATAGGCCTCATCAAAGATTCCAGTATGTAACTTTAAAGCAGGAAATGCACTGGCATTTGTGCCAGTTAAAAAGACGATGGGCCTTAAATTTGTGATGTCTTGTCTAGATCCAATGAATACCCCTTCAATGGAATTGGCTTTCTGATTGGCAGAAAGATTTTGGATTTGGTGAATCAAGATGTTTAAATCATTCGCATTATGAATGTGTGAATGCACATCTTGGATAAGTGACATGACATCGTTGAAGGCATTCAAATCTTCTTTTGTGACTTGTTCATGTAGATTTTGAATATGTTTGGCCATCTTGATAAAATCGTATGCATCAAATAAGAAGGCATGATCGTGTATCCATTTTAAAGTGTCTTGTTCTAATTTTTGGTAGGATGTGAATTGGTAGGAATCAATGATTTCATTATCTTTGTATGGAAGTGTAGTTAAGAAAGGCTCAAATTTTAAAAATTGTTCAGGGAACAATGTGTAATATTGCATGAGATAATTGTCATTTGGATATAAGGCTTGAACTACGTTTAAAAAACTTTTTAAATCCATATCTTTAGCCCATGTTAAATAATGGATCCACTCGTTATATATAGATGTAGTATGAACTTCTTGTATAGTTGTGAATGGGATCTTATGTGCTGTAAGAATCTGGGTTAAAACATTGATGTCACTTGGGTTGTTTAGGGCAATGAAAATATCATCGGCTGAATAGTCATTTTCAATAATAAGATTTGCGATGACTTCCATTTGTTTGCGTGCGTTGGCAACACTATAGTAGTGTGTTGTCAATAGTTGCTTATCGCCGAGCCATTTTGCACCATGATCAATCAACACTTGAATCCAGTAACTGTCTAATTGAGAGTATTCTTTTTTTAGGATATAGATGTTTTCTAAATCTGGTAAACTTGAAAGGACTTCTTGCGTTTGGTCTTCTTTGAGTTGAATTGGATACAGAAGATTTAAGATTTCATGTAAATCTTTTTCTTTTTGGGTTGAACAAGGAAAATCATGAATCTGATAGGTTTTTGCCATTTTTATAAAGTCTAGACAGGCATTTAAAAAGTCATAGTCTTCTTTACTGGAATAGAAGGCATTGGAAAGAGAGATATTCTTTAAAGCATCTTTGTATAAATAAAGAATTTCAATGTCAGATTTATTTTGTCCATGATAAAAAGAAGATAGCCAGCTAGACAAGGTTAAAACTTGTATGCCAAGGCAATCTTTTTTTTGTTTTAAAATTTCTTTGTATAAAGATAAATGTAAGGTAGCCGGAGCTAATATTGTACTGTTGTCTGGAATTTGTATCATAAATTATCACCTAGATTATTATACCATCATTATTATTAACTCGAGAGTTATTAACTGTGTAGTTAATGAAAAAAAGTGGATCATTTGATCCACTTTGTGTTGTATTATAGATTTTCTGTAATGTGTCTTGCGACATATACACCAGATGCACTGGCATGACTTAATGAGTGTGTTACACCTGAACAGTCTCCAATAACGAATAGTCCTTTGTGTTTTGTTTCTAAGTTTTTATCTACTTTTACTTGCATGTTGTAGAATTTAACTTCAACACCATATAGTAATGTGTCATCACTAGCTGTTGATGGACATACTTTATCAAGTGCATAGATCATTTCAATAATGTCATCTAATTGACGTTTAGGGATAACTAGAGATAAGTCTCCTGGTGTAGCCTTCAATGTAGGAGTTACGAATCCTTGTGCAATACGACTTGGAGTTGAACGTTGTCCACGAATCAGGTCGCCAAAGCGTTGAACGATAACGCCACCACCTAACATGTTTGATAGGCGGGCAATACTTTCACCATATTGGTTACTTTGTGAGAAGGGTTCTGTGAAATGATTTGATACTAATAAGGCAAAGTTTGTGTTGTTTGTGAAACGAGCTGGATCTTCATAGCTGTGACCATTTACAGTGATGATTCCGTTTGTGTTTTCGTTTACGACAACACCTCTAGGGTTCATACAGAATGTACGAACGCGATCTTGATATTTCTTTGAACGATATACGATTTTAGATTCATACAATGAGTCTGTTAATTCTGAGAATGTATCGGCATTTAGTTCAACACGAACACCAATGTCTACACGATCACTCTTTGTTTCAATGCCTAAGTTTGAGCATACAGATTCCATCCATTTACTTCCTGAACGGCCTGTAGAAATAATACATTGTGTAGATGTATATGTTTCATCTCCACAAACGACTTCATATCCATCTTCGATTTTGTTTACCATGTCAATGTGTTTATAGAAATGGAATTCGGCTTTGTCTTTTAATTCATTGTATAAGTTTTCAAGTACTACATAGTTAATGTCAGTTCCTAAGTGACGAACTTTCGCTTTTAATAAGTGAAGATCATTTTGAAGACATTTTTTGGCGATAGCAGCATCTGAGTTTGCATATAGACGAGTTTTTTCTCCGCCCATCTTGCAGTTGATTTCATCCACATATTCCATTAAATCGATAGCTTCTTGTTCACCTACATATTCGTATAGATTTCCACCAAATTCATTTGTGATATTATATTTTCCATCACTGAAGGCACCGGCTCCACCAAAACCGTTCATGATGGCACATGATTTACAATGGATACATGATTTGATGTTCTTTCCGTCAATTGGACATTTTCTTTTGTTTAATGGTGCTCCTGCTTCAAAAACACCAATTTTTAATTCAGGTTTACTCTTTAATAATTCGTAGGCTGAGAAAATTCCTCCAGGCCCAGCACCAATAATAATGATATCGTATTGCATTTTATTTTCCTCCTATTTGAAGGCTATAGTCTACTGTTTTCGGTAGTAGGTATGAACGTTCAACCATATCATGAACTTATATAACCCGAACTATTATAAGGATAAAGTGCATTTTTTGCAAGCGATATTTTTGAAAACGAAACATAAAAAAAATGATATAATCATGTAGGCTAGAAGAGGTATGCATATGAGCAAAAATAAAATACATGATTTAATAATGATTATACTTGGAAACTTTGTGGTCGCATGTTCAGTTTCCTTTTTTATACTTCCTAATAATATATTAACAGGTGGTGTAGCTGGTGTGGCTGTCGCATTACATCCAGTTTTTCCGATTGATACAGTTTTGATGATTGATGGTTTAACAATTGGATTATTTATATTGGGAGCTCTTTTATTAGGAAAGCAGTTTGCGATGAAATCTGTGATTTCTACAATTGTATATCCGGTTTTTGTAACAGGTTTATCACAGGTTGCTACAATGTTTCCTAAAGATACATTTGTGATGCCAGCTTATGTGGCTACAATCTATGCCGGAGTTCTTGTGGGGATTGGTTTAGGTTTAGTGTTTAGAGTTAATTCAAGTACGGGTGGTATGGATATCTTAGCTTTGATTTTACATAAATACTTGAAGATTCCTGAAGGAACCAGTGTAATGATCGTAGATGGCTTAACAGTTTTATTGGGTGTGGTTACACATGGTTTAACACCAGCATTGATTGGTATTATGTCTGTGTTTGTTTGTGGTGTCGCAATCGATAAAACAGTAATGCTAGGCATGCAATCCGCAAAAAATGTTATGATTATATCGACAGAGTGGAAACAGATTCGTCGTATTTTATTAGAGACAGTGGATCGTGGTGTAACGATTCTAGATGGAAGTGGTGGCTATACACAAGCGCCTAAGCCCGTGTTGATGTGTGTTATTAAGCAGAAACAATATCCATTATTAGAGTCAAGTGTTTTAGAGATTGATCCAAAAGCATTTATTATTGTGAATGATGTGCATCAGGTACATGGTGCTGGTTTTACATCAAAACATGTGGTGGAGACAGATGAAGCAGCATATTAAAGAAATTATTGTCGTTGAAGGAAAAAATGATACAAACACGTTGCAGTCTTTTTTTGATTGTGACACGATTGAAACGGGTGGAGACCAGGTCAACGAGAAAACGATTGAACGTGTTAGACAGGCTCAAAAGACAAGAGGTGTGATTATTTTTACAGATCCAGATACGCCAGGAGAACATATACGTAGATTGATTGGCAGTAGTGTGCCAGGATGTAAACATGCGTTTATTAATAAAGAAAAGGCGAAAACACCTAAAAAAGTGGGTGTAGAGCATGCAAGTAAAGAAGATTTGTGGGATGCCCTATGTCATTATGTAACGTTTGAGAATAAAGATGAAGTATTAAGTTGGCAAGACTTTATTGATTTAGGCTTAGTTGGAAACAAAGATTTGCGCTTTCAAGTGTGTGAAGATTTTCATATTGGTCCTTGTAATGCGAAAACATGTTTTAAGCGTTTAAATCAGATGAATGTGACAAAAGAAGAGATAGAAGAAAGGAGTCTTTCATGAAACAGGCGATTGCGACAGTAAAAAAGACAAAAGAGATTCAAGAAAAGTATAAGGTTTTCACAAAGAAAAGCTTTGGACAGAATTTTATTATTGAACCGGGTGTTGTTGAAAAGATTGCCAATGCAGCAATTCAATCAAGAGATGAATTGGTTTTTGAGATTGGTCCTGGAATTGGGGCTTTAACACAGTTTTTATGTGAAAAAAGTAATCAGGTTGTAGCTTTTGAGATTGATGAAAGATTGCCGGTTGTATTAGAGAATGAGATTGGTTTTGATCATTTACATATAGTATTAGAAGACATCTTAAAGGTGGATATTGATGAAAAAATTCGTGAATTTAGAAAGCCTGGTCAAAAGGTAGTTTTCGCGTCGAATCTTCCTTACTACATCACAACGCCAATCTTATTTAAATTGTTTGAGGCAAATGAAGAGATTGAAAGAATTACGGTTATGATGCAAAAAGAAGTGGGAGAACGTTTCTTGGCACACGAAAACGATAAGGAATACAATGCGTTGAGCGTAATTACGCAATATCGTTGTGATGTGAAAAAAGTCATGGACGTATCAAGAAGAGTATTTTGGCCAAGTCCCAATGTAGATTCGATGGTTATTCAATTTTCTTTCCATCACAAGTATCATTTAGAAGATGAGAATTATTTCTTCGATTTGGTAAAAGCTTGTTTTGCGCAAAGAAGAAAAACTATTTATAATAACTTTCAGAATTTTGTGAAAGATAAGGCTCTGGCAAAAGAATTGTTAGAAAAAGTAAATATTGATCCTAGTACGCGTGCGCAACAGTGTACGTTAGAGGATTTTATTCGATTATATGAGGTGACCTATGAAAGTACAGGCAAGGGCAAAAATTAATCTAGCATTAGATGTCGTAAAAAGAATGGATAATGGGTATCATTCTTTAGACATGATCATGGTACCTATTTCAATTTATGATGAGATTGAGATAGAAAAAAATGATTTTGATGTAGTTGAATGTGAAGGTATGAAATTACCAGAGAACAATACGGTTTCAAAGATGCTTCAAGTTTTAAAGGATACCTATCACTTAGATTCTTGTTTCAAAGTATCTATCAAGAAGCACATTCCAGCTCAGGCAGGCCTTGGTGGCGGAAGTGCGGATGCAGCTGCTGTATGTAAGGCGGTTTTAAAGATGGAAGGTATTGAGGAAACGGAAGAAAATCTTTATGAAATCACAAAACAAGTGGGGGCGGATGTTCCTTTCTGTATTCATGATAAATGGGCTAGAGTAAAGGGTATTGGAGAAAAAATCACGCCGATTGAAAGTGATTGGGAATTTGATATTGTGGTTGTAAAACCGGATTTTGGAATTTCTACTGCGAATGCATTTTCTAAATGGAAAGAGTCTCGTCCTTTTCATCCGGATGTTGATTTAGTAGAGTCGAGTATTCGAGAAGAGAACATGGATCTTTTATATCAGACTATGGCAAATTCATTGGAGCCAATTGCCTTTGAGATTGAGCCTGAATTAGAACAAGTGAAAATGGATATGGAAGATGCAGGTTTAGTACGTATATTGATGTCTGGATCTGGTTCAAGTATGTTGGGATTCAGTGTGGATGAAGAAGTGATTTTAAGTGCATGTGAGCAATTGAAGGAAAAGTATAATTTTGTTCAAATTGTTCATGTAGGAGGCTAATATGGCAACTTCTGTAATTTCTTATTTAGTATTCTTTGCGTGTTTTGGTTTAAGCTTTTATGCGATTTCAAGTATTCAGTTTGAAAAGGTGTGTAGTGTAAAAAATCCTAAGAAAGTGCAGATTTTAATGTTTCTTTTATCGCTTTGTCTTGCGTACATTTCAAGTCAGGCGATTTTACAATTAACAATCTATAATGGCTTTGCTTGATAAGTGGATTGCCCTGGATATGGGGGCGTATCTTGCACGGTTTTATGATTTTTCTACACAGAAACAAATTGTTTTAAAAACAATAATCGCAAAAAAAGGAAAAGAAACACTGGGCGTATCGGATCAGGCGCTTGCCTATTTATATAAGGATCTGGATACGATACAAATTCAATATCCTATATCACATGGTCAAATTCTTCATTCAATTGAACCTTTGGTTCAGAAGGGGTTAAACGAACTACATGCCTTTGATGGCTTATTAAGACCGAGTGTGCTTGTGAGTGTTCCTACGGAGTTGTCGCAAAGACAACGAGAACTTTGGCAGCAAATGTTTTTGGATTGTGGCATACGTAAGGTTGAATTTATTTCAAACTTAAATGCTTTACAAGAAGAAGGTTCTTGTTTTTTAGTGCATAGTGGACATTCTTATACGGAAATTCATGTGTGTGCTTATGGTAAGGTGCTTGTGTCAAAGACAATTTATTATGCGGGAGCACAGATTGATGAGCAGATACAAAGGATTGTTTACAACAAGACGGGTTGTTTTATCACAAAAATGGATGCGGCACATTTGAAGGAAATGGCAAGTCTAGCTTTTTGGCAACAAAAAAACAATTTATTGTTGTGTTATGCCTTTGATTCAAGACAGATTCTTCATCAGATTCAAATTGAGTCAAGTCTATTGTGGCCAGCCTTCGAGATGGTTTCAGCACAGATTTCATTATGGGTAAAACATTGTTTTGATGGTCTACCTGCTTCTTTACAAGAACATTTTTTGATGCATGGAATTGAATTGAGTGGTGGATTGGCGGATTGTTTTGGGCCGTCACAATTCATTTCTAAGAACATATCTTGCCCAGTTCTTTGTACAAAACGAGGACAATACGATATGATAGATGCATTAAAGGGGGTAAAGTCAGCGTGATTGATTATAAAATGATTTTATTACCATTCTTGATTTCAGTGGTGCTAACACCGTTGGTGAAGCAATATTCTATTTATTGTGGGGCTTATGCCAAAGAAAATAAGCGCACGGTCCATCATGGAAAGATTTCGCGTATTGGAGGTGTAGCGATTTATTTGGCATTCATTATAACGATGGCTATCTTTGTGAAGGCGGATCGTCAGATCAAAGGTTTGGTTATTGGAAGCAGTATTATGTTTTTTACTGGTTTAATTGATGATTTAATCGATATTAAGCCACTGGTTAAACTAACGTTGGAAGTTATTGCGGCTTTGGTGTTGATTTATTTTGGAATTTCAGTAGATATTATTCGTTTGCCTTTGGGCATTCAAATTGATACAGGTATTATTTCGTTTATCTTTACGATTATTTGGGTAGCCGGTATCACAAATGCGGTAAACCTGATTGACGGTCTAGATGGTCTTTCCGGAGGTATGAGTGTTATTGTGCTTGTGGTCATTGGTTCTATCGCCATCATCGAAAGACGTTCGGATTTATTAAGCATTGCCTTTATTTTAGCTTTTGGAACATTGGGTTTCTTAGTTTATAATGCGCATCCAGCTAGTATCTTTATGGGAGATTGTGGATCGTTGTTTTTGGGGTTCATGATTTCGGCAATTTCATTGCTTGGATTTAAATCGAGTACGATTTTGACGTTGGCATTGCCTATCTTATTGTTGATGCTGCCAATTATTGATACGTTATCCGCTATTTTGAGACGTACTTTAAAGGGTATGAAATTTATGGAGGCGGACAAGAGTCATATTCATCACTTGTTGATGCGCCAATTTGGACATCGTAATACTGTAATTATCATGTGTGGTTTAACAGCGCTTTTTGGATTGAGTGCTTTTGCGTATATGATCAATCGAAATATCGGCTTTTTAGTTATGGTCATTATATTGTTGGCGGTAGAGATCTTTATTGAGAAATCGGCAATGATTAGTGAGAAATTTCATCCTTTAATTGGTTTGTGGCATCGTATTCAAAGAAAATCGCGAAAAATATTCAAAAAAGTAGGCTAAAATGCCTACTTTTAATATTGTTTTCACATTGGTTTGTTAAAATGGGGTTATGGAACCGAATGAATGGCAAAAGTACAAAAACAAGAAGTCGACGGAGTACACACAGAAAATAACGTCGCAGGCTAGAATTGCTGAAGAACAACTGTTAGAGGGTTTAAATGAAAGTGAGGTTTATGATTATATGCTTTCTAAACTGAATTTTTGTCAGAGGAAACAAATGTATTCGAGTTTAGAAGCTAAGGTGTATGTGAAAGTTGGTGACATATGCTTTACAGATTTTGGATTGGCCTATCTAAGTGAGGTTGGCTATCAGCATTTTGGTTTAGTGTTGGCAATGAAGAATGGGAAAATATTTGTAGTACCTATGAGTGGGAATAGTAGTGCATATCATAGGGCGTATGATCCTGTATCCCATATGGGAAAGCGTCATTTGATGCGTTTACCAGAAATTGAGGGCTTAAATAAGGCGAGTGTATTATTCTTAAATGATGCGAAATGGATCAATTCGGCGCGTGTGATTGATGTGAAGGCACATATTGATCCGAATTCTCACTTGTTTGATAAAATAAAAAAATGTGTTATGCAAATGATGCTATAATAGGAACATGTCAAAATGTGTAGTAGCCTGTTCAGGTGGACCTGACAGCATGGCTTTATTAGATCAATTGAATAAACAAGGCAAGGACATTGTCGTTGCACATGTGAATTATAAACATCGCGATACGGCAGATAGGGATGAGAAAATAGTGAAGGAATATTGTAAAAAATATGATATTCCTGTTCGTGTTTTATATCCGGTGCATGAGAAAGGAAATTTTCAGGCATGGGCAAGAGATGTTCGTTATGCTTTTTTTGAAGAAGTGGCAGATGAATTTGATACGAAATTATTATATGTGGCACATCAGATGGATGATGTGATTGAGACGTATTTGTTTCAGAAAAATCGAAATATGATTTGTGACTGGTATGGCTTAAAAGAAAAGAGTGTGAGGCATGGATATCAAATCATTCGGCCTTTACTGAATTTCACAAAGAGTGAATTACAACAATACTGTAATGATAATGGCGTTTCTTTTGGAATTGATGAATCGAATTTAACCAATCACTATACGCGTAATGTGATTCGTCATACACAAATCGAAAAGATGAATCGTAATGAAAAGGAAGAATGGATTTTAAAGATTCAAAATGAGAATGATTTTTGGCAAATAAAAAGAGCAGGCATAGAAGATTTTTTAAAGAATTGGAATAGGAATGTCGATTCTTTATTGAATCAAGAAGATGGCTGGCTTTATTTAGATACTTTCTTATTTCAGGCTTTGAGCCATCATTTCTCTAGGAAATACATGGAAGAGTTGTGTGTCCAATTAAAGGGAAATGTGCTGATTGAAATAGAGGATCATTTATTGGAAAGGCATAATGAAAAGTTGTATTTAATGCCAAAACCACAGAATGTGTATTATACATTGAATGAATTGGAGTATAAAGATTATAAAGAATTCTCTATTATGAATCATGGCCAAACAATTGAGTCTTTTAGTGTGGAGGCATCTGACTTTCCTTTGGTGGTGCGTCATGTTAAAGTGAATGACGTAATTTCGATGCGTTTTGGAAATAAGAATGTACATCGTTTCTTTGTGGATCGAAAAATCTGCAAGATATACCGAAAATATTGGCTGGTTGTGGAAAATAATGCAGGAAAAGTTATTTTCGTACCAGGCCTTGGATGTGATGTAGAACATTATTCACAAAATCAACAGTTCTATTTTAAAATGAATGGTCTAGATTAAATGTTTATGTTACAATGTTTAGGTAACTTAAGGAGAAAAACACCATATGATAGCTCAAGATATTGAAAAAATTTTATTAAGTGAAGAAGAAATCGAAAACCGTTGTGTGGAACTAGCACATCAAATAGAAGAAGATTATAAGGAATCTGGAGAAACTCCAATCGTAGTTGGATTGTTAAGGGGAAGCGTTCCTTTTATGGCTGAATTAATCAAGCGTTTTGAATTTCCATGTGAAATTGATTTTATGTCCGTTAGTTCATACGATGGAACAGAATCAATTGGAGATGTTCGTATTTTAAAGGATATGGATCTATCTTGTAAGAATCGTTCTATTTTAGTTGTAGAAGATATTATTGATACAGGTAGAACTTTAGTTGAAGTAAAGAAAATGTTTAAGAATAAAGGTTGTCTAGATGTTCGTTGTGTAACATTGTTAGATAAACCAAGCCGTCGTGTTTGTGAAATTGAAGCGGATTACGTTGGTTTTGAGGTGCCAAATGAATTTGTGGTTGGATACGGATTGGATTACAACCAGAAATATCGTAACTTACCATTTGTTGGCGTTTTAAAACCTGAAATTTATCAGTAGGAGGAAGATTATGAAGAAGTGGTTAAATTATTTACCAACCATCTTCATTTTATCAATTGTATTATCATTAGTTTTTTATAGTTCACAGGGCAGTACTGTACAAATGAATTATACACAATTTGAGAAAATTGTAGATGAAGTTGACTTTAAGAAGAGTTCTATGACAATTAGTTCCACTGTTATTCAGTTGGAAGGTACTTATGAGCAGAACTCAAAGACAGTTGGATACAAGGTTATTGTTCCAAGAACAGAAAAGAATATTGAGAAGTTGGAAAAGGATTTGCAACGTAATGGTGGAAAGCTAACAGTAGAAGATCCAAACCAAGGAAGTGTATGGATTTCTATTCTTTCTCAAATCATTCCATTCTTGATTATTGCGGTATTCTTCTACTTCATGTTTTCTAAAATGGGCGGTGGAGGCAATAATAAAGCCTTTGAATTCGCAAAATCAAAAGCTCGTGTTGAATCGAATGTAAAAGTTCGTTTTAAAGATGTTGCGGGTTGTGAAGAAGAAAAAGAAGAAGTAAAAGAAATTATCGATTACTTGCGTTCACCAAAGAAATTTACAGATATGGGAGCACATATTCCTAAGGGAATCTTGATGGTTGGTCCTCCAGGAACTGGTAAGACTTTATTGGCAAAAGCCGTAGCTGGAGAAGCCAATGTTCCATTCTTCTCGATTTCAGGTTCTGACTTTGTTGAAATGTTTGTCGGAACAGGTGCGAGTCGTGTTCGTGACATGTTTAAAACGGCACAAAAGAGTGCGCCATGTATCATTTTTATTGATGAAATCGATGCCGTTGGACGTCAGCGTGGAGCTGGTATGGGTGGCGGAAACGATGAGCGTGAACAAACATTGAACCAATTATTGGTTGAAATGGATGGTATGACAGATAATGCTGGAATCGTTGTGATTGCGGCTACAAACCGTCCAGACGTATTGGACCCTGCTTTACTTCGTAGTGGTCGTTTCGATCGTCGCGTTACTGTTAGCTTGCCAGATATTAAGGGGCGTGAAGCTATTTTACAGGTACATGCTCGTAACAAGAAATTGGCGAGTGATGTTTCACTTGCAAATTTGGCAAAACGTACGCCTGGATTCTCTGGTGCAGATTTAGCTAACGTATTGAATGAAGGTGCTATTTTAGCGGTTCGTAAAAATGAATCTAAGGTTACAATGACGGATTTAGATGAAGCCATTGACCGTGTTATGATGGGACCTGCGAAAAAGAGTAAGGCTTAACAGATACATTGGTGACTTGTTAATATATTCGACATTAATAATGTCTATTTAAGAATTATTGTATAGGTGTAAACGAAAGAGAGACTACACTTATGACAAGAACTTCAAAATATTTAAACC
>NZ_VUMR01000041.1 GCF_009696075.1 Holdemanella porci | reverse complement strand
TCAAAAAATTCAATATATCCTTCAAAATATATAAAAAAAAGACAATTTCATTTCGAAAATTGCCTATATACAATAAAAAGCCTATGTCCTTACGAAAAGGTATAGGCTTTTGTCAACAATCTGAAAGATCGATTTCTCGATCTCTTATAAACTTTGACCTACTGCATCTGCCTTTTTAATAGCGATAATAAACTCTTCTTTTGTGAATGGGAAAGGTGCATTTTTCCACTCATTTGTTTTTGTAGCCGCTTCAGTCAAAGCTTCCAAATGGCTTTCATCCAAATCCACATCCGCTAAAGTCACTGGTAAGCCGATTGATTTATTGAATTTTGCCATTTTCATTAAATTTTCTTCATCCTTGGCATATGCATACAATACTAATACACCAAAGGATACAACTTCACCATGTAGATGGTGTCCATCACGTGCAATTGAGCAACTACCATTATAGAAGGCATGCGCAATGCTTGAATTATAATAATATTCTGGCTGGTTTGTTAAGTTTGAAACATATCCAGTGGATACGACAATATCCAAGGCAATAGCTTCGATTGCAGCTGAATTTCTATCATTTTTACAATCTTCCATACCTTGTTTACCATATTCCAACAATGGTGCAGTACAAGTTTTCGCTAATGCCAATCCCATTGTAGCCGTGTGATCTAAAGTCTTTCCTTGTGTTGCGAATTCAACTTCACATTGTTTAGACAACGCATCCCCAATTCCTGCCCAGAAATATTCACTTGGTGCTTTTGCGATAACATCTGGATTGATAAAGATGTGAGCTGGACAATGAGGGTATGAATAGTGGTCCAATGCTCCATTATCATCATATACTACGGCAATAGCTGTAGCGGCCGAACAGTTTGAACAGATTGTTGGAAATGAGAAAACCATTTTGTCATTCATTTCAATGGATGCGGTTTTACAAGTATCGATAGCTTTTCCTCCACCAATCGCAAAGATAACATCGGCTTCTTGTACGTTTGGATTTGAAGTCAATTTATGTACGTTCGTCATAGTACATTCAATACCATATACAATTGAATCTGTAATAATAATATCAGTCTCTTTAATGGCTTCACGAATTCTTGGCTCAGCAGCTGCCAAAGCTCTTTTACCACCAATCAATACAACTTTTTTAACATTGTATTTTTCGCATACACCTGGGATTTCGTTGTAACAACTTTCTCCGACTGAATAATTAGACATTTCAATTGTTTTCATAAACTTCTGCTCCTTCTTTTACTTCAACACTTTTTGTATGATAATTCTTGTATACACCTACAGTTAAGAATGGAACGATAATGATTGCGATAGCTAAATATCCACAATATCCATATCCATATTTAATAATATTTGTTAATCCGGCTATAGAAATTGTCATGGATACAATAATAATAAAGGCAGATACAATAATTCTTTTCTTTACTGGATTTTCTACATTCTTTAAAACACGAATATTTTCAAAGCGAGCCACAAATCCGAATGTTGTTGTTACTGCTGTAGAAATTAAGCAAAGTAATAAACAAATACCATATACAACAACCATCCAGTTTGCATTCATCGCATTTAAACTTGTCAATGTAGGTAGAGTTGTTTCTCCGTAAACACTCTTCCAAGAAATTAACATCAATACACTTAATACTAATGCGACAGCATTCATCACAAATGAGATCCACATTGCTTTTGAACAAGATTTTCGATCTGGTAAGATAGCTCCACATGCTACGATTGTTGGTAATGTCACACATTGAAAACCTGCATATGTAAATGCATTTAAGATGGCTTTAGGCATATTCATAAAACCATTTACAGAAAAGTCATTTGCTAAAATAGCTCCAATATTTTGACCTTTTATGATTCCCATACCATAAATAACAATAGCTGTTACCAAAATAGCCATACCCATATATGTACTTGCCATACGAACCACGTTGGTTCCAAAAATTGTTAAGCAAAGAACAACAATCCCAACCGCAACGACACAAGCATAATAATTAAATCCAAAGTATTGTTGTAATGCACTTGCAGCTCCACTAATAGCTGCTGCAACTGCCATCAAAACCATGATATTAAAGAAGATCTCAAATAAGATTTCCAACTTATCGAATGGATGATATAAGTTTTCAAACAATTCCTTTGCGCTTGTCAAATTTCTCTGGTTATACATCACCATGGCTTCTCGCATTGTCAATATCAATAGCAACATAGCTATTATGGCACTCACAATACCAGTCCATCCTATGCCTACATAATATGTATTTGCCTGATTTCCTGTGGCAAATCCACCTCCAGCATGTGCTGAGAATAATACGGCGCCTACCGAAAATATCGCCATTTTTCCAACTTTTTGTGCTTTCATACTTTTCCTCCTATAGCGTGCACAACAAGCTAACAAAAAAACCAATCGTTTCTTGCTGCCTGTTTAGACAGAAGAGACGAAAGGTTAGATTTACAATACTTCCGCGGTACCACTCTTCTTCATTCATTTAAGAATGCACTCATTTCAGATGCTATCACATCCTGCTTTATTAACGTTAAGCCTACGTTCAAGTCTTATCAACCTGACCACTCCATGGTAAGTTCAAAGTTCCATCTTTTATGTCTTGCACCAACCGACAACTCTCTAACAAAGGCTTTCCTTTTACTACTCCATTTCCTTGTGTTTTGTGCGTTTATAATAACACTACATTTTCATTTATGCAAGCATTTTCTTACATTTATTTTCAGTAAATTCGAATCTACGTTTTACATCCATCAAAAAAATGGTCCATATTACTCATATTTACCCTCAATATCCAATAATTTTTCTTTCTTCTCAATTCCACCTGCATATCCAGTTAAACTACTGTTGGATCCAATTACTCTATGGCAAGGAATCAAAATCGAGATCTTATTATGTCCGACAGCACTTCCCACCGCTTGTGCTGACATTGATGGAGAAATCATTCTTGCGATATCTTTATATGTCATAGTTTTACCATAGGGTATTTTAAGAAGAAGTTGCCAAACTTTCTTTTGAAACTGTGTTCCAATTAGATGCATATTAGGTAAAGCCTTTGGTTCTTTACCTTTAAAATAAAGATTTAACCATTCTTTTGTTTCTTTTAAAACAGCCGTTTCTTCTTCAATTGGTTCTTTTAAACCATTCGCATAATATTTTTGATTTTCAAACCAAACGCCAATCAATCCAATTTCATCGGCAGCCAATAACATTTTCCCTAATGGTGAATCATAATATTGTATATACATAATCAATCCTCTAAACAAGAAAAAAAGCCATCCGAAGATGACTTACATTTCAAAATTGGTGGAGCGTATCGGGATCGAACCGATGACCCCCTGCGTGCAAGGCAGGTGCTCTCCCAGCTGAGCTAACACCCCATATCTTCAGCAAATGGTGGGCCTGAATGGACTTGAACCAACGACCTCACCCTTATCAGGGGTGCGCTCTAACCACCTGAGCTACAGGCCCATTTGCTGAATGCCCATTTAATATACCATGTGATTTTATATTATGCAAGTCTTTTTTTGATTTTTTTTAAATATTATAATGAATCTAGTTTTAGACATCAATATTGTCAATTTAATGATTATAATCTTATAAAATGGAGGTAGCTTATGAGTCAAATAAAATGTCCCAATTGTGGAACTGTATTTCAGGTGGATGAGAGTCAGTACCATGAAATCTTACAACAAGTTCGTAATGAAGAATTTGAAAAAGAATTAAATGAAAGACAAAAGAATTCAAACCAGATTATTCAATCTAAACTTGAAAAAGAATATGAAGCTAAATTAAGTCAGAAAGCCTTAGAAATCAAAGAGCTTCAGGCAAATAAAGAACAAGAAATCATTTCTTTAAAAGAACAATTAAAGTCTACTGAACAAATTATCAAGAGTGAAACTGAAAAAGCTTATCAAGAGCAATTAAACAAGAAAGAGCTTGAAATCAAACAGCTGCAATCGGATTTTAATCAGAAACAAAGTGATAAAGAACAGGAAGTCATTTCATTAAAAGAAAAGCTAGAAGCAAGTACACAGTTAACGAAAGCTGAAACACAAAAAGAATATCAGGAGCAATTAAATCAAAAAGATTTAGAGATTTCTAAACTCAATGCCAAATTAGAACAGATTCTTTCGCAGAATAAGATCCATGAATCTAAGACTGAACAAGAATATAGATTACAGCTGCAGGCAAAGGAAAATGAAATTCAAGCCTTAAAGAACAACATTTCAAACAACGAAAAAGTATTAAAGGCAAATCTAGAAAATACATACCGATCAAAGCTAAATGAAAAGAACCTTGAAATCCAGTCTTTAAAACAAGATATGGATAAGGCTAAGGTTGAAAACGAATTGAATGTAAAGAGTATTAAACAAGATCTACAAAATCAAATCGAGCAGGATAAAATGAAATATCAGCTTCAAGAAAAGAGCTTGCAGGAAAAATACGATACTTTACTACAAGCCAAAGATGAACAAATTGCCTACTATAAAGATTTCAAATTAAAACAGTCTACTAAAATGATTGGTGAATCTTTGGAACAACATTGTGAAATTGAATTCAATAAACTTCGTGCTACTGGTTTTCAAAATGCATACTTTGAAAAAGATAATGATGCTCGTACAGGATCAAAGGGTGATTATATCTATCGTGAGTTAGACGAGAATGGTGTAGAAATCATTTCCATCATGTTTGAAATGAAAAACGAAAATGACAAAACAGCTACAAAACATAAGAATGAAGATTTCTTAAAAGAATTAGATAAAGACCGTAATGAAAAGAATTGTGAATATGCTGTTCTTGTTTCTATGTTAGAGCCAGAAAACGAATTATATAACACGGGTATTGTTGATAAATCGCATCGCTATCAAAAGATGTATGTGATTCGTCCGCAGTTCTTTATTCCAATGATCACCATTTTAAGAAATGCTGCATTGAATTCTTTACAATATAAGAATGAATTGCAAGAAGTAAGAAATCAAAATATTGATATTACACATTTTGAAGAAAGCATGAATGATTTTAAACAAAAGTTCTCAAGAAATTATGAATTAGCTTCCAAAAAATTCAATACGGCTATCGAAGAGATTGATAAAACAATTTCACATCTTCAAAAGACAAAAGAAGCCTTACTATCAAGTGAGCGACAATTACAGTTGGCTAATAATAAAGCAGAAGATTTAACCATCAAGCGTTTAACCCGAAATAATCCTACAATGAAGCAAAAGTTTGATGAATTAAAAAAAGACAACAAATAAAGGACATTTCCAATATAGGAGATGTCCTCTTTTTAAAACATATTCATGAATAATGAAATGATGATCCAAAGTGTGGTAAATACTAGATACAAAATATTTGGGATTCGCTTAAAGAATCTTGCATACCAATTCTCATTTGTCTTCTCTTCTTTAATAAATTCATTAATTTCTTTTGATTTTAATACCATTGTAATGAGTCCATAAATCACAAAAGCAAGTACTAAAACTGTAATCAAAATATGATTTGAATATGCCGACATTAGAGCTAAAAAGTTATTTCCTGCATGAGCTAGCATAGTAACTAAAATACTATCCGATTTAAGATACATATAACATAGTACTAGACTCATAAAGAAAGCGGGTATGGCTTGTGTAATATTTAAATGTAAAAGTCCAAATAACAACGATGTAACAACAATGGCGAACATTTTATTATATTTCGACAATGTCTGTAGAATCATACCTCTAAATATCAACTCTTCAAATATAGGTGCAAGCACGACAACACTGATAAAAGTAAAAGTGTTATACAATAAACTACCGTTTAACGAAAAATCTGGACTTGTATCTGGTAATCCAAATTTTGATAATAAAGCACCAATAATACCAATCGCATAATTTAAAAAATACATCATTGAAACAGTATCTATTGTCTCTTTGGGTTTAAATGTAAACTTCAAATCTTTGATATTTTGTTTAAAAGAACTACTCATAAACCATAACAGGATGATTCCAGATATAAAAGAAATCAACATTTCAATGCAGGCATTGATTGCAGAATAATCATAATACAAAGAATACATGATTAAAGGCATTGCTACAAAGCTAAACAAAAAAGAGAGTGTTAGCTGCATAATAATATATAGCCATAATGCGCCTCCAACTTTACTTAATTCTTTATCAGGCATAAATTTAGGTGGTTGTTCCATAAGAATCACTACTTTCTAAATTAATTCTAACACAAAAGAGGCTCTTAGGCCTCTTGTAAAATATGAAGTTTTCTTAATGATTCCTCAATTGAATCTAAATCTTCTTTTGATTGTGCACTCACCGTATGACAATGATATCCACTCGTTAGATCCGTTAAAGGTTTTGCCTGATTCTGTGAAATAGAATCAATGAATTCCTTGACTTGTTTTCTAGAACTAATGTTCATTTTAGCCTCTAACTTTCCATATACATCATGTTTGACAAATACATTTTCAATACAGCCACCACAATCTACGATCGCATTCATTTCTTCTTCCATACGATCATTCAAATGAAAACAAGAAAATACTCTTCGAACTCTTTGATGTGAACATACATATCCTTTGTGTGTCGCATAAATATGAACATTTCTTGCCTTTAATAAGGCAATATCCTGCACAATGACTTGTCTTGATACATTAAACTTTTTGGAAAGTGCACTTCCTGAAACTGGCACTTCGCTTTTTGAAATCGTGTCATAAATGGCTTGAAGTCTAGCTTCTTTTTCCATTTATTTCACCTGCAAGTTTTTTAAAGACAAATCTAAAATAGGTGCTGAATGCGTTAGAGCACCACTTGAAATATAGTCCACACCTAAAGCCGTTAGTTTTTCAATGTTCTCTTTTGTGACATTTCCAGAACATTCTGTTTCGGCTCTTCCATCAATGATTTCAATTGCCTTTTTCATATTTTCAACACTCATGTTATCTAACATGATAATATCCGCACCTGCTTCAACCGCTTCTTTAACCTGTTCTAAATTTTCTACTTCCACTTCAATTTTACGAACAAAAGAAGCATAATCCTTTGCCATCTTAACTGCATTCGTGATTGAACCAGCTGCTGCGATATGATTATCCTTCAACATAACACCATCTGATAAATTGTATCTATGGTTATTTCCACCACCAACACGAACTGCATATTTTTCAAACACACGCATATTTGGTGTTGTTTTTCTTGTGTCCAACAGCTTTGTCTTTGAACCCTTCAAATAAGATGCGACACGATTTGTATAAGTGGCAATTCCACTCATTCTTTGAAGATAATTCAACGCCGTTCTTTCACCTGATAAAAGAACACGAACATCTCCAGACACTTCGGCCAATAATTGTCCGTCTTTAACGGAATCCCCATCTTTTACATAGAATTTCACTTCCATGTTTTCATCTAATAAATAAAAGACTCTTTCAAATACTTCAAGGCCTGCAATAATCCCATCTTCTTTACAGATCAATTGTACCTGCCCATATTGATAGGAAGGCATGACTGCATTTGTTGAAACATCTTCACTTGTTATATCTTCCTGCAAAGCTTGGATCAATAAGTGATCCACATTTAAACGCATTGTATTCTTATCCACGAGCTTGTCTCTCTCTTTCTATTTCTTCAAGTACCATATCGTGATACATTTTTTCTTGATTTGATAACTGATGTGACTTCGTCACTTTTGCCAAATGATCAAAATCATTTGTATAAGCCGGTTCCTTTTTCAATAAATCAACAACGGCTCTCTTTCCCCAAACTAAAGATTCCAATAAGGAATTACTAGCCAAACGATTTCTTCCGTGAACTCCATTACAGCTAGTTTCTCCAACTGCATATAAATGTGACATAGAAGTTCGTGAATCTTTATCTACATGAATTCCCCCCATAAAATAGTGCTGAGCTGGTGTAACAGGAATCCATTCTTTTGTACAATCATGTCCTTCTTCTAAACACTTTTCATAAATGTGAGGAAAATGATTCTTGATGACTTCTGCACCTAAAACAGTCATATCCATCCAAACATAAGGCATATCATCCTTCTTCATTTGTTCACGAATCTTTTGTGTCATGATATCGCGTGGCAACACTTCATTCGCAAAACGTTTTCCGTCTTTTCCATAAAGCTTAGCTCCTTCACCACGAACCGATTCACTAATAAGGAAGGCTCTTCCTTTTTTCTTTGTATATAAAGTTGTTGGGTGAATCTGTACATAATCCACATTTTCTAATTTAATACCATGCTGGATTGCAATCGCAATGGCATCTCCCGTTAAGTGTGGATAGTTTGTTGAATGATCATATAATCCGCCGATTCCACCACACGCAAAGATTGTGTAACCTGCTTCAATGCTCATTTCATTGTTGTTGGCATCTTTTGCCAAAACACCATAACATACATTGTCCTTTTCAATAATGTCTGTCATAGTGACATATTCCATGATTGTAACATTCTCTAATTTGCGAACCACATCTAATAAAGTGGATGTGATTTCTTTTCCTGTAATATCTTCATGGAATAAAATACGTGGTTTAGAGTGTGCCCCTTCACGCGTATAATCTAATTCACCATCTTTTGTCGCAAAATCAACACCATATCCAATCAATTCATTAATAATGTCACGGCTTGAATTAATCATAATTTCAACAGATTCCTTACGATTTTCGTAATGCCCTGCCTTCATAGTATCTTCCATAAAAGAATCAAAATCATTTTTGTCTCTCAATACACAAATTCCACCTTGTGCTAAAAATGAATCACTATTTTCGACATCAGATTTTGTCAACATTAGGACCTTTTTATCATTTGGAACATGTAAAGCTGCAAACAACCCACTTGCACCGGTTCCAACAATAACTATATCTGCCTCTAACTTTTCCATACTATTTTGCCAACTCCAACATTCTATCTAATGACTTTTCGGCCATAGCCTTCACTTCTTCATCTACAAACACTTCATTTGTCTCATTCAACAAACAATCATAAACTTTTTCCAAAGATACTTTTTTCATATTCATACAAATCAATTTATCGGATAATGGATAGAAAGTTTTATCTGGTGATTTCAACTGCATTTCATGAAGTACACCAAGTTCAGTGCCAATCACAAATTCTTTACTTGAATTTTCCACTGTATATTGAATCAATTCTGAAGTGCTTCCCGCAAAATCAGTTGCCTCAACAACTTCATTAACACACTCAGGATGAACAATGATTGGAACATTTGGATGTTCTTCACGTGCTTTTTCAACATCTTTTAATGTCACACGCTTATGCGTAATACAATATCCATCATTTAAGATAATATTCTTTTCAGGTACTTGTTTCTTCACATAAGCACCTAAGTTTCCGTCTGGAATAAAGAAAATATTTTTATTTGGAAGTGAACGAACAATCTTCAATGCGTTTGAACTTGTTACACAAATATCAGCCATCGTTTTTAATTCAGCTGTTGAGTTGATATAACATACGACCGCTAAATCTTCATATTCTTCTTTCATCCTCTTAATAACAGCCTTACTTGCCATGTGTGCCATTGGACAATCTGCATTTAAATCTGGCATCAATACTTTCTTGTCTGGATTCAACATTTTGGCACTTTCACCCATAAATTTAACACCCGCAAATACAATAATATCTGCATCCGTATTTTTTGCTTTCTTTGCCAAAGCATAAGAATCTCCGACAAAATCCGCTACATCTTGTACAGCTCCATCTACATAATAATGCGCTAAAATAATCGCATTTTTTTCCTTTTTTAATTTCAATACATCTTCCTTTAAAGACATGGAATTTTCCTCCCTTAAAAAATTTTACCGCTTTGAATTATACACCCAGGCTTTACATCTGACAAGACAGTTGTAAAGTCAATATTATATAAGTTATATATCACAAGGAAATAAGCATGAAAAAAGCGATGAATCAAAAATCATCGCCTTATTTTTTTCTATAAAATGCTTGGTGCAATATAAGTACGAGTTTTGTACTCTGCATCTAAATCATACAAACCCTTGGCATCGTGTCCAAACAATTCAAATCGAGAAATTAAATCCGAAGCATTCTTTTCTTCTTCTCCTTGTTCTTTGACAAACCAATCCAAGAACTGCATAGTTCTAAAATCTTTTTCTTCATAAGCCGCTGCGTAACAAGTATGAATCAATTCAGTTACGTATTGTTCATGTTTTAAGCCTGCCTTTAACGGATCACTTAGCTCATTTAAAGGAATATTTGGCTTATTAATAGCTTCCAAAACAACACTATAATCATTATCTTGAAGATATTGCATCATCAATTGAGCATGTGCAATCTCTTCTTGTACTTGAACATGATACCAATTTGCGAAACCCTCTAAACTTTTATCATGATAATAATTTTCGAAATCCAAATACAAATAAGCAGAATATAATTCTTTATTAACTTGATTATTCAACAAGTCCGCTACTTTCTTACTCAACATAGCACATTCCTTCTTTCTGACTACATCATACTCCTAGCAACAAGAAAAGTGTAGTGATATGCTCTCACAACGCTTCATTTACACATTTCATTAAGTTGTCTACATCCTTATCATTCGGATGTTTTAAAGCCTCATCAAAATTCTTCAACATTTCAGGATTCGACTCAAACTTTGCACGAATTGCCAAAGGCATCTTACCTTGGCACATACATGTTCCTTTAACGTAGTTGGATGCATCTAAATGGTTTTGAACATTTTTTAAAATCATCTCAAAATATTCTTTAGACTTACCAAAGCCAGCTGTTCCAAATAAGAAAACATTTTGATTACGTAGTGTAGAAAGATATTGTTTCATTTGATCATCACAATCTCCCTTATCACACCAGAATCCAATGCACAATAAATTTACAGGTTCTAAATTTTTTGCATTTTCTACAGGTACACAATATTTTGACTCCATAAAATTCAAGCCGTTTGCCAAAAATTGTGTATTCCCTGTTTTTGAACTTTAAACAATTCCTATCGTAAAATATATTCTTTCATAAGTAGCGATTACGCCATGCATAATACTCTTCATCTTTTTCCATATCAATACCATGGTCATTTTCATAAACTTCAAACGTATTCTGTTGAAATAGTGAAATAAAATCATTTCTTGATAGCTTTGAATGCCATTGACTATGCCATATATATACTTTATCTTTTTCCATTTTAATCAATGCACGATTTTCTAAACACACAAGTGCATGATTATCTTTTAGTTTTTCAATTGCCTCTATTATTTCCATAGGATTATTTTAGCACAACTTTCAAGGATAAGAAAAGACAGCCTAAGCTGTCTTGAGATATTATTATTCGTAATGATCTTTCAATTCTTGGAAATAAGCCTGTGGATGATTACATACTGGACATACCAATGGAGCTGTTTCGCCATAGTGAATGTGTCCACAATTCAAACAAATCCAAACTGTTGAAGTTGCCTTTTCAAACATAGCATCTTCTTCAACATCTTTCAACATAGCTTTATAACGAGCTTCATGATGTTTTTCAATAGCCCCTACGCCTTCGAACAAGGTAGCAATATCATCAAAGCCTTCCTCACGAGCTTCTTTAGCCATTGTTGCGTACATATCTGTCCACTCATAGTTTTCACCAGAAGCCGCATCTTTAAGGTTTTCTGTTGTTGTAGGTACTTTTCCACCATGCAAAGCCTTAAACCACAATTTTGCGTGTTCTTTTTCATTATTTGATGTTTCAGTGAAAATGTTCTGAATCTTTACATAACCATCTTTCTTAGCTTGTGAAGCGTAATATTGATACTTAACACTTGCCTGAGATTCTCCTGCAAAAGCAGCCATTAAATTCTTTTCTGTTTTAGATCCTTTTAATTCCATAATTAAGACCTCCTATCTTTCTTAATTATAAATCAACTCAACATGTTTGTCCATTAAAGCACACAAGAAAAGACAAATTCTAAGACCTGTCTTTTCTAATCATTATTTGACCAAGATGGTGTATCATTGCCTCTTCGTACTAAAATAGCTTTTTGGAATTCGGTTTGATCCAAGAACTCTAAAATACGCATCGTTTCTTCTTCTGTACATCCTATCAATAATTTGACGATACAATCCTTCTTAAGAATGTCAGCTGTAATCGCAATCGCATCTACATTATTTGTTGCGATAGAACCTTTGAAAACATCAATAGGTTTTTGATCTGAACCAAATGTATCTGAAAGAAAACCGTAATCTACAGGATAGACTAAATTTGTAAACTTATAGTGAGTACTTCCTTTTGGTCGGTCAATCGTACAACTGCTAGACAACAATAGCGTATCAAGCTTTTGCCAAAAGTATGCGTTATTTTCTAATTGCTGCATAATAACCTCCTGTCTTGTAATAGTCTATAAATTATTATAGCATTTACAAAATTATTTACAATACAAGAAAAGTTTTTTCAATATTCTTGGAAGAAAGATTTGATTATTTCATGGTTTTTAGTACAATTTAGTGCAAGCATCAATAAAATTCTTGCCTTTTGCGCTGAAAATTTATAGGCCGGAATAGTGACTCTTTTAGAATCAAAAATTTCTGAATCAAAGACAGCTCCCTCTAATACGCGACTTGCACGTACGACTGTACATTCTCCTGTATAATTTTCTAAAACCTCTTTAATTTTTGTTGGATAATTTCCTGAACCTGTTCCTGCTAGAACTAGGCCATCATACATGCCTAACATAAATTTTAACAATTCAGGATCCGAATCTGTGTGCACATAAAAGATTTCTACTTTAGGCAAGTCATCAAATTCCATTTTTGAAAAAATTGTTTGGAATGTATGTTTTTTAAATGGTGCATTCAATAAATACACATGATCATCACGCATATATCCTAGAGAGCCAAATTCACCCATTTTAAATGCATCTGTTTTATAGCTGTTTGTTTTCTGTAAATCTCTACCTGAATAGATTGTATCAGAAATCACAGCTAAAACACCGGCTTGCCAAGCTTCCATATGGCATGCTAAAGCTACTGCTTGATACAAATTCATAGGTCCATCTGCACTTGTTGCAGTTGCAGGTCGCATCGATCCTGTTAGGACAACAGGTTTATGACATGCCAACGTAAGATTTAAAAAGAAGGCTGTTTCTTCTAATGTATCTGTACCGTGTGTAATAACAATTCCATCCACATAGCTATCTTTTTCTAATTCATGACAAATTTTTCTTAATTCAATCCATTTATCTAAACCCATATCATTAGAATCTACATTGTATAATTGAATCGTATTTAGATTTGCCAAATCACGAATTTGTGGAATACTTTTAACAATTTCTTCCACATCAAAAGTGCCCGCCTCATAATTCGCACTTTTGCCTAAACTTCCTCGACCGGCAATTGTTCCTCCTGTCGCAATGATTGTAATATTCTTCTTATTCATATGTTTCTAAAAACTCCCAGAACTCTTGTGTATCTGCCAAATCAAAATCAACGGTAGAATCAACATCCCATAAACTGATTGAATGATCATCTTCACTATAACCAATACCTGCATGTGTGGCTTTGCCATTTTCAATCACATACAATGTTGGTGTATAAAGGAAATATGGAGCCATATCCAAAAGAATCTTTCCATCTTCTGTCGAGCTTTGTAGCTGCTTAGAATCCTGGCTAATTTTACTAAAGCCATAGTCTGTTGAATCAATCTTATATAAAACAAGGTTTGGATGTTCATCCTTTGTTTGTTTGATATATTCTTGTAAAGATTCACAATAAGGACAATTTTCTCTTTCAATAATTAACACAAAAGAGTCTTTATGATCTAATTTTTTCTGTAATTTTGTTGCCGTAATTTCTTTAATTTCAAAAGGTTCTTTTGAAGAACATCCAACAAGCCCAATGCACAGAATAAAAGCACAAAATATAGTTAATAGTTTTTTCATCGAACAACCTACTTTCTAATACCATCCATAAATTTAGTTAAACTAAAAGCCAATGCTTCTAGTTTTTCACTTCCAGTCTGTAAGGCCGTCTGAAAAGACATGGCACGATCAGCACTCGAAAAAATTCCAATCATACCTTGCTCATAAAGTGATTGATAACCTAAGCCTAAAGCCCCGCTCAAACAAACGCATGGCACATTATAGGATCTTGCCAAGTGGGCAATTCCTAGTGGCAATTTTCCATACAATGTCTGCGCATCCGTCTGACCTTCTCCAGTAATGACTAAATCAGCATCTTGAAGATGATTTTTTAAGCCAGAATATTCTATAACTAAATCGATGCCAGAAGTTCTTTTTGCCTTCATAACACCCAACAATACACATCCAATACCTCCAGCTGCTCCTGAACCTTCAAATTCATTCACATTCACATGGAATGTCTGTTTCAATTTCGTACAATAGTGAGCCATTCCTTTTTCGACTTCAGCCATTTGATTTAAATAAATTCCTTTTTGTTTCCCAAAAATATAAGTAGCCCCATTCTTCCCCAATAAATAATTCTTTACATCACAAGCACAAACGATTTCTACATCTTTTGGTAGTCTTGCATAACGCTTATCAATAAAAGCTATTTGACTAAGAGCATATACGCTTGGTACAAGTAATTCTCTTTTTGAATTATAAAAGCGAACCCCAAATTCATTTAAAATTCCCATACCACCATCATTTGTTGCACTGCCACCTAAGCCAATAATAATTTTTCTACATCCTCTAGAAAGTGCGTCTTTCATCATGATACCCACACCTTTACTTGATGCGATCATTGGATTTCTTTTTTCTTTAGGTGTCATATTCAGTCCGATGCAGCTAGCCACATCCATTATGGCAAGTTGACCATCTTGAGAAATACAGTATGTCGTAAATACATTTTTACCATAGGCATCCACAGTTAATACGTCTATTGTCTTTCCTTGAATGATATCGCAAAACACCATTGCCGTTCCTTCTCCGCCATCGGCCATAGGAAAAGTTAAAACTTCATGTTTATTATTTGCCTTTAATATTCCTTTTTTTATACTTTCTTCGACTTCTTTTGAAGACATACAACCTTTAAAAGAGTCACACGCAACAATTATTTTCATGCGTATATTTTACCATATGCCACAAAAAATAAACACTTTTTAATTTTTCAGTTTCATAAGTGAAAATATCCATAGTTAATACTTTATTGTTGCTTGAAAAGCAAGATGTCATATGGGATAATATTTGAGTGAAAAATCTATACGTGATTTTATTCACAAAGGAGAATCAATAATCATGGAAAAAAAACATGTCGTTATAGGGGTGTCTGGTGGTATTGCAGCCTACAAAGCTTGCGATCTTGTCAGCAAATTATCCAAAAAAGATTATGAAATCAAAGTTGTCATGACAAAACATGCTCAAGAATTTGTCAAACCAATCAACTTTGAATCTTTGAGTAAACATAAATGTGAGGTTTCTTTGTTTGACGAAACAAATGAAGATCCAATTGCCCACATTACTTTAGCTAAATGGGCTGATATCATGGTGCTAGTTCCGGCTACAGCCAATATCATTGCCAAAGTTGTTCATGGTATTGCGGATGATATTGTTTCAACAACATTCTTGGCTTGTCATACTAAAAAATTAATTTGTCCGGCAATGAATGTTCATATGTATGAGAATGAGGTCACCCAAAGAAATATTAAACTTGCCAAAGAACTTGGCTATAAATTTGTAGAACCCGTTGTTGGTCATTTGGCATGTAATGATACTGGAAAAGGTAAGCTTGCTGATGTGCAAGATATTGTGTCTGCCATTGATCATGAGTTTGAATTGGAACAAACATTAAAAGGAAAAAACGTTTTAGTTTCTGCAGGTCCAACGCAGGAAGCTTTAGATCCTGTTCGTTTTTTAAGCAATCATTCAAGTGGTAAACAAGGGTATGCGATTGCCAAAGCCGCAAAAGCTCTAGGTGCCAATGTAACTTTAGTTGCAGGTCCTACTGCTTTGGAAGATCTTAATGATGTAAATATGGTACACGTAACAAGTGCGCAAGATATGTTTGATGCGATCACATCGAGACTCGATGATCAAAACTACATCATCATGGCGGCTGCGGTTGCAGATTACAGACCTGAAATGGTCGCAGATCAAAAAATCAAAAAGTCAGATGAAGAGGTTACTTTTCATTTTGTAAAAAACCCAGATATCTTAGCTTATATTGGACAGCACAAAAAAGAGAATCAAGTCATTTGTGGTTTTGCGATGGAAACTCAGAATTTAGAGGAAAATGCACGAAAAAAACTAGAATCCAAAAATTGTGATATGTTGATTGCGAATAACTTATTCACAAGTGGTGCTGGTTTTCAGACAGACACAAATGTTGTGACTTTATTAAGAAAGAATGATACACAACATTTGCCTAAGTGTTCAAAAGAAGAATTGGGATATAAAATTCTAGAAACAATGAAAGAGATTGAGATGGAGAAATAATATGCTTGTAACAGTAGATATTGGAAATACAAATATTACGATTGGCATTTTTGATAAAGAGGATTTAATTGGTACATATCGATTAACTACAAAAGTAAGAAGAACGAGTGATGAATATGGTTTTATGTTAAAAAACTTTTTGGATCGTTCTAATGTACATGAAAAACAAATTGATTCCGTTATTGTTTCAAGTGTTGTTCCTAAAGTGATGCATTCCTTCACAAACGGAATCAAAAAATTTGTCGGTATCGAACCACTTATTGTTGGTCCTGGTATTAAGAGTGGTATCAGTGTTCAATTAGAAAACCCTAGAAATGTTGGTTCAGACCGTATTGCCGATTGTGCTGGTGCATTCAGTGAATATGGAGGACCCATTCTAGTGGCCGATTTTGGAACAGCTACAACTTATGACTATGTAGATGAAAATGGTTGTTTTAAAGCTGGTGCCATTGGTGTTGGTATTGAAACAGGAGCAAATGCATTATGGGGACAAACGGCACAACTTCCTGAAATTGAGATCAAACGTCCAAAAACAATCTTGGCAAGAAATACACAAACAGAAATGCAAGCTGGTGTATTCTATCAATTCTTGGGCGGAGTTGAATATACAATTGCTCAATTCAAAAAAGAAGTTGGTAAAGACATGAAAGTCATTGCGACTGGTGGTTTAGGAAGGATTGTTTGTAACTACACAAAATCCATTGACGTATATGATCCAAACCTAATTTTCAAAGGATTAAAAGTTATATATGAAAAGAACAAAGACTAATTAGTTCTTTGTTCTTTTTTTAGCCATTTTTTATATGTATGTTCAATTAAAAATGCGCCTAATGGAGCTGTAATCAAGATGGATAAAACAGCTACGGTCAATACAATTTGTCCACATCCTAGTCCTGCAGCCAAAGGAACTGAGCCAATTGCTGCTTGAACAGTAGCCTTAGGACAATATGCAATCATGCAAAATAAGCGTTCTGATTTTGCCAATGATGTTTTTAACAAACAAATAAATACTCCAAGCATTCTAAATAAAAGCACTCCAAATATCAACAGAATAGCCATAACGCCCGCTTTGAATGCATAAGAAATATTTACACAAGCTCCAACTAACACAAATAATAAGACTTCAGCACCTACCCATAACTTATTAAATTTAACGGATAGTCGTTTGGATGCAACAGAATAATTTCTTTGAAGGAAAATTCCCATAAACATAATCGCAAGTAATCCTGAAAATGGAATTGGTAAAGCATCCTCAAGTGTCACTAGAATAAATGCCACACTTAGTAGAATTAAAATCTTTACAGTATCTCGCATATGATTTTTCTTAAAGAAGATTGCAAACCCTTTTCCTAATAATGCTCCACACATAATACCGGTTAGAATGGATAGTGGAATATTCACAAAGCTTAATATATTCACACTTTCTCCTTGGGCTAAACCAAGAAATGCCGTAAACATCACAATCACAAATACATCATCTACACTTGCTCCAGCCAAAATCAATTGTGGAATACTTTCTTTCGTTCCATATCCTTCGTCCATAAGTTGTAACATTTTTGGAACAATAACTGCAGGACTTACGGCTGCAACAACGCTTCCCATAATAGCAGCATCTAGTAAAGAAATCCCTAATAATTTTGGTGCCAACAAAATCATTCCAACCATCTCAAAACAAGCTGGCACAAAACACATCAATATAGCTGGTCTTCCTACCCTTTTTAAATCACTTAAATCAAGATTCAATCCGGCTCGCATTAATATAATAATTAGAGCAATCTTTCTTAATTCACTGGATATGTTCAACAATGAAGAATTAATCAAACCAAGACAATAAGGTCCTAAAAGAATTCCTGTAAATATCATTCCTAATAATCCAGGTAATCCCATCTTTTTGCATAACCAAGATAAAAACATTCCTACAAGAAAAATATAAGATAAACTGATCAGCATTTTGTCTCTCCTTTCAAAACGTAGAAAAGCTGATGGTTTCCGCGTTAAAAAAACACAGAAGTCATCAGCTAATAAAAAGCGGTTTTAGTTTACAACTAAGGGAGAACTTCATTCCCAATGAGATTATACTACAATATTTAAGTTCTCATCAATAGCGTTTTAATCGATTCTTCGCTCACTGAGAAAATGGATGCGATAGCTTTAACACTAAAACCTTTGTCTAGCATGGTTTGATATACTTCAAATTG
>NZ_VUMR01000040.1 GCF_009696075.1 Holdemanella porci | reverse complement strand
CCATCAAAAAATTCAATATATCCTTCAAAATATATAAAAAAAAGACAATTTCATTTCGAAAATTGCCTATATACAATAAAAAGCCTATGTCCTTACGAAAAGGTATAGGCTTTTGTCAACAATCTGAGACAATACAAAATGTATTGTCTTTTTCTTTGTGTGACCCTTTAATGTCTTGTGATTTTTGTTAGAATATATACGGAAAGTCAGGTGAAAATATGCGTAATGCGATTGTTCTGGCGGCAGGAAAAGGAACTCGAATGAAATCAGATCGTAGCAAAGTAATGCATACGATTATTGATCGTTCAATGTTGGCTTACATTATTGATGCTTTAAGAGCGGTATCTGTAGAAAGAATTGTAGTGATTGTCGGATATCAGGCTGAAAGTATTAAAGAAGCTTTTCCAGATGTTGAATTTGCTTTGCAACAACCACAATTGGGTACTGGTCATGCGGTTATGCAAGCTACACAATTAAAGGATGAAGATGGGGATACATTGATTATTAATGGAGACGGACCATGTATTCAGCCTGAGACATTGGAAAAACTATTCCAAACCAATCAAGATGCATCATTAACTCTATTAACTTCTGTATTGGATGATGGAGCTCATTATGGTCGTATTGTTCGTGATGAAAATAGTCATGTTCAAGCGATTGTAGAGGCAAAGGATTGTACAGAAGAACAAAAACAAATTTGTGAAATCAACGCAGGTATGTATTGTTTCAAGAATAGAGATTTATTTGATAATCTTGATAAATTAACAACAAATAATGCTCAACATGAGTATTACTTAACAGACTTGGTTAAGATTTTAGCAAATCAAGGAAAGGTTGTTAAGGGATTGGTAGTTGAAGACCGTGATGAAGTCATGGGAATCAATGATTGTGTAGAATTACATAAAGCGTATGAATGGATGCGCAATCGAATCAACAATAACTGGATGAAAGAAGGGGTACAGATTGTAGACCCAATGCGAACAGTTATTGGAAAAGATGTAACGATTGGACATGATGTGATTATTCATCCAAATGTTGAAATTCTTGGAAACACAGAAATTGGTGATTTCGTTGAGATTTTACCAGGTTCTTATTTGAATAATTCGAAAATTGAAGATCGTGCAATTGTAGATTCAAGTAAAGTCGTTAATTCTTGCATAGAAGAAGGTTCTGTTGTAGGGCCTATGTCTTATGTAAGCAATAATAAAACCATAAAATAAACCTGATAGGGTATGAGAAAGGATAAATCATGAAAAACACCATTGTATTTGCTTTATCATCTAGCGTTGGTTTAGCAGAAGATATTTGTAAAGAATTAGGATTGGAATTAGGTAAGTGTGAAGTTAAACACTTTGCGGATGGAGAAATCTTAGTAGAACTTGGAGAATCTGTTCGTGGCAAACACGTATATTTTGTACAAAGTACAAATAAACCTGTAAACTCAAATTTAATGGAAATTTTAATTGGCATTGATGCATGTAAACGTGCAAGTGCTGCAAGCATCACTGCTATCATTCCATATTTTGGATATGCACGTCAGGATCGTAAAGCGAAACCTCGTCAACCAATTACTTCTAAATTAGTTGCTAGTTTATTAGAAAGAGCTGGAGCTGATCGTGTAGTTACAGTTGACTTACATGCTACTCAGATTCAAGGATTCTTCGATATTCCAGCAGATGATATTACTGCGAATGGATTGATTGCTGATTACTTCAAACACCAAGAAGGATTAGGTGAAATCGTAGTTGTATCTCCTGATCACGGTGGAGCTGTACGTGCGCGTAACTTGGCAAATGCATTAGGTGCACCTATCGCAATCATCGACAAACGTCGTCCTAAACCAAATGTAGCTGAAGCTATGAACTTAATTGGTGATGTTGATGGTAAAACTGCAATCATCATCGATGACATGGTAGATACAGCTGGTACATTAACTGCTGGTATCAAAATGTTGAAAGACAAGGGAGCTAAAGCTGTTTATGCTTCATGTTCACATGGTATCCTTTCAGGACCTGCTATCGATCGTTTAAAAGCTGCTAAGCTAGCTGGATTCGTTTGTACAAATACAATTGATCAAACAGAAAACCAAAAAATTTATCCAGAAATGACTGTTCTTTCAATGGCACCATTGTTAGCTGGATTGATTCATGCAGTTGAAGAAAATTCTTCATTATCAGAAGTATTAGCACACGCATTTGATGACTAATATGGAAACACTGTTTATTGGCTATCCTCCTTGTTCAACTTGTAAAAAGGCATATAAAGCTCTACAAGATTTGGGTATTGAAGCTACATATCGAAATATTAAAGAAGATAATCCAACAAAAGAAGAGATTCAAAGCTGGATTCATCATGGTGTGGAATTAAAAAAATTGTTCAATACAAGTGGTATGTTGTATCGTGAATTAAATGTAAAAGAAAAACGAGAAACATATACAGAAGAACAATTGATTGAATTACTTGCCTCAAATGGTATGTTAGTAAAAAGACCTATTGTGATTCAAGGAGATAACATTATCATAGGAAACAAAGTTTCAGAATACGAAAACTTACAAAAATAGACCTGTCAATCGACAGGTCTTTATTTAATCAAAAATGGAATTGAAGTTCTCTTCAATTTGTCTACATGCATATGCTTCATCAAGTTGTTTGATTTCACAAATTTTCTTGGCGACATATTCCACATACATAGGTTCATTTTCTTTTCCACGATAAGGAACAGGTGTTAAATATGGAGAATCCGTTTCTGTGATGATTCTATCGATTGGACAAACTTCAATACATTCAGGGGCATGTCTAGCATTTTTGAATGTGATAGGTCCGGCAAACGAAATCATAGAATTCATTTTTAAACATTCCAGCATAGTTTCTTTACTTCCGCTAAAGCAATGGAAAATAATTTTTGTCTTTGCGTATTGTTTTAAAATATCCATGCAGTCTTTTGTGGATTCGCGCATATGAATAGAAATAGGGAGATTGTGTTCATTCGCAATTTGAATCTGCTTAATGAATAATTCTTTTTGTAAATCATTAAAACTTGTATCCCAATAGTAATCCAATCCAATTTCTCCTAAACAATCTAAATAAGGCGTTTGATCAATGAGATACTGAATTTCTTTATCTGCAATTTCTTTGGCATCACTTGGAAACCAACCAAAAGCTATTTTAAAGAACGGATATTCTTCTTTTATTTTTTTTGCACGATCTAATTCTTCGGGACTTGTGCACATGATCATGCAAGAAGTAACGTTTTTAATTTTAATGTTTTCAATAATTTCATCGATTCGACTATATAGACGATCACAAGTAATGTGACAATGACTATCTGTATACATAAATAACCTTCTTTCTTAAAATAGTATATAATTGTGTTAAAAGAGGTGCAATATGAAAGTTAGTATGGAATTAAATGTAAGTGATAAAGAGTTTTATGATTTGATGATGAAATCTTTAAAAGAAGAAGTTAAAAATGTCACGAAGAAAGATTTAGAATTAAAAGAAGGTTTAAAATACAAAAAGAAATCAGCTCAAAGAAAAGGAATTGGCTCAGAGATTACTGTGCATATTAAAAGGTTGATTCCAAATGAATTATATGTGGCAACTTTTAATACAGCTATTGATCATACAACTATTTCTTATAAGATTGAATCTTTAAATGAATCAAAAATTAAAGTGACTTATGAAGAAATTTATGAAAATGTTTCTTCAAAGGAAATTCCTGTTTGGAGACAAAAAATAGCAGAAAAACAGTCAGCTAAAAAAGCAAAGAAAATGTTTAAAGAGGTTGAAAAGTTCATTTTAAATGAAAGAAATAACAAGAACTGATTATACCAGAATAGAGACCAAGTTTTCCATCTTGGTTTCTTTTTTTGTTTATATGCGTTATAAGATTGGTATAGAAAAGCTTTAACCCAACAAAAGAAGGAGGGATTGGATATGAAAAAGTTAGGTTATTTAGCAGGAGCATCATTATTGTTTGTTCCAATGCCTCTGTATGCAGCAGGAATTGGTTCTAGCAATCAAGTGTTTACTCACACTGGCTGGTTCTCAGTTATTTGTATGGCAACAATCGGTGTTGGAGTAGCCATTTGTTCAAAACATCAAAAATAATATAGAAGGATACATGATGTATCCTTTTTCTTTCTTATGAAACAGTCAAAGATAATAACATATGTTACCTATATATTTTTGGATTGTGTTATACTATTTTAACTGAAGAAGAAAGGGATTTTTAGAGGCAGTAACTATTTAATAAAATTTTTTGAAGAAAAAGATATGCCTACAGTTACAAAAAAAGACATACATATTTAATGTATTATGGATTAGAACAACAAGATACGTACGTGTTAAAAGAAGGAATTGTTAAGACTAGTATAATTTTGCGTGATGGAAGAGAATTTAATATTTCTTATATTAAAGGCCCCGATATTATTTCATTATTAAAAGATGAAGTAAGTCAATATACATCAGCTCCATTTAACGTTCGTATTGAGAGTGAAACGGCTACTTTTTATCGTATTCTAAGAGTGTTATTCTGGGATTTTGTAAATCAAGATCCAGAGTTAAAAGAGTATGTGAATTCATATTATCGTACTAAATTAACGGAAGCTATTTTTAAGCAGCAACTTATGACAATGAATGGTAAAAATGGAGCAGTGTGTGCTTTTATCTATCAATTGATTCCTATATTCGGAAGAAAAGTAAAAAAAGGTATTTTAATTGATTTCCAAGTGACAAACGATGATATTGCAGGATTCTGCGGTATTTCTACTAGAAATAGTGTAAATCGTATTTTAAGAGGGTTACGTGAGCAAAATGTAATCTCGATGGTTTAGCAGAAGATTTTGATTTTAGACGTAGATTATTAAAACAATTTGTACAAGCATAATACAAAACAAAGCGCAGAGTTAATTCTGCGCTTTAAATGGTTTTATGATTCTGCGATATGAAAATAATAATTGACTAGTCATCAAACACCAGATAATAGGTTCGCAAAAGCATACACCCAAATATTTAAATGTAGGTACTAGAAATAAAGTGAATACGATTTTTCCAAAGAATTCAATAAGACTTGAAATAAGTGGTGTGATTTTATATCCAAAACCTTGAATCGTATTTCGTAAATTAAGAAGAATACTTAATACAATAAAGAAAGGTACATTGATTTTTAAATACATGGCACCATTCTCAAGTACAATAGGATTGTTTGATCCTGAAAGGAAATGGACTAGATTTTCAGCTGTAAAATAGATGATTATACTTAAAAATATAGGATAGATAATGCTACAAGTGTTTGCCATACGAACACCTTTTATAATACGAGTATAGTTTTGAGCTCCTTTATTTTGAGAAACAAAGGTAGCCATAGAAGCAGCTAATGTAGACAAAGGAAGACCCAATAAGGACATTAATTTTCGTGCAGCTGTATGTGCGGCAATAATCTGTGTTCCAAGTCCATTGATTCCTGTTTGGAGAATGATTGTTCCAATGGATACAATAGAAAACATGAATCCCATTGAAAATCCTTGCCCTAATAAATCGTTAATCATAGAGGATTCCATATGGAAATGTTCTTTTTTAGGGATAAGTATTTTAGCATCTTTCCAAATTAAAAAGAAACAAATAATTGTCGATATGCCTTGTGCAATAACAGTAGCTACTCCAGCTCCTAGAACTCCCATATCTAGAATTGTGATACAAAATATATCTAGGGCAATATTAATAATAGAAGAACAGAAAAGTACAATTAAAGGTCTAAGACTATCTCCTATTGCTCGTAACATACCTGCACCTAAATTGTAGAACATTGTGATAATCAAGAAAGCAGATATACAACGTATGTAATTTAATGAATCATTATAAATAATTCTTGGAGTCTTTAAAAGAGTTAACAATGATGGCATAAAAACATAAGAAACAATTGTGATTGCAATGGATATAATAAGGCCAAGAATTAAAGATGTAGCAACACTTTTTTTAGTTCATCTTCATTTTTTGAACCAAAGTATCTAGCAGTAACAATACTAAATCCAGTTCCACATCCATTTGAAAATTGAACAATCAATTCAAAAATAGCAGCTGTTGCACCCATTGCAGCCAGTGCATTATCGCCTAAAAAATGCCCAACTAATAAGGTATCAATTGTGTTATAGAGTTGTTGAAATAGATTTGAAAAGAAAAGTGGAATCACAAAGAAAAGTAATCCTTTTGCGATGCTTCCTTCAGTTAAAGAGTGATTTTTCATACGACAAGTCTCCTTCTAGAATAAAGAATAAACCATGTAACCAATACAATCCCTTTAATTATACTTGAAATGGAGATGGCCCACCATACACCATTAACGCCCAAAAATTGAGATAGTATAACAGCCATAGGAATTCGCGCAGACGTGAATATAATGGATACAATACTAGGTGGCAGAGTTTTACCAAGTCCATTAAAAGCACCTTGTGTAGCTATTTCTATGCACATAAATAGTTGGGAATATCCAAGTATAATTAGATAGTCAATTCCATAAGGAAGTATATTTGTTTCATGGATGAAACATGAGAATATCGGTCCAGGAAGGAAAATTAAAACGGCTGTTGTTAATAATCCCCATAATCCAACCACCAGCATGCCAGTTTTATAACCTTGTTTTACACGATCATAGTTTTTTGCACCATAATTTTGCGAAGTGAACGCATTGATGGATGCGCTGAATCCATCGGCAGCCATCCATGAGATAGATTCAATTTGAGAACCTACTTTTTGTACGGCTACACTTATAGCGCCAAAGCTAGAAATTAAACGTGCAATGTACATAGAAATGCATGTAAATAACATACTTTGCACAGAGGATGGAAATCCTATTTTTAATATTTCAGAAATGTGATTCAATTTTGGTTTTGACAAGATACGGATATTTCTAAATAGATCAAGATTTTTTGTGTTATATAAAAAGACCAGAGTAACAATGATTTGAGCAAGAATTGTTGCAAGAGCTGCACCGATGACTCTAAGATTGAATACAAAGATGAGTACAGGGTCTAAAATTAAATTTAATACTAGACCGGTTGTTGTGGCTATAAAAGTGCTTTTTGAATGTCCAGCAGCTGTAAGAATACCAGTAAAAATCTGATTCACAAAAGAGAATACAATAAAGCCGCATGTAATCCATAAATAATTCTGAGCATCTTGAATAATAGCAGGATCTGATAAATTAAATAATTGAATTAAATACTTTTGAAAAACAATAATAATAATCCCATATATAAGGGCAAAAAATAAGGAACTTTGAAAAGCTGCCTGAATATAATTTTTTGTTTGTTCTTGATTATTAGCTCCAAGACTTTGTCCAACCAAAGCTTGTGATCCAATCTTAGGCATGTTCACAAGGCCGTTAGACAAATACATGAAATTACCGGATACGCCAATACTGGCAACCGCACCAGACCCCAAAAAACCAATCCATAACATATCAACTAGGTTATATGCCATTTGAATGAAATAAGTGGCCATGATTGGAATTGCCAATAAGCTTAACGATTTAAATATAGGGCCATGTAATAGGTCAACACTCTGATTTTTTTTCATACAGGGAATATTGTATCAATTTTTTTATTATAAAACAAAAAAAGAAATCTAAGTTGAACTTAAATTTCTTTTTGAAAAAAATGATTATTTATTATATTCTTCTACGATTTGTACTGTTGCACTTGCACCAATTCGAGTAGCACCAGCCTCGATCATTTCTTTTACTTCAGCATATGAATGAATGCCACCAGCTGCTTTTACTTCTACGTCATTTCCAACTGTATCTTTCATCAATTTAACATCTTCTATTATGGCTCCACCTGTACCAAATCCCGTGCTTGTCTTAATGAAATCAGGTTTAACTTCCTTAGCGATTTCAGCACATTTTTTGATTTCTTCCTTTGTTAGATAGCAATTTTCAAAAATTACTTTAATTCCTTTATTTTGGGCATGGCAAATTTTTGTCAGAGTTTCCATCTCCTCTTTTACTTTGTCAAAATTACCCATTTTCACATCGCCAACATTTAAGACATAATCAATTTCATCTGCACCATCTTTTAAAGCTTCTTTTGTTTCATAAGCCTTTGTGTTTAACCCGCATTGTCCTAATGGAAAACCTACAACGCTGCAAACCATTACGTCTGTATCTTTTAATAAGTTTTTACAATAAGCTACCCAATCTTCATTAACACATACGCTTGCAGTATTTAATTCTTTAGCTTGTTGACAAAGCGTATCAATGTCTTGTTTTGTGGCAAATGCCTTTAAAAATGTGTGATCGAAATATTTGTTGAATTCCATGATAACCTCCTATTTTTCGATATGTTTATCTATATATGCATATATTTCTGCAGGTGTACTTAAACTTGTTATTTGATCAATACTTTTTTTCTTAGAAAAAATATTAAGTACATCGTTCAATACATGTATATGTTTAGTTTTGTCTTCAGCACAAAGAACAATAATAATTTTAGCCTTTTTTCCATTTAGAAAAGAGACAGGTTCTTTAAATGTACACATGGATACATCTAAGCGATTTACACCATTTTCGATTGCAGAATGCGCTAAAACAAGATCGTCAGCCAAAAACATATATAAACCTTTGTTTCTTTGGTCGTTAATAATGGCATTTATGTAATCATTCGAAATGGAACCATCATCCAATAATGGTTGTGCTGATATTTGAATGGCTTCTTCCCAGCTAACTTGAGAATTAACACATTGTATATGTGAATCTTTCAAAAAATCTAATAAGCCTCGATCATATGTTTTATGAGGAGCTTTATGACTTTGTATGCTTGAATAATAATCTTGTAGATCTTTATGAAAATTATCTAATTTTTCAGTATTAATATAATTTGATGCGATTTTCATAATATCATCAATTTGCATTTTTGCCTGTGGCTCAGTTGCCATGCAGTTTCTTAATATAGCTACACGATCTTGATCGGTTAGTATGGGGTGCACCATAATCAACTTTTGTTCATTTGGCAGCATAACCGTTGAAATAACAACATCATAATCGTGTTCTGGCTCATAACTGCTTAAAGGTAAGTTTTTAATTTCAGTTGCTTGAGGCACTAAAGTTGACACTTCTTGGCGTAACATATTTCCAGTTCCAATGCCATTTGGGCATATAATCAAGATTCTAAATGTGTGTTTGTTTGCTTTTTGTGTAGGCATAAAAGCTCCAAAATGCAGGGTTAGATAAGCAACTTCTGCATCCGAAATAAAACAATCAAGGTTTTTAGATAATACATTGCAAGCACGTTTTGTTAACTCAAACAATTCTTCATATTCGGTTTTAATATTGTTAAGCATAGGGTTTCCTAATTGAATACCATATTTAAAACGATATAAAGAAGTTTTTAAATGCGCATTTATTGCATTGATCAATTCATCTTCCTGATCATAAAAAACATATGAAATTCTTTCAAATTCATGTACTAAAGATTTCGCCAATTCATATGTTTTATCTTCTTCCTTCATTACATTCACAGGAACAGCTTGCAGTCTAGATCCAAGAAGGTGTAGGGCAATATAAACTTGTTCATATTCTTTTAAATCATTAAAATATTTATGTACCAAATTGTACTCATTTGTTTCAATAATTTCTTCTTCATCCATGTCTGAAAATGTAATAATGTCATTTCTATTTTGGATGGTTGAAATGAACATAGCTAAAGCAGGTAAGATTCCACTCACATATTCGGTATGCAATTCAGATTCAATATGTTTTAAGCAATTTAATATATCATAAAGTCTTTCTGAATCAAAAGCTTCAATAATGTGATTTTCATAGTAGTGCCAAAGACTAGGAAACAGCATAAAAAAGACAGCTCTTTTTTTGATCGTATCTCCATGTATGTGATATCCTGTTTTTATACTATATGTAAGTTGAAGTGCATAATGACTTAAAAAGGCATCAACAGATTTTAAATCATTAATTATAGTGTTTCGACTAACTTGGCAAATATCGATAAAATCTTCGATATATAAAGGGCGGTTACGGGTAATTATAGAACAGATTTCAATACGTTGTCTTTCTTCAGGTGTAAAGAAAAGTATACTTTCATTTTTTTTCTTATTTAATGTCTTTTGAATAGCCTGAACCTGCTCTTTATGTAGAATAATGCCTTTGCCGCGCTCTTGTATAATAGGATCGATATTGTTATCGACCAGCCATTCGTTAATTTTAGAAATGTCATAATAGACGCTTCGTTTAGAAACTTCTAAGTCATCCGCAAGGTCTTGAACTTTTAAATAACCTGTTGTGTACATTACAATATTCAGAATTTCTGTACAACGTTTATCTAATGTATATGAAATAGACATAAGACTCTCCTTAAATCATACTTTCTTTTACTTTTTTATGATAAGGTGTGCCTTTTAAGTTCTTTTTTGCTTTATTGAAATAATAATTTGCTTGTTTTACATCTGAAAGATATTGATATTGTAAACCAAGAAGATATTGTAAAATGCCTTGTTGTTGATCATCTGAATTTTTAGACAAAAGCTCATTCACAAATGAGATATCTTCGCTTTTTTTCTCAATCAAAATACGATATAACATACGATCATAAGCAACTTCATCTTCATTTCCTTTTCGTTCAATAATGTCTAATAATTTTTTAGATAATTCAACATTTTGATCATCCAAAAAGTAAAAGTAAGTCATACTAGCTACTTGATAAGCTTGGGAATTGTTTAAATTCTGTGACAACATGAATTCTACTTGTTTGGTAATTTCATGTGCATCTTGTTTAGACATATATGTACGTAGAATATTGTAATTTTTTTCATATGACGTAAATAATAAAGTATATAAAGGGGAATTCATTTGTTGGATTGCTTCGTCATATTGACCTTTATATATTTTTTTAAGAATGGATTGCCACAAAAAACTTCGAATAAAAAATGGAATGGCAATTGCACATAGAATAAGTGAAATTAATATAATTGCAGCTAAAAGACTCATACTCATAAAACTTAGAAACCCCTTTCATAACTATCTTTAAAATAACAATTGTTAAAGATTTTATCAAATCCAAATTTTTTCACGATAAATTTTGTTTTGTGCAAAAAAAAGGATTTTTATGGACTTTATCATCATTTTGTACAAAAAACACGCCTGTATATAATGATAATAGTGCAAAGCGCTTACAGACAAGGATAAAATATACATTTTGCACAATGTTTGTGCAAAACATTGTTCTTGTTTTTGGAACCCGTTTCACAGATAATGCAAGTGTGAAGAGGAGAGATTCGAGATGATTAAAGATTTGCTAAAAGTTAAAAACTGTTTTATTAAAGAAAGTGTAAAAAATTGGGAAGATGCAATTTGTGTTGCTTGTGCACCAGTGATTGAACAAGGATATTGTACAAAAGAATACGAAGATGCTGTTTTTGAAAACACAGAAAAATTTGGGCCCTATTATGTGTTATGTGAAAACTTGGCTCTAATCCATGCGAGCAATCAATCTGGTGTAAACGAAACACAGATGGCAGTTACAGTTTTAAAAGAACCTGTAAGATTCAAGCCTGATGGATATGATGTGCGAATATTAGTTACACTTGTTGCAAAAGATAATCATTCTCACATGGAAGGCATCCAAGCCGTTTCCAATATCTTCGCAGATGAATCAAAAGTGAATTCGTTACTAAATGCTTCAACTCCACAAGAGATATATAATATCTTTGTTGAAAATGTGGGATAAGCTAAGGTAACATAGAAGGAGAAAGATATGTTAAATTTTATCGTTAATATCTTGTCTACACCTGCCATTTTAGTTGGTTTATTATCTTTAATTGGTTTAGCATTACAGAAAAAACCAATCGAAGAAATCGTAAAAGGTACGGTTAAGACAATTGTTGGTTTCTTAGTATTAAGTGCTGGTGCATCATTCTTACAAACTGGATCATTAAATGCATTCGGTGATATCTTCAACTATGCATTCAATATGCAAGGTGTTGTTCCTAACAATGAAGCTATCGTTTCATTAGCATTGAAAGATTTCGCTACTGACACAGCTTACATTATGTGTTTAGGTATGATCGCAAATATTATTCTGGCACGTTTCTCAAGATGGCACTACATCTTCTTGACTGGTCACCACACATTATACATGGCTTGTATGTTAGCTGTTATTCTAAATGTTGGTGGATTGTCAGGAGCTCAATTATGGCTTGCTGGTGGATTGGTGTTAGGATTCATCATGGTTGTCAGTCCTGCTTATTGTGAGCCTACAATGCGCAAAATTGTTCAAACAGATGAATTAGGATTTGGTCACTTTGGTGGTGCTGGATACTGGTTCTCTGCTCAATGTGCTAAATTATTCAAAGGAAAAAGTAAATCAACTGAAGAAGTTAACTTCCCTCAACGTTTAACTTTCTTACGTGACACTACAGTTGCTATTGGTTTAACAATGGTTGTATTCTTCTTAATCGTAACTGGTGTTGCTGTTGGACGTGGAATCTTAGAAGCAGATCCAGAAACTATCTTAGCTACTTATACTAACTTAGGTGGTTTATTAAATGTTGGTGCTGAAACACAAACACACTGGGCTGTTTGGGCTATTACTTCTGGTTTAAGTTTCGCTGGTGGTGTATATATTATCTTAAGTGGTGTACGTTTGATCGTCGGAGAAATCGTTCCTGCATTCCGTGGTATTGCTGAAAAATTGGTTCCAGGTGCTATTCCTGCAATCGACTGTCCAGTTGTATTCCCTTATGCTCCAAATGCTGTATTAATTGGTTTCTTAGTATCATTCTTAGGTGGTATTGTTGGATTGTTCGTATTAGCATTTATTGACAAATCATTAGTACCTTGTGCATTAATTTTACCTGGTGTAATTCCTCACTTCTTCTGTGGTGCGACTGCAGGTGTATTCGGAAATGCTGAAGGTGGATTAAAAGGTTGTGTATTTGGAAGCTTTATGCATGGTTTATTAATTACATTCTTACCAGCAATCTGTATGCCAGTTATGGGTTCATTGAACTTTGCTAACTGTACATTCTCAGATGCTGACTTCTCTTGGTTAGGTATTGTATTAGGTAATATTGCTCAACATGTTCAAGGAACAGGATTATTTGTAATCTGCGTTGTAATCTTCTTATTACCAATCGTTTATAATTTTGTAGCTCCTAAAAAAGCTGAAGAAAAATAGAAAGGGGAATGAAAATGGCTATTCGTAGTATTATGTGCTGTTGTGGTTCAGGACTTGGAAGTAGTATGATGGTAAGTATGAATGTTGAAAAAGCATTGAAAAACCTAGGTATTACTGGAGTTTCTGTTGACCATACATCTTTAAGTGAAGTAAATCCTAATTCTGCAGATTTATTTGTAGTAGGACGTGACTTAGCTCCACAAGTAGCATCATATCCTAGCAAAATCATTCTTGATCGTATCATGGATATGAATGAATTAACTGAAAAACTTAAAGAAGTTTTCGGTAAGTAAAATTTGATAAAAAGAAGGGTTTTATATCTCCTTCTTTTTGTTTAGCCATTTGGAGGAAATTATGGATAAAAAAGTAGAAATATTAGCAAAAAAAGTGCGCTATGACATTTTGGATATGTTACAACATAGAGGTTATGGACACTTAGGTGGATCTTTATCTTTGGTTGAATTATTTGCGGTATTGTATGGGAAACAAATGAAATATGATCCTAAAAATCCAAAATGGGAAGGAAGAGATCGCGTTGTATTGTCAAAAGGACATGCAGGACCGGTTTGGTATTCAACATTAAGTGAATGTGGTTTCTTTGGTAAAGAAAAGTTAATGACATTAAATGATGGTGGAACAATGTTGCCAAGCCATCCAGATCGAACAAAAACGCCTGGAGTCGATATGACAACAGGATCATTAGGTCAAGGAACAAGTACAGCCGCAGGAATTGCCACAGCATTAAAGATGAAGCACAGTGATAACTATGTATATCTTATTGTTGGAGATGGTGAATTAAATGAAGGTCAATGTTGGGAAGCCTTCCAATACTTGGCAAACTACAAAATGAATAATTGTATCGTTATCATTGATGACAACAAACGTCAATTAGATGGGTATACAAAAGATGTTATAAATCCATTTAGCATTGAAGCTAAGATGAAGGCATTTGGTTTTAATACACAAACTGTTAAAGGAAATAATTTAGATGCGATTGATGAAGCTATCACAAAAGCTAAATCAGTGACTGATTCAGCTGTATGTATTGTTTTGGATACAATCAAAGGTCAAGGTGTTAAGTTCTTTGAAGAACTTTTGGATAATCACTCAGTAAAATTCAATACAGAAGAAGTGAATCGAGCAACTGATGATGCTAAAGCTTCTTTAAAAAAGGAAATTGAAGAGGAGGAGCAACATGTATAAATTAGTAGAAAATCGTAGTGAGAAAGGTAAAGAATTACGTGTTGCAGTTGTTGAAAGCATTCAAGAACTTATTAAAGAAAATGACAAAGTGGTTGCTATGGAAGCCGATTTGGGTGGAGCTAGTAAGTTCACAAATATCAAAAAATCAAATCCAGAAAATTTCATTCAATGTGGTATTTCAGAAGCAAATATGATTGGCGTTGGATGTGGATTGTCAAGTGAAGGATTTATTCCTTATGTACATACATTTGGACCTTTCGCAACACGTCGAGTTTATGATCAAATTTATTTATCAGGTGCATATGCACATAATACAATCAATATTTATGGTTCAGATCCAGGATTTACAGTAGGACCTAATGGAGGTACACATACAACTTGGGAAGATGTGGCTTTGATGCGTGAAATTCCAGGTTCAGTCATTGTGGATCCTTGTGATGAAACACAAACAAGATGGGTTGTAAAAGAACTTTCTAAATATGAAGGTGTACATTATATTCGTGCAAACCGTAAAAATGTTAGGAATGTGTATACAACAGATTCAACTTTTGAATTAGGCAAAGGAAATGTTTTAAGAGAAGGTAAAGATATTCTAATTATTGTATCTGGCCAGTTGGTAAGCGATGCATTAGATTGTGCTGAAAAATTAGTTGAAGAAGGATATTCAGTAGAAGTAATCGATATGTATTGTATTAAACCTTTAGACATTGACTTAGTGTTATCTGAATCAAAAGGTAAAAAGGCTGTTGTTACATTTGAAAATCATTCAATCTATGGCGGACTTGGAAGTGCTGTTGCAGAAGTCTTAATGGAAAATGGAGTCAACGTACCATTTAAGCGTCATGGTGTGGATGAACGCTTTGGTCAAGTTGGAACACCAGATTTCCTTCAAAAAGAATTCCATTTAACAGCAGACGATTTATATAAAACAGTTAAATCAATGCTTTAGAATAAAATAGAGCCGTTTGAAAAAGAACGGCTTTTCTGATGCGGATTTTTCACATAATTCATTTTGATTTCACAAGATTTACCAAAGTTATACTAAAATTATGACAACATGGGATGTTATTCTATAAGTGCCTTAAAGATAAGGCAATGAATATAGAAATAAACCAATATTCATATCTCTCTCCTAAAAAAATTATAATAAACAAAAAGGAACCATTCTAGTCGCCAACACTAGAATGGTTTTCTTTTATTTGAAATCCGATTTCTTGATATATGCATAGCTATTCTTATATTTAGCGTTTACATTTAAATGATTATCTTTAACAGGTGCTTCACTTGATATTTTATAGTATCTATGCTCATCCTCTAATATATTTATCGATACAATACTTCCTTTTTTATAAGTATAAAGAACATCTTTTTTATTTGGTGCATATACCTTTAAGTCCTTAGATAGTTGTATTGTTTTGATTGGATTCTTTTTTTGGTCAATACCATCTTCATCCAATTGATAATAGAAACTAGCCGCTTTTTCTCCCCAGTACGGATCAGACGCATAGTTCACGTTGATGCCACTTGCCTTATCCCCAAACCACGAGCCGTGATATCTTGAATCTTCAGGATTTAGATAGCCTTGCTGTAAGAAATTGTAGGCATGTTGTTTTACACAATCCGCTATTGATTTGTATTGATTTGCGTTATCTGGATTTTCATCAATAGCTGCATGACCGAATAAATTATGATATTCAAGCGCATACTGACTAAGTCCTAGACCACTCTCATTTAGGGCAAGCGCATACATCATAGATGCGTTAATTGCGTATTTAGCTTGTATATTAAAAAATACATCGGCTTGATTATAGAGTGCAGATTCATCGTTGACATACGTATTATAAATCACATTATTCAAATACGACGTGGTTCTGTGCGGAACATATTGATAATAGTTATAGTATGGATTTTTATTGACCTTTTTATCATCAACTAAGTTTTTATAGCTTGTATAAAAATAGTGACCATCATATGAATAATAGGCAGTATCTTCTTTTAAAAATTTTGGAGCAGGACCAATCGCAATAGAATTCGCATTTCCTTGAACAAGATCAGTAGAAATCGTATGAATGAGGGAACCTTTATAAACATAATATGTGGATAAAGTATAAGAATCGTCATATAAGTACAATTCAACATTGTTGATGTCTGTCCATGCTTGCACGCCGCTTATTTTAAAGTGAACCTTCTTTCCGTTAAAGCTGGTTCCTAAATATTGAGCATCTGCGCCATAACTTCCATTCACATATCCAGTTTCATCTGTATCTGCTGTGTATTCTGTATTTTCAGTTATGTCTTTCGTTTTTAAATTAACAATGCCAGATTGAAGTCGTAATATTTTTCCGTTTTCATCTTTTATACACGCATACTTAGAATCGATTGTATCCATCTTAAAAGATGCGAAGATGTAATGCTTATAGGAAGCTTGTACTTCACTTGTATTTAAATCTTCTACGTAGTATTGTCCGTCTTCAGTGATTTTTAAAATAGTGAAGGGAATAACTATAAATACGAAAATGAGTAAGGTAAGAATAAACACAATTGGTATTTTTTTAACTTTTCTTTTCTGTTTCATACTTCATATTATACTCTTATCTTCAAAAATTGCGTAATAGGACAATTTTCATCGACAATACTGGTTCTTTATATTAAAATAGATGGGGTATATCGCTAAAATAAAGCGTTTTTTAAGTGGTAAAACACTCAAGATATAAAAATTATAGAGAAAGGATATATACTTATGGCAAAAATGGATGAGCGTTTAGAAAAAATGGTTGAGCGTTATCGTGAAATCAATGATTTGATGATGCAAAGTGATGTTGTATCGGATCGTAAGACAATGGCAAAATTGGGGCGTGAACAAAATGAGTTGACACCTATTGTGGAAACATACGAAGAATATAAAAAGGCAGTTGAGGAATTAGAAGAGGCTAAAGTCCTTTCAAAAGAAGAGGATAAAGAAATTCGTGAAATGGCACAAATGGAATTGGAAGAATTAGAACCAAAAATCCAAAATTATTTAGACCGATTAGAATTGCTTCTAGTACCAAAAGATCCAAACGATTCTCATAATGCGATCTTAGAAATTCGTGGAGCAGCTGGTGGAGACGAAGGAAATATCTTTGCCGGAGATTTATTTAGAATGTATTCAAAATATGCAGAAGCAAAAGGTTGGAGAACGGAAGTCATTGAAATGGAAGATAGTGAAGCTGGAGGATTCTCATTGGTTTCATTTAAAGTCAATGGAGAAGGGGCTTATGGAACTTTAAAATTTGAATCTGGTTCTCACCGTGTACAACGTGTGCCAAAGACAGAATCACAAGGCCGTATCCATACTTCTACCGCAACAGTATTGTGTATGCCAGAAGTAGAGGCAGAAGACTTTGATATCGATATGAACGACTTGGAAATTGAAACAATGCGTGCAAGTGGAGCTGGAGGACAGCACATCAATAAAACCGATTCAGCTGTACGTATCGTCCACAAACCAACAGGTATTGTAGTTAAATGTCAGGATGGTCGTAGTCAGCATGAAAACCGTGCAACTGCCTTAATGACAATTCGTGCTCGTGTATATGAAGAAAGACAGCGTGAATTGGATCAAAAGAACGAAAAAGAACGTCGTACAAAGATTGGTACTGGAGATCGTGCAGAAAAAATTCGTACATACAACTATCCACAAAACCGTGTAACAGATCACCGTATTGGATATACAGTCAATCAGTTAGATCGTATTATGGATGGTCGTCTAGATGATTTAATGGCTGCATTACAGCTTGCAGATCAACAGGCTAAAATTGCTGGAGAAAAAGAATAATGAGTACATATCATTCATTGATTAATGAAGGTAAAGAACGTCTTTATAAGGCTGGTCAAGGCGAACAGGCAGCGCAACTTTTCATGGTGGAATTATGTCGTCAAAAAGATATCAATTTATATATTTCTATGGATGAAGAGGCGGATGAACAAATTCAAACGGATTATCTTGAAGGAATTCATTTAATGGAAAATGGAGAACCATTAGGCTATGTATTAGGGTATGAATGTTTCTATGGCTACGACTTTATTGTGAATGAAGATGTTTTAATTCCTAGACCTGAAACAGAAGAACTTGTAGGACTTGTATTATCTAAGTTTGATGATTACTTTGCCGACAAAGATCATGTCAATGTATTTGATGTGGCAACAGGGTCTGGAGCCATTGGAATTACTTTAAATCTAGAAGAACCTAGAATGGATGTGATCGCATCGGACATTTCAAAAGAAGCGTTAGTGGTTGCACAAAAGAATAATGAAAAGCTGGATGCGCATGTAAACTTTATTTGTGGAAGCATGTTAGATCCATTTGTAGATCGTGATTTACATTGTGATATTCTAGTTTGCAATCCACCATATATTCCAAGTGAAGAGAAGATGGAACAAAGTGTTGTGGACTATGAACCGCACGTAGCTCTATTTGGTGGAGAAGACGGATTAAAATTCTATCGTGATGTATTTGAAAAAGCACATCTAGTATTGAATGAAAAAGCTTTTCTTGCCTTTGAAATGGGCTGGGACCAAGGCGAATCTTTATCGAATCTAGCTCGTGAATATTTTGAATCTGCAACGATTACTGTACATAAAGATATGTCAGGAAAAGATCGTATGTTGACGATTGAATTATAATTTAAAAATTGTTGAGCAATACTTTTGAAATATAGAAATGAATGTGCGATACTATATGCATTAGAGGAAATAGTATATTTCAAGAGGAGGATTATTTATGAAATATAGATGCTTAATTTGTGGACACATTTATGACGAGGAAAAAGAAGGCGTAAAATTCGCGGATCTTCCTGCAGATTGGAAATGTCCAACTT
>NZ_VUMR01000004.1 GCF_009696075.1 Holdemanella porci | reverse complement strand
GAACGAGTATTTGCGGACTGTAAAGAAAACAATGGACTACGTTTCACAAGGTTAAAAGGCTTGAAGAAAAACCAACAGAATGCTTGGTTGATTTTTGCGTGCCATAATCTGAAGAAAATGTCCCTTTGGAGAGGAAAATATAGAAGAAAACCATCAAAAAATTCAATATATCCTTCAAAATATATAAAAAAAAGACAATTTCATTTCGAAAATTGCCTATATACAATAAAAAGCCTATGTCCTTACGAAAAGGTATAGGCTTTTGTCAACAATCTGAAAGGCCTAATTCATGTGAATTAGACCTTTTTTCTATTTATCACGAACGAAACACTCTAATACTTTATAGCCTTTACGCTCTAAATCTGCTTGTAAATCATCTGGTTCAATAGTATCACAACGAATAACCAGATTGGCAATTCCATCCTCAAAAGAATACACGCCAATATGATTGATATTCACTTTATTTTCAACAAAAATTTCCGACAACTTACCAATCGCACCAATTTCATCTTTTACGGCAACCGTAATTCTTGAACCCACTTCATCCCATCCAAGAACATTCAAGAAACATTTAAACACATCATTCTGCGTTACAATACCTGTAACTTCGCCAGAAGCATTTGTGACCGGCAAACATCCAATGTTGTTTTTCAACATTTTCTGTGTTGCATATTCCATCAATTCATTTTCATCGACAGAAATGACTTTTTTTACCATCACTGTGCTTACAGTCGTTTTTGACAATAAATAATTTAATTCATATATGCTTAGGCTTGTCGCATTCGTTGTACCCGAATTAGAAATCATACCTTCTGTAATCAATCCAACAAGTTTTCCTTTTTCAACAACAGGAACACGGTGAATTCCCTTTTCTTTCATTAAATCAATGATTTGTGAAATCGTTGCATCTGGTTCAGCACATATAACATTTTTTGTCATATAATCCTTAACTTTAAACATACTTTATTATCCTCCTAGATATGCCTTTTGAACATCCGAACTCTTTGCCAATTCCTCACCAGTACCTGACATTACAACTTTACCTGTTTCTAAAACGTAGGCACGATGCGCAATTGATAATGCCATCTTAGCATTTTGTTCAACTAATAAAACCGTGGTACCTGCTTTATTGATTTCTTCGATGATGTTAAATATCTCCTTAACTAAAATAGGAGCTAACCCCATACTCGGTTCATCTAAAAGCAACAATTTAGGTTTTGCCATTAGTGCTCGCCCCATAGCCAACATCTGCTGCTCACCACCAGATAAAGTAGAAGCATCCTGATTCATACGTTCTTTTAAGATAGGAAACTGCTCACAAACCTTTTCATAATCGCGTTTGATTCCATCCTTATCTTTTCGTAAAAAAGCTCCCATCATCAAGTTTTCATATACGCTCATTCCTGTAAAAATACGACGACCTTCTGGCACCTGTGTTAAACCCATTTCAACAATATGTTTAGGATTTGCCTTCATAATTGACTCATTTAAGAACATGACATCGCCACTCGTCTTTTTTACAATGCCACTAATGGACTGCATCATTGTCGTTTTTCCAGCTCCATTAGCACCAATCAACGCAACAATCTCACCTTCATTTACTTCTAAACTGATACCTTTTAAAGCTTCAATTACACCATAATGTACGTGAAGATCTTTTATTTCTAACATTGCCATACTAGATCTCCTCTCCTAAATATGCCTTGACTACAAACTCATTTTGTTTAATTTCTTCAGGCGTACCATTCGCTATCATTTTACCATAGTTCAAGACATAAATACGCTCACAAATCTTCATAACTAAAGACATATCATGTTCAATCAGGATTACAGTTAATTTATATTTTTCTCGAATATGATCAATCAATTCTGTTAACTCTTTTGTTTCTTGCGGATTCATACCTGCCGCTGGCTCATCTAAATAAAGAATTTTTGGTTGAATTGCCAAAGCACGTGCAATCTCTAATCTTCTTTGTTTACCATATGGAAGATTTGTCGCCAATTCATTTCTTAAAGAATACAATCCCACTTCTTTTAATAATTCTTCCGCCTTTTCTTCGACCCACTTCTCTTCTTTATAATACGTAGGCAAACGCAAAATTGCTGCTAATGTACCATAACGAATATTTTTATGCATCGCAACTTTAACATTTTCTAAGACTGTCATTGATTTAAATAAACGAATATTTTGAAAAGTTCGCGCAACTCCTAGATTTGTGATTTTATACGGCTTCAATCCGCCAATCTGAATACTTTTATTCTGGTCTATTAACTCAATCAAACCACTGCTTGGTTCATATACACCTGTCAACAAGTTGAATAATGTTGTTTTACCAGCACCATTCGGTCCAATCAAACCAATAAGTTCCCCTTCATTGATTGTCATTGATACATTAGAGACTGCACAAAGACCGCCAAAATTCTTTGTCAGATTTTTAACATTTAAAATAGTTTTCATGCAGATTTCTCCTTTCGCTTATCAAATAACTTTTTAAAAGATAATTCCTTAGTTCCTAAGATACCTGTTGGTTTAAAAATCATAATTCCAACTAGTGCCAAACCATAAATAATCATTCGTATTTCTGAAAAGTTTGCCAAAACGACATTGATAATACCGATCGCAACAGCTGCTAAAACACTTGATGTCATAGAGCCCATACCGCCAAATACGACCATAACCAAGATGTCAATTGACTTATTAAAAGTAAATTGATCCGGTTTGATTACATAGAAATTACATGCGAACAATGCACCAGCTAATGAAGCTAATAATGCTCCAATCACAAATGCAATCACTTTATACTTTGTCGTATTGATACCCATTGCCTCACTAGCAATTTCATCTTCACGAATCGATAAACAGGCTCTTCCTGGAGCGGAATGTGTAAAGTTACAAACAACTAGAATAGCAATAACGGCACATACAAACAACAATGGAAATGTAGTTAATTTAGGAATTCCATTTAATCCGGCCGCTCCATTTGTGATTTCCATATTTTGCACTAGGATACGTACAATTTCCGCAAACCCCAAAGTCGCAATTGCCAAATAATCCCCTTTCAAACGCAATGTTGGAATCGAGACAATCAAAGCTACAATGGTTGAAAGTGCAAAGCCAATCAATACTCCAATAGCTAAACCTGTCATATTTGGCATCATTTTTACCATAATACCAGCACAATATGCTCCAATACACATAAATCCAGCATGTCCTAATGAAAACTGGCCACATACACCAATAACTAAATTTAAAGAAACAGCTAAAATAATATTAATAAAGATATTATATAGAGTGATGGAATAATAAGATCCAATAATTCCAACCTTCATTAAAATGGATAAAACTACAAAAGACACAATAGAAAGTAAAAGCCAAGCAAGATTTGCCTTATTCAATAATTCTTTACGCATGACTTACACCTTCTCTCTAACGTTTTTACCTAATAAACCAGCTGGTTTTAAGATCAAAATCAAAATCAATATAATGTAGACAATCGCATCTTTATACAAAGAACTACCATAAGCGGTAACCATAGTTTCAGCAATCCCAATAAACAATCCACCAATCATAGCACCTGGAATACTTCCAATACCTCCAAATACTGCAGCAATAAATGCTTTTAATCCTGGTGTCATCCCCATCAAAGGATTGATTGAATTATAATAAATTCCAACTAAAACGCCGGCAACACCTGCTAAAGCTGACCCTAAAAGGAATGTAAATGAAATTGTTTTATCCACATCGATACCCATTAAACGTGCAGCATCTTCATCAACACTTACAGCGCGCATGGCACGGCCCATTTTTGTCTTTTGAACAATAAACTGCAAAACAACCATTAAAATAACAGTAATGACAAAAATATAGACTTGTTGCATCGTAATTGTGACAGGTCCTAAATGAAATGATGCACTCGTTAATAATTTAGGATACGTTCTTACTTCACTACCCATGATATATTGTGTTGCATACTCCAAGACATAACTTACACCAATTGCCGTAATCAATGCGGTAATTCGAGTCGCATGACGAAGTGGCTTATATGCGATGCGCTCAATCAATACACCTACAACACCACAGAAAATCATTGAAATGAATAGTGCAGGAATAAACCCTAAACCACAATAAGTTGTAATCAAAAATGCACAATAAGCTCCTAACATATAGACATCTCCATGTGCAAAGTTGATCAATTTAATAATTCCATAAACCATGGTATATCCTAAGGCAATCAATGCGTAAATACTTCCTAAGGATAGACCATTGACTAGTTGTTGTAAAAAAGCTGTCATATTAACCTCCTTATTAAAAAAGAGGGGGAATTGTTCCCCCTTTGAACAAAGACTTATTTATCTGGATCTACTGAAACGGCTTCCGTTTGAACACCATCTACTAAGTTAACAACTAATACAGACTTTTTAGGTGAATGTGTCTTATCAAACGTGAATGAACCAGTTAAACCATCAAATTTAGTATCCGCAATAGCCTTTTGTAGATCTGCACCTGTTTTACCTGCTTTTTCTAAAGCTTGTAAACCTAAGTTAGTAGCATCATAAGCTAATGCAGAGAACATATTTGGAGCTTCTCCATATTCTTTAGTATATGCATCTACAAATGCAGTTAATTCATCACTTGCGTTAACTGTAGTATAAGCAGTTGAATAGTAGCAGTTATTTAAATTTTCACTACCAGCAAGTTCTGCTAATTTTTCTGATTCAAATCCATCAGCACCTAAAATTGTGCAATCCATACCAGCTTCACGAGCTTGTTTAATAATTAATCCAGCTTCTGAATAGTAACCAGCAATGAATAGTACATCGGCTCCTTTATCTTTTACTTTCGTGATAATACCTGCAAAGTCAGTATCTTTAGCATTATAACTTTCAGTAGCTACAACTTCTCCACCCAAATCTTCAAATTTTTGTGTAAATACTTTAGTAAGACCCTTTCCATAATCACTAACTTCATTGATAATTGCAGCCTTTCTCTTTCCTAAATTTTCATATCCAAATATAGCCATTGCCTTACCTTGATATGAATCTTCGAAACAAATACGGAACGCATATTCATAAGGAGAATCCCCATTCATTGTTGCATCTACCTGAGTAGCAGATGGTGAAATGACTGGAACTTGGTTTTGATCCGCTACTGGATATGTCGCAATAGAAGCACCTGAAGTTGCAGGTCCAACCACAAAAGCTACACCATCTTCAGTCATCAATTTTGTAGCTGCTGAAGTAGATTCACTAGCATCTCCTTTATTGTCCATTTTGACAGCTTTAATTTTATATTTTGAATCCTTGTTTACGTTATATTCTTTGATAGCTAGCGTTGCCCCTTTATACTCAGCTTGACCATAAGAAGCTACAGCACCAGACAATTCATAGTTCAAACCAATCTTGACTGTATCTCCTTCTTTTAATTCAGTCGCAGCAGTTCCACTTCCTGAACTACATCCGACTAACATGCTTAATGCGACTGCACTAGATGCAAACGTTTTTAATAATTTACCTTTCATAATCTATACCTCCCTCGAGTTGTACAGATATAATAGCGCAAGCGGAAAACGTTTTCAAGTCTTTTTTACATTTTTTACACTTATTTTACATCCATATTTACATTTTACATTACTTTCAAAAGCTTTCTTTGCACAAAAAAATAGCTAAAGTTATCAAAACCTTAGCTATTCAATCGACTATTAATACATTCCCTGAGGCATTGCAGGTGCAGGTTCTTCTTTATCAATTTTAGCGACTCCAGCTTCTGTTGTTAAGAACAAGGCTGAAATACTAGAAGCATTCATCAATGCATTACGAGTTACCTTTGTAGGATCAATAATACCAGATTCAATCATATCGACCCATTCACCATGTTTTGCGTCGAATCCTACATTTTCACCTGCTTCTTTTTGTCTTTCAACAATCTCTTCGCAATTATATCCTGCGTTATCAGCAATCTGTGCAATTGGAGCTAACAATGCATCAAATACAACTTTAATACCTTTTTGTACATCAACTACATCAGATTTTACTTCATCTTTCAAAGCAACATATGCCTTTACTAAACAAGCTCCACCACCAACTACAATACCTTCACTAACAGCAGCACGAGTTGAGTTCAACGCATCTTCAATACGAAGTTTCTTTTCTTTCAATTCACTTTCAGTTGCAGCACCCACTTTAATGATCGCAACACCATTTGATAATTTACCTAAACGCTCTGCCATACGTTTCTTATCATAATCACTTGTAGTGTTTTCCATTTGTGCTTCAATTTCAGCTACACGAGCAGCCACATCTTCTTTACTTCCAGCTCCACCAATCATTGTTGTATTATCTTTTGTGACAACAATCTTTTTAACTGTACCCAAATCCGATAACTGCATATCTTTTAATTCCATATTCAAATCTTTTGAATAGAATTTAGCACCTGTCATAATCGCAATATCTTGCAACATTTCTTTTTGGTTGTCACCAAAGCCTGGCGCTTTAGTCGCAACTACATTGAATGTTCCACGAAGTTTATTTAATGCCAAAGTAGAAACTACTTCATTTTCTAAATCTTCCGCAATAATCAATAACGCACGATTTGCCTGAACCAATTGTTCAAGTAAAGGTAAGATTTCCTGAATGTTTGTGATCTTTTGATCCGTTACTAATACATAAGCATTTTCCATTGTAGCTTCCATTTTTTCACGATCACTCACCATATATGGAGAAACATAGCCCTTGTCATACTGCATACCTTCACTGATTTCAAGTTCTGTTTCAAATCCCTTTGAATCATCTGTTGAAATAACACCATCACGACCAACTTTTTCCATCGCATCCGCAATAATCTTACCAATTTCTTCCGATCCAGATGAAATTGTCGCAACATTCGCAATATCCTTACTGCTTTCTACTTTCTTAGATACGGACAAGATATACTCGCTCACAGCCTTAGCTGCTTTTTCGATACCTTCACGCATCAACACGGGATTTGCTCCACGATCCACTTGACGTAAACCATTTTCAATCATACTTTGAGCTAAAATTGTAGCTGTTGTTGTTCCGTCTCCAGCTGTATCATTTGTCTTATTGGCAACTTCATATACCAATTTAGCACCCATATTTTCAAACTTATCTTCCAATTCAATTTCTTTAGCAATACTTACACCATCGTTTGTGATCAATGGGGATCCATACTCCTTTTCAAGAACAACATTACGTCCTTTAGGACCTAAAGTAACACGAACTGCATTTGCTAATGTGTTAACACCTCTTAACATGGATTCACGAGCATCTTTTGAAAAACGTACTTCTTTAGCCATAATTCATTACCTCCTACTACTTACTTACTGCAATGATATCTTCATCTTTGATGACAATGAATTCTTCATCATCAATCTTCATTGTAGTTCCTGAATATTCTTTATATAAAACTTTATCTCCACAAGAATATCCAGCATCTTTAACATCTGCACCAATACTTGCGACAACTGCAAGCTTTGACTTTTCTTTTCCACTTGTCAAAATGATTCCACTTGCCGTAGTTTTCTCTTCTTTCTCTTTCTTTAATAAAACATAATCATGTAAAGGTTGTAACATAATTCATCCTCCTTTTAGCACTTAGCTATTCTAACTGCTAAATACTATTATACTCATTTTTAGCACTGATGCAACAACTTTGCTAAAATTTAATAAAAGAAAATGGCGAGGATTACTCGCCATATACATGAATTCTATTAATTGCTCTTTCCAATGATAACTGAGCTCTTTTTAGATTTGTATTTGAATCTTTTTTCTCTAAACGCTCTTTAGCACGTTCCATTGATTTTTTTGCACGCTCAAGATCGATATCTTTTTTTCCTTCAATCGCATCAGCTAGAATCATGCCTTCATTTTTGTTGAATTGTAAAAAGCCACCAGAAATCGCAAAGATTTCTTCTTCATCATTTTCGTTTTTCAAAACAAGCTTACAAGGTACCAAAGATGCAAAGATAGGCATGTGATTTGGTAAAATTGTTGTTTCTCCAACCACCGTCTTTACATGGATACTTTTGACTTCCTGCTTTAAATATTCGCCTTTTGGTGTTACTACTTTAAAAGCAATCATGACTATTCACCAGCCATTTTTTTAGCTTTTTCCTGTGCTTCTTCAATTGTTCCAACAAACATGAATGCTTGTTCTGGAAGATCATCAAATTCACCTGCTAATAAGCGTTCGAAACTGCGAATTGTATCTTCCAAAGGTACATATTTTCCAGGAATACCAGAGAATACTTCAGCAACATTAAATGGTTGAGACAAGAAGTTACGAACACGACGTGCACGGTTAACAACTTTCTTATCTTCTTCACTTAATTCATCCATACCTAAGATGGCAATGATATCCTGTAAATCTTTATATCTCTGTAGAATATTTTGAACTCCACGCGCTACTTTATAGTGCTTTTCACCGACTACAAGTGGATCCAAAATACGTGAACTTGATTCAAGTGGATCTACGGCAGGATAAATACCTAATGCCGCAATGTCACGGTCTAATACCGTTTTTGCATCCAAGTGAGAGAACGTTGTTGCTGGAGCTGGGTCAGTCAAATCATCCGCAGGCACATAAATAGCCTGTACAGAAGTGATAGAGCCATCTTTTGTTGATGTGATTCTTTCTTGCAACTGTCCCATTTCTGTAGCTAATGTAGGCTGATATCCTACAGCACTAGGAACACGTCCTAATAAGGCACTAACTTCAGATCCTGCCTGTGTAAAACGGAAGATATTATCAATAAACAATAATACGTCCTGGTGTTCTACATCACGGAAATATTCTGCCATTGTTAGACCAGTTAATCCAACACGCATTCTGGCTCCTGGACTTTCATTCATCTGTCCATAAACCAATACTGTTTTATCTAATACGCCGCTGTCTTTCATCTCGTGATACATATCGTTTCCTTCACGAGTTCTTTCTCCAACGCCTACTACAACGGATTTACCACCATGTTCTTTGGCAATATTATGGATCAACTCTTGAATCAATACGGTTTTACCTACTCCGGCACCACCGAACAATCCAATCTTACCACCCTTTGCATAAGGACATAGTAAGTCAATAACTTTAATACCTGTTTCCAATGGCTCGCTTGTTGTACTTTGTTCATCAAATGCTGGTGCCTTTCTATGAATTGGCATAGTTTGAGCATCTACATCACCTAAACCATCAATTGGTTTACCCAAAACATTAAACATACGACCCAATACATTTTCTCCGACAGGAGCCTGAATTGGTTTTTTAGTATCAATGGCATCCATACCACGAACCAAACCATCTGTACTTCCCATCGCAATACAACGTACTCTATCAGCACCGATATCTTGTTCGACTTCTACAATTAGATTTTCTTCATTTGGGCGTTCAATTTCAATTGCCGTTAATAAATCTGGTAAATTATTTTGTGAAAATTGAATATCCACAACCGGACCAATGATCTCAACGACTTTTCCAATATTTTGACTCATGTTTACCCTCCTTTATGAAAGTGCATTTGCACCACCGACAATTTCAGTGATTTCTTGCGTGATAGCTCCTTGACGTACACGGTTATATGCAAGTTCAAGATTATCCTGCAATTCTTCTGCATTGTCAGTTGCACTCTCCATTGCCATTCTTCGAGAAGCCTGTTCACTTGTTTTACTCTCTAGATAACGAGAATAAAGGATTGATTTTGTCACCATAGGAATCATGTTTTGTAACATGGTTTCCTTATCTGGTTCAAAAATCATATCCGCATGCATACCTGACTTCTTTTCTTCCTGAGGCTTAGAAACAGGTAAAACCGTTTCTAAAGTAGGAACAAATGTCAATGTGTTCTTATAGTGCGTATATAAAATTTGAATTTTTGAAATTTCTTTCTTTTCAAACAAGTCTAATGCATCCTGCATACATTTCGATAAAGCATCATATACATCATCCTCGTCAAGATCACTTAATACATTTTTAACGTTGTAGTTTCTTTTTGAAATCCATGCAGAACCACGAATCCCTATCATAACTACATGATCCTTTTCAGAAAACTCATCTTGTATCATACGATACACGTTTGCGTTGTAGCCACCACAAAGTCCCATATCACTTGTGATCACAAAGATAAAGCTTGGCTTTCCTTGATTCTCATTTAAATACATAGAATCATCTCCAGCACTACGAAGTACCATTGTGAACAGTTCTTGAAGACCTTGTGCATAACTACGGTTTTCTTCCATAATTTGTCTTTGTCTAGTTAATTTACTTGAAGCAATCAGCTGCATTGCTTTTGTAATTTTTTTAGTGGAACTAACGGAACTGATTCGGGCCTGAATAGCCTGTCTACTCTGTGCCATGTTGCGCACCCTTTTCTAGTGCATATTGTTTTGCGTATGCATCCAAAGACTTCTTAATATCCGCGTCTAATTCATCGTCAATTGCCTTTTTCATTTCAATCTGATCTAAAACATAAGGATATTCACGATGTACATACTCCAACATTCCTTGTTCAAATTCACCAACTTGGTCCACTTCAACAGGTTTTAAATATCCATTTTTTGCAGCATACAAAGATAATACTTGTTCAGGCACTGTTAATGGTGAATATTGTTTTTGAATCAATAATTGAGTTAATCTTGCACCATGATCCAATACATCTTTTGTACTCGTATCCAAATCTGAACCAAACTTCGCAAAAGATTCCATTTCACGATATTGAGCTAGTTCAAGCTTTAATGAACCAGAAACCTGTTTCATAGCTTTTGTCTGTGCAGCACTACCTACACGACTTACACTTAAACCACTATCTACACTTGGACGAACGCCTTCATTAAACATATCTGTTTTCAAGAAAATCTGTCCATCCGTAATTGAAATTACGTTTGTAGGAATATAGGCAGAGATATCTCCGGCTTGTGTTTCAATAATTGGTAAAGCTGTTAAAGATCCACCACCATAATTCTCATTTAAACGTGCAGCACGCTCTAATAAACGTGAATGTAAGTAGAATACATCTCCAGGATACGCTTCACGTCCAGGAGGACGACGAAGAAGTAAAGACAGTGTACGGTAAGCTACGGCATGTTTTGATAAGTCATCATAAACAATTAATACGTCTTCTCCGTTTTCCATCCATTCTTCACCCATTGCACAACCTGCATAAGGTGCAATATATTGTAATGGCGCTGCTTCAGATGCAGTAGCCGCTACAATCGTAGTATATTCCATAGCTCCGTGTTGTTTTAATTTTTCAACGATTTGAGCTACAGTACTTGCCTTTTGACCAATCGCTACATAAATACATTTTACATTTTGACCTTTTTGATTCAAAATCGTATCGATTGCGATTGCTGTTTTACCAGTCTGACGGTCACCAATGATCAACTCACGTTGTCCACGACCAATTGGAATCATAGAGTCAATAATTTTTAAACCCGTTTGCAATGGAACCGATACACTCTTTCTTGTCATTACACCTGGGGCCACACGTTCTACTGGACGTGTTCTATCTGTTTTGATTTCACCTAAACCATCAATCGGTTGTCCTAATGCATTGACAACACGACCCATCAAACTATCACCAACTGGAACTTCAATGATGTGACCTGTACGTTTTACGACGTCTCCTTCTTTGATATCGGAATTATCACCTAGTAATACGACACCTACTTGTTCGTCTTCTAAGTTCATGACCATACCATATACATCGTGAGGGAATAACAACAATTCACTCATCATGGCATTTTTCAATCCATATACCGTTGCGATACCATCACCTACTGTTAGGATAGTACCACTTTCATTCATTTCAAGATCCTGGTCGATACTTTGAATTTGAGCTTTGATTAATTTTGAAATCTCTGCTGGATTTAAACTCATCATATCACCTGCTTATCTATTAATTGCTTCCTTCATTGCGTCAATCTTCGCAATGACCGTATTATCCATCACTAAATCATTTGCCTGTACTTTAATACCTGCAATCAAAGCTGGATCCACTTGCACTTCAAGTTCAAGTGTCTTATTCATTTTATTCTCTAACATCTCTTTCAATCTTGATAATTGATCTTCATCTATTTTTGATGCACTCGTTACTTTAACGATTTCAATTCTATGTTTCTTTCGATAACACTCTTCATACGCATCACTGATTTTATCAAGATGAGAAAGTTCATTATGCTCATTTAGCACAAGCAAGAAACGAAATACAGTTGCATCTAATTCAGATTCGAAAGCTGTTTGGATGATTTCCTTTTTCTTTACTCGAGGAATACTTGGATGTGCTAGAATCTTGCTTAATTCTGGTACTGAAGTAATCACTTGCGCTACTTGCTTTAGCTCCGACATCCAAGCCATTTCTTGCTTTGAATCTTGTGCTAATTCAAATAGAGCCTGGGCATAAGGCGTGTAATCTACCATTGTTTATCGCCTGCCTGTTCAATAAAATCTTCCACAAACTGCTTCTGTGTTTCTTCATCCATTTCTTTTTTAATCAACTGACTAGCTGCGCTTAATGCGACATCGCTAATTGCTTTTTTCATTTCTTTTTGAGCGTCACGCTTCTGACGTTCGATATCTTCATTTGCGTTTTTCTTAATACGCAAAGCTTCGTCATTTGCTTCTTTTATAATCTGCTGTTTTTCTTGATCCGCATGTGCTCTAGCTGAAACGAGAATGGTATGAGCTTCTTGCGACACATTACGCAATTTTTCATCATACTGTTCTTTAACATCTTCAGCCTGCTTTTTAATAGCTACTGAAGAATCGATATTTTCTTGAATTAAATCTTGTCGTTTTTGAATTAATGTTAGTAATTTTTCCCAAAAGAATTTTTTGGCAAACATTACAATCAAAAAAGTAGAAATACAAACTAAAACAACATCGGTCAATGAAATTCGCAAATAATTGTCAATATTAAAGTCAATCATTACCGATTCTCCTAATCATTAACCTTTGATGAAAATCAATAAAATCGCAATGATCAAAGCATAGATACCTGTTGTTTCGGCTAAGGCGATACCTAATACCATGATAGATTGAATTTTACTTGCTGCATCTGGGTTACGACCAACGCTTTCTGCACCTTTACTAGCTGCAATACCCTGACCAATACCAGGACCTAAACCAGCAATCATCGCAATACCTGCACCTAAGCAAGCCATACCACGTACGAAAAATTCATTAAACATTTTATTTTCCTCCTATTTATTAATCTTCTTGAATCGCCACTTGCTGTCCTAAGAAGAACGAGCTTAGTGTAAAGAAGATATATGTCTGAATTACACCTGAGAATATATCAAAATACATATGTAAAAATGGCGTTACTAATAATCCTAACAATCCTATTGGCATCAACATTTTAATCAATGTATACACCAACATAGAAATGATATATCCTGCCAAAATATTACCAAATAAACGCATTGTTAATGAGATAGGCAACGCCAACTCTCCTATGACATTCAATGGTGTCAACAAGAACATCGGCTCTGTCAACTCTTTCATTCGTGCTAATAATCCACCTTTTTTAATACCATTACCTTGGATCATCAACCACATTGTGACAGCCAATGTCGCATTAAAACTTACATTGCTCGTTGGATTTTGAAGCCCAATCAAACCAATCAAGTTACTTACAATCATCATCACAATCAAAGTGCCAAACATAGGAATATATTTCTTTGTCGTTTCCCTTAAGTTATCTTTAATTACGTAAAGCACTAAGTTGTAGATCTCCTCACAAATATACACAATCCCTTTACTAGCTTTTGAAGGATCTTGTTTTTCAATTTTCTTCCCCGCAAAGTAGAAGAAAAACGCAAAGAAAGCACAAATTCCAAGCCATACAAGAATAGATTGTTGAATCTGTAAAGAGAACTTTCCAATGTGAATGATAATTGCACTTACATCACTCATGGAAATCCTCCTTTTCTTTTAGTGCATATAAAAGAATGGCTCCTTTATTGCACATAAGCCCAACAAAAACTGCCAAAATTGGCAACTCCATTAATTGACAAATAACTAAAACTAGACCATACATAAGATATCGTTTCATATATTCTTGTATACCTGTCTTTTTTCCAGCTATTTCATCTGTTGGAATATTTAAAGCCATTTGAACAATCTTACGATACCCCACTAAACCTGTAAGGCAACCTATCCAAACCGCTATAAATACTTGAATCATTTGAGAATGAAAAATCACTGCACAAACCAAAGAGCAAAATAAACTAAATATCAAAGTATACTTTACTATTTTTTTATTCATTTGCTGCATTGCTTTACCTCGATTTTTTTATTAATAAAATAATACTTCCAATAATGCTGTACATTAAACCTATAATCACAAATAAAGGCGTAGTATGTAACCAGCCATCAATATTATAACCAATAAGTCCAAATATGAGCATGCTTGTGCATAGCATTCCCGAAAAAGCATAAGGTTTCATCAATTACTTCGTACCGAAAATACGATCTCCAGCATCTCCTAAACCAGGAACAATATATCCATGTTCATTTAAATGGTCATCTAATGAAGCTAAGTAAACATCTACATCTGGATGTGCTTTTTCAACTGCTTTAACACCTTCAGGTGCACCAACCAAACAAACCAACTTCACATTTGTAGCTCCTTGCTTCTTAACCATATCGATTGCTGCTACACTTGAACCACCAGTTGCGAGCATTGGATCCACAACAATTGTGATTGCTTCTTCTAAGTTCTTTGGATATTTTTCAAAATAAGTATGTGGCTCTAGCGTTTCTTCATCACGATACATACCAACATGTGCAATCTTTGCGGTTGGAATCAAATCCTGAATTCCATTTACCATACCTAGTCCAGCACGTAAAATTGGCACAATCACGACTTTTTTAGCCAATTCATAACCTGTGTACTGACAAATTGGTGTTTCGATTTCAATTGGTTTCAAAGGCAAATCACGAGTGATTTCATAAACCATTAATCCTCCAATTTCATCTAAGTTTTGACGAAAATCTTTCGTTCCCGTTTCTTTTTTTCGCATAACTGTTAATTTATGCTTAATCAACGGATGATCAATAACTTTTAACATTTAAATTACCTACCTTTATAGCCATAATTATACCATCCTTGTCCATAATAGAAAACACTGAAAGAAATGGAATACTCCAAAACTTCCAGTGTTATATTATATGAATATTCTGCTTTTTATCATTAAACAATTCTAATCAATTGTCAAAATTTCAAATTGCTTTGCCGCTCTTACATCAATTCCAGAAGGATGTAAGTCCTTTCGTAATAGTACATTCGAAAATGTATCCAATGCTAGATCTAGCGTATTCGCCTCTTCACTCAAATGCGCAAGAACAATATTTTTTGTCTTCGCATTGATCAAGGAAGTTAAATTTAAACTTGAATCTTCATTATTCAAATGCCCATTATCACTCAAAATACGCTGTTTTAAAAACATCGGACGATTGGTATGCATCAAACGATCCACATCGTGATTGCTTTCAAAGATATAATGGTCTGCATTCGCAATATACGGTTTGATTTGATTAGGTACATAACCTGAATCTGTTACATACACAAGTTTTTCTTTATCCGACTCTACCACAAAACCAATTGTATGTGGCGAATCATGAGACAAACCTAGAAATTGAATGCTCAAATCTTTGATAATCAACTTTTGATTCGGTACTACATCATGTTTATCTAACGCATCCTTTAAATCACAATAAGAATACACATCCAAATGCTTAAAATGTTTTAACTGCGAAACATGATCCGAATGAGCATGACTAATCAAGACACCATTTGTATCATCAACACAAGCTCCAACCTTTTTAAAGCTTTCCATCAAATACTTTTTTGTTGAACCACAATCAATCAACAATTGCGTATTTTCATGACGAATCAAACAACTGTTGCCTTTTGAGCCACTACACAACAAATCAATGCGCATAAATATCATCTCCAGAAGCTTCTAAATTTGTAAAACGAGATATATTCTTTTCAAAAGCCAATTGAATCTTACCAATGCCACCATTACGATGTTTTGCCAAAGATAAATCAACAACTTCTGTTTCTTCTTGCGATTCCTTATCTTTCTCATAATAATTACTACGATATAGAAACATTACGATATCGGCATCCTGCTCGATTGATCCAGACTCACGTAAATCGGACAATTGCGGTTCATGATCCGTTCTTTCTTCAACCTTACGAGAAAGCTGAGAAAGCGCAATAACTGGACATTCCATTTCTTTTGCCAAAATCTTTAAATTACGCGAAATATCACTAACCTCTTGTTGACGAGAATCTGCGCGTGTTCCCGTAATCAGCTGCAAGTAGTCAATTACAACTAAAGAAATAGAGCCATTTTCACTCTTTAATTTACGACACTTCGAGAAAATCTGAGATACCTTGATACTACTTGTGTCATCAATATAAATCTTTCTTTCACTCAAATGTGAACCTGCCTCATATAAACGAGACATTTCTTCATTTGTCAATTTACCGCTACGAAGCTTATCCGAATATACCTGAGATTCCGAACTCATTAAACGCTTCATCATCGAATCACTAGGCATTTCCAGTGAAAATATTGCAACAGCTCCTTCATTCCGTTTCGCAACTTGAGCTGCAAAATTTAAAGCCAAGGCACTCTTTCCCATGGCAGGACGGGCTGCAAGAATAATTAAATCGCCTCGCTGAAAACCATTCGTCATACGATCCAATAAGACATAACCCGTTTCAATTCCAGTTATACCTTTCATCGTACGAAGCTCTTTTAATTCATTAATGACACGAGTAACGATTTCTTCACTTGATTCAAATTCGCTTCCCCTACGATGTCTAGTTACATCCATAATTAAACGTTCCGCATCATCTAAAACTGTGTCAATATCTTCGCCAGATGAATAGCCTTCTTCACTAATTTTATCCGCAACATAAATCAACCTTCTTAGCTGTGCCTTGTTTTTGATCGTTTCAATATAAGATCTTGATGTTGCACTCGAAATAGCTGAGTCTGCCAAACGAATAATATAATCTGCTCCTTGACTAGACTCTAACTGATCTGTTTCCTGTAAACGATTGACCACCGTATTCATATCAATAGGCTGACCATTTTCATGAATTGTACAGATAGCTTGATAAATCTGCTGATGAGAAGGCAAATAAAATTCTTCTGCATGTAGATCGAGTTCCTGACAATCTTGAATGACTTTAGGATATACCATCAAAGAGCCAAGCACTGATTGTTCTAAGGAAACTGCGTTAGGCATTTCACGCGACATATTATGCCTTTTCACTTACATGAACAACAATTTCACCTATCACTTGTCCACGATATAAATCCACAGGAACACGAGTCACACCTAAAGATGCGATAGATTGTTCCAATTGAATTTTTCTTTTATCTACACGAATCCCTTTTTTAGATAAAGCTTCCACAATTTGTTTACTAGAAACAGAACCAAAAGTAGCTCCATTTTTACCTGTACTCAAAGTAAACTCTAAAGTAATACCCTTTAAAGTTTCGCTCAAAGCTTCTGCTTCTTTTTTTAACTCAGCCTCATGTTCAGCTCTTTCTTCCATTTGTTTATCTAAAACTTTGGCAGAACCCTTTGTATACGCAATCGCCGATTTATTCTTAAATAAGAAATTTCTTGCGTAGCCATCACTTACCTCAACTACATCATCTTTCTTTCCTAATTTACGAATATCTTTAAGCAATATTACCTTCATTTTTAAGTTCCTCCTCTATACAATTTAAGATCATATCCTTCATCTGTTGCACGGATACACCTTCTCTTTCGACAGCAGCCGCACTAAAGTGGCCACCACCATTTAATTTTTCCATAATTTTTTGAACATTATAAGACCCATCACTACGAGCACTTACCGCAACGGCATTCGGATTTGTCTTTACCTTTGCGATGGTAAAACTAGCAACACAGCCTTTAATCAATAATAAGGCTTGTGAAACCTGAGCCATCATCGTCTTATCTAATGTTTCATCATCAATCGCTGCAATCATAAAATGATTGTAGTAAGGTTTTGCCTGCTGAATCAATGCATTCTTCATAGAGAAATACAAATAGTCTTCACACAAAGCTTTTTCAGCACGACTTGTATTAGCCCCCCAATTTTGTAAGGCAGCTGCTGCTTCAAACGTACGGGCATCCGTATGCATTTTAAAACGATTTGTATCCACTAAAATACCCAAATACATAATCGTCGCTTCCATTTCATAAATAGGAATATGATTTGGAATATTTTGAAGCAATTCAACAATTAATTCACACGCTGAACTTGCACTGCTTTCAACATATGTCAACAAAGTATTCTTAACAAACGCATCACTACGTCTGTGATGATCAATCACAAGGATACGATTGCATTGATCCACAAATTCTTTGACACTTGATATTGCAGGAATACCATGATCAGCCATAATCAATAAATCTTTATTATAATCTATAGAATCCATCGCCTCATCTGGAGTAATCAAAGTATGTCTTTCTTGAATGACAGTAACAAATGAATTCATCATTTCTTGAAGCTGCTCATCTCTAGGAACATCCTTTAAAACAATAAATACTTCCTTGCCTAACGCATGTACCCAGCTAGATAAAGCTAGACATGCTCCCATACAGTCAAAATCACTCATAACATGCCCTGCAATATAGACACGATTCGATTCCATAATAGCTTCTTGAATAGATTGTGCCATAATGCGTACACGAACTTTAGAACGTGTTGAACTTGTTTCGGAGTTTCCACCCACAAATTGAACCGTTCCTCCACTTGAACGAATAGCCGCCTGGTCTCCACCACGACTTTGTGCGAGTTCAATCAATTCATTGACCATATCATCTAGTACCGTAAAATCATTTGATCCATACGCAAAAGCCATACTTAACGTAATTGAAACATCTAATTTATTTGCCTCATCCTTAATAAGTTGTAAAATAGTAAAATTCTGCTTCCGTACTTCCGTTAAGATTTCTTTATTCAAAATCACCAAAAAACGATCTGAACGTAAACGTCTAACAAACATCTTATTATCTTTAGCCCACGTTACTAAAGCAGCTCTTAAATGTGTATTGATTTGGGCCATGATTTCTTCATTTTCATAAGACTGATATTCCATATAGTTATCTAACTGCAATAACCCAATCACTATTTCATTGTCCAAATACTGCTGACGCATATTATAGTAATCTGTAATATCCTTCACATATAAAATTTGAGCATCTCTTTTTCTCGTGATTTCGTAAATTCGACCTTCCGATTTTCCAATAACCATATCCACATCGTCATCAAACAAAGTACGAATATTACTGATCCAGCTAGTTAATTTACTATTAGTCAACGTAATACCCTTCTCTTTAAAGAAAGGTGAAGCCCAAGTTACAATGTATTCTTCGTTATAAGTTAAGATACCCACATCCCCAAAATTCAAAGCATCTTTGGCATCTTTACCTAAAACTCTTGAAATATCTACTTCCGTCTTCATTCCATGTTCTTTTAAAGATTTCCAAAAGCCAAAGAAAGCACAGATAAAAACAATCCATACAATCAAAGCGGCAATCATATATATATACTCTTTCTTTAAAAACAAAAGGATTGATAGCATAAAGCCCAAAGCTAGACCTGTAATGCATAGACTACGCCACTTTTCAAACTGTTTCATATAGAAAACCTCTATTCTTTTCGTAACTGTAAAAGACAGTCCAACTCTCCCATAAACATCCACAATAAATTAAGTCCAGGCACAAACGCACCAAAAATAGAAAGAAATGACCATTTCTTCTTTTGGTATTTGACACATAAACTCATAAAATAAACAACTCCAAAATATAATAACAAGATACAATCCACAAAGAAAATAACTTGTGCTAAATCAACGATCCCCGTTGGACATTCTATCACATTTTGAACAAAAAAGAACGCAATCCACACCACAACAGAACCTATGCCTACCCATCTTGGGCTTTGTACCTTAGATAATGGTTGTGGCGGAATAATGTCCATATGCATACGTAAACACACCATTAATGCCACTAAATGAATACATAATGCCTGTAATAGACCTAGTAACCCTATCATCAAGTATGTAAATACTTTTAAGCTAATGAAAGGAATGTATTGTGAAATCAAGCGGAAATCTTCATAGAAATCAATGCCAAACAAAGTACTCCACAATAGAATAATGCATAAATTAGCTATAATAGAAAGAATAAAGCAAATAATAAAATTAGTCATATTCTTAGCATGTTTAAACACGCCCACCCCATATATAAATCCAATTAATAATGAGGTCCAACTATAAAACCAGGTTGTAAAGCCACCAAAAAACATCGTCATCAAACCCATGCATATGGTAACCAATGCACCCATTTTAACACCACTCATGGCTGTATAAATAAGTACAGGAAATGCAAAAATCCAAGAAGCACTGGATTCAATCATCAATGCACTCTGTTGATTTAAAAATAATAAAGCTCCATAAATAGCGCAAACCATCGCGCCTTTAGTGATTTGTTTCGTTTTTATCATACGACTATTATATAAAATTAAAAAAAAGACTTCAATATATGAAGTCTAATTAGTCAACCACGTAAGGTAACAAAGCCATTTGACGAGCACGTTTAATAGCTGTTGCTAGCATTCTTTGGTATTTTGCACGAGTTCCAGTCACACGTCTAGGAATGATTTTTCCGTTAGCGTTGATGAAACGTTTTAATAATTCTACGTCTTTGTAGTCGATTTCCTTAATTTTGTTCTTAGTGAAGTAACAAACTTTTTTACGACCCATACGTTGTTTTTTAAATGCCATAAGTAAGTCCTTCCTTTCTAGAATGGTAGATCATCACTAGCAATATCTAGTGAATCATCTGCATTGAATGTTGAATCAAATGCATTATTTGTATTCTGCACAGGATTTGAATATGGATTTTGATTATATCCATTCTGTACAGGAGCAGCATATGTATTTTGAGCAAAACCTTGATTCATTCCATAATCCTGGCTTGGAGCTGAATAACCTGATTGTGCATTTTTAGGTTCTAAGAATTGAACACTTTCTGCGACGACCTCTGTAATATATACCCTTTGTCCTTGTTGATTGTCATAAGAACGAGTTTGAATACGTCCTTCTAAACCAATCAATGAACCTTTGTGTAAATACTGTGTCATTAAATCAGCTGTTTTATTCCAAGCAACACAGTTAATAAAATCTGCATCTGGCTGTCCTTGTGTTGAAACACGACGACCAACTGCCATTGTGAATGAGCAAACACTTGTTCCACTTTGCGTTTTACGTAATTCAGGATCACGTGTCAAACGCCCAACCAATACTACTCGATTAATCATATTTATTTAACCTCGATTATTTTTCGCCTTCAGTTTTAACAACCATAACACGAATTACATTGTTGCTGATACGAGACAAACGTTGGAATTCGAAAACTCCTGCATTGTTTGCAGTTACATTGATAACTACATAGTGTCCCTTTTTCATGTGATCGATTTCGTAAGCGAATTCTTTCACACCCCAGTCATCTACTTTATCAATTGAACCACCGTTTTCAGTGATTGTTGCATGTAAACGATCTGAAACTGTTTTGAACGCTGCATCATCTAAAGATGCATTCACAATGTACATAATTTCATATTTTTTCATGTGTACACCTCCCTTTGGTCTTTTGGCTTCTTACGAAGCAGAGAACAGGCATAAACCTGCTTAGCTATTATAACAAAAAAAGACTTTGCTTGTAAACCACAAAGTCTAATATTTTTTTAATTGATATTGAGCATTATAGTAAAGCTCATTATATTTTGTTCCTTCAAACACTTCTAGAACATCATTTAAACCTGAAATCAACTTATAATCATGAATATTTGACAGTGGAATCCACTTTGATTCTTCATTTTCGATTCCATTAAACACATTTGTTTTATATAAAAAAACAATATGTCTGCAATTATCACTCGAGATAAATTGTTTTGTTCCACACAAACATAACTGTTCAACATTTAAACCAGTTTTTTCTTTCACATCACGCATTGCTGATTGTACAAATGATTCACCAAGTTCAATATGACCAGTTGGCAATGTGTATCCATTTGGATTTTTGCTATTTTGAACTAACACATTACCCTTTTCATCCTGAATCATAACCATATTTGTTAATTCGCAATATTCAGCTTGCTTATTCACATTTAATCGTCTTCTTTCAAGTGCTAATTTACCATCCGCTACAATATTACGAATTTCTGTAGAAATACGACGTTCTGGGAAAGCTTTTGAAATATGTTTTTTTGCTTCTAAAGAGAAATTGTCCAAACTGCTTTGAAATTCTTCTATACGTTCGGATAAATCAGGACGAGACAACATCCATTCTTGGAAAGCTTCTTGCGCTTCTTGAACACGCAATTGACTTTCGGCTTCGAAATCCTTTTTGAAAGCTTCCATTTGAACTTGCACTTTCTGGAATACTTGTTTGCGACGAAGTAAGGCAAGTACAGTAAATACACAGTCAATACCAAATCCAATTGTAAAAGCCGATAAAAAACTCATCAATGCCGTAAAAGGAATATCCATTACGATATCTTGAATTACAGGATGAATGATATAAACCACCACAATAGACATAATGCCAAATAAAGTGGAATTCAACAAACATACGCGCCCGTTAATATTCATAAATCTTTCCGAATAATCCCACCATCTTGTTTTAAATAAAATATCCATTACCCAACTTGTAATATATTCCAAAGCACTCGTAATAATGACACCCAAAACAAACACAAGTATAGGATAATCTTTCACAAACAATAAAGGATATAAAACCAGTAAAGCACCTACTCCATAGATTGGGCAATACGGACCATAAAAGAAGCCTCGGTTAATAAATTTCTTTGCGGGAATTCCACAATATAAATCTTCACAAACCCAACCTAAAAAGGCGTACAAAACAAAGTAAGCATAGGCATATACAAATTCCATCATATACTTGCCTTCATTTCTTCACTTAACTTGGCATTTGCCAACATCAATCGAATACGATTTTCCTGATTTACCTTTGATGCGCTAGGATCATAATCAATCGCAACAATATTCGCTTTCGGATATTCATCCTTAATCTTACGAACCATACCTTTGGCAACGATATGATTTGGCAGACAACCGAATGGCTGTACACTAATCACATTAGTGACGCCAGATTTAATAAGTGAAACAACTTCACCTGTTAAAAGCCAACCTTCACCCATTTTTACACCTGGATTAATAAATGCTTTTCCGTTACCAATGACTTCACTAAAATCGTCTGGTGCAATAAAAGTTCCATCTTTTTTTACTATATCTCTAAATGTTTTCTGCATACGCATAATCACATCTTTTACTATATTGTATATATAGTGATTTTTTTCGTGCATATGATAATATTCATAATCAATAATTGAATTTTCTACACAATATAGCGCAAAATCCATAACACCAGAAAGTACTGGTTCAAAGCCTTCTTCAATTAAATAATCTTCTAAGTGTTGATTCCCTAATGGAGAATATTTCATATAAATTTCCCCAACAATTCCAATACGAATCTTTATCTGAGTACGATCTTGTGGAATCGCCTTAAACATTTCCAACATCTTTTTATAAATACGCTTTGATTGTTTATAAGATCCATGTTCAAACATCGGAATCAATTCATCAATAAACTGATTTACCGCCTTATCTGTAGCTCCTTTTTCAAGTTCATAAGGCTTCACCTGATTGCTTAACCACATTAAAGCATCACCATATAAAGCTCCATTAAGAATGCGAAGAATCAAAGGCATTGTAAATTCAACGCTACTACCTTTTTCTAGACCATTCGCATTGGCAGATAAACAAGGAATGTGTTGCCATCCTTCCATAGCCAAAGCTTTTCTCAATAAAGAAAGATAATTACTTGCACGACATCCTCCTGCCGTTTGTGTAATAGCACAGGCTACATGATCCATATCATATTTTCCGCTTTTTAACGCATCAATCATCTGTCCAATAACCAACAACGCTGGATAACAAGTATCATTATGCACATGTGCTAAACCTTCTTCACGTACTTGCTCCCCTTCATTTGTCAAAACTTCTAATTTATATCCGCTTTTCGCAAAGACAGGTGTCAATAAGCGAAAGTGAATAGGAAGCATAGAAGGAACTAAAATCGTATAATCCTTCTTCATATCTGAATTAAATAATGTATATTCTAAACTCAATTTTATACTCCTTTCTTTTGGCCAATCGCCTCTTTCAACGAACGCAAACGAATTTTTGCCGCACCTAAATTATCAATTTCATCAATTTTGATTTGAGTATAAAATTTATTTCCATCCTTTAATATATCTCGAACCTCATCACTTGTAATGGCATCAATACCGCAGCCAAAACTTACAAGTTGAATTAAGTTCATATCTTTATTCTCAACTACATAATGTGCTGCTTGATAAAGTCTTGCATGATACGTCCATTGATTTAAAACATTCACTTTATGATTCTTTTGACGAGGGACACTTTCCTCACTAACAACCACAAAGCCAAGTTGTGTTAACAACTGATTCATTTGATGATTAATCAGTGGATCTAAATGATATGGGCGTCCACAAAGCACAATAATTGGATGGTTGTTTTCGCGTGCATACGCTACAGCTTTTTGATGTTCCTTTACTAATTGTTCATGGAATGCTTCATACTCATTTGTAGCTGCATTTTTCGCAATAATAATATCTTTTTCACTAAAATGAATACCCACCTTTTCAAAATGCATACGAATGGCCTTTGCAAAAGTCGCATCATGATCAAAATTAATGAATGGATATACAATTTTTGTCTTATCAAGATCCATATTGGCCGCAATCACTTCTGGATAGTAGGCAACCAATGGACAATTATAATGGTTATCCGATTGATGTTCATCTATATTATAGGTCATACATGGATAGAAAATTACATCCACACCTTTATCAATCAATTGTTGAATATGTCCGTGCACAACTTTAGCAGGAAAACATGCCGTATCACTAGGAATACTTTGTTGTCCTGAATGATACATTTCTTTAGTACTAGGTGTTGACCACACAATTTCGTAGCCTAAACTATCAAAGAAACGCGTCCAGAAAGGCAATAAATCATAGTTATTTAAAACTAAAGGCATACCAATTTTTTTATCATGTTTAAATTTTTTCTTTTGCGCATTCAACATGTCCGTTTTGATTTTGTATAAGTCTGGTAATTCTTCCTTTTTTATATCTAAATTGTGCGCCATTTTTTCACATTTGTTTCCTGCAACTAAGCGTGTTCCATCATTGAATGTATTAATTGTCAATGAACAATGGTTGTTGCAGCCTTGGCAAGCAACAGATTGTGATTCATGCGTAAATTTAACTAGTTGTTCATAATTCAAAATATTGCTTCTTGTTCGATGTAATTTTTTCGCATATAAAGCTGCTCCATAAGCACCCATTAAAGGTGCAATGCTTGGTCGAATGACTTCAAGTCTAAGTTCTTGTTCAAAACAACGAAGTACAGAATCATTTTGGAAAGTTCCACCTTGCACAACGATATGCTTTCCAAGATCGTCCTTATTTTTTGCACGAATAACTTTATATAACGCATTCTTTACAACAGATTTACAAAGTCCAGCCGAAATATCTTCAATACTTGCCCCATTCTTTTGGGCTTGTTTAACCCCTGAATTCATAAACACTGTACAACGAGTTCCTAAATCAACAGGGTGTTTCGATTTTAATCCAAGTGTCGCAAATTCTTTTGCATCATATCCCAACGATTTTGCGAACGTTTCAATAAATGAACCACATCCACTTGAACAAGCTTCATTCAATACAATATCATCAATGTGTCCATCACGAATTTTAAAACACTTAATATCCTGCCCACCAATATCTAGAATGTAGTCTACTTCTGGATTGAAAGATCGAGCAGCTGTATAGTGCGCCATTGTTTCAACGATTCCACCATCCAAATGGAAAGCATGACGCATTAATTCTTCGCCATAACCTGTCGCGTAGGATCCATAGATTTTAATATTTGGATTTGTTTCATAAATTTTCTTTAAATCCCCTAATACAACATCTAATGGATTTCCCTTATTTGATGTATAAGAATCATATAGAATTGCATCATTTTCATCGAGTAAAACGAGTTTTGTGGTCGTTGAACCCGAATCAATTCCTAAATAAGCTTTACCTGCATAATTTTTTAAATCTGCATACTTCGCATCATGTGATTTATGACGTTCAATAAATTTTTGATAGTCTTCTTCACTTTCAAACAAAGGTTTTGATTCAGTTAATTTAGCCGGTGCATGCACCAAATCTTCTAAAACCTTATACAATTCATCATATGTATATTCTTGATCTGCACAAATGGCAGTTCCTAAAGCCACAAAGTTAATGGCTGTGTCAGGACAATTCACTTGTACATCACTTAATTTTAAAGTTTCAACAAATCGATTTCTTAATCCACTCATAAAGTAAAGTGGTCCGCCTAAAAACAGAATGTTTCCTTCAATTTTTCTTCCCTGTGCTAGTGAAGTAATGGTTTGATCTACTACCGCCTGGAAAATACTGGCACATAAATCGCATTTATCCACACCCTGATTGATCAATGGCTGAATATCTGTTTTCGCAAACACACCACAGCGAGATGCGATGGGATATAAACGATGATAGTTTAAACTGGCTTCATTCATTTCTTCCAAAGACATATTTAATAAGGTGGCCATTTGATCAATAAAAGCTCCTGTACCCCCAGCACAAGTTGAATTCATTCTTTGTTCTACGCTTCCTTGAAAGAAAAGAATTTTCGCATCTTCTCCACCAAGTTCAATAGCACAATCTGTTTCCGGGTATAATTTACTAACTCCAGTCGCACTCGCAAATACTTCTTGAACAAAAGGCAATTCTCCTTGTTCGCTTAATCCTAAAGCCCCTGATCCGCTGATTGCGAATTTAAATGGTTCTTTTGTATATTTCTTTAATTCTACTAATTTATCTAAAGCTTTTTGACGCACTTGCGCCTTGTGCCTTTCATAACTTTTATAACAGATTTGGTTATTTTCATCTAAAACAACCGCTTTGATTGTTGTACTTCCAATGTCGAATCCTATACGATAACCCATAATCTCCTCCATTTTCTTTTATTATTAGTATTATTATACCCATTTTTCATTTATTTTCATGTATTCAAATGAAAATAACGACAACTTACAAAATATGTTCACTTTGTTGTAGATTATTCATGACAAAACATATATCATTAAATTAACGAATAGTTAACATGTTCAATACATGGGATTGTTATAATTATTTTTGGAAAGTTGGTAAATCAAATGAAAAACAAATTAACAAAACTTGAATTCAAGTGGATTTGTTACGACATGGGAAACTCTGCCTTTATTTTATTAGTCGCGACAATTCTTCCTATCTATTTTAATTATCTTTCAAGCTCGCAAGGGGTAGCCGAACACAACTACCTAAGTTATTGGAGCTATGCAGCAAGTCTTTCAACATTAATTGTTGCACTTGCTGGTCCAATTCTTGGAACACTGGCTGACTATAAAGATCACAAGAAAAAAATCTTCTTAACTTGTGCAATGCTAGGTGCACTAGCATTAGCTTGTTTTTGGATTCCAACTTCTTGGTTTGCATTTCTAGTCCTATTTATTGCTGCCAAAGTTGCCTATTCTTTATCTTTGATCGTATATGATTCAATGCTTACAGACATTACTACAGAAGAAAGAATGGATGCCGTAAGTTCAAAAGGATATGCATGGGGTTATATCGCTAGTGTTGTTCCATTTATTATTAGTTTAGTCTTCGTATTAATGTATGACAAAATGGGAATGACATTAAAGACAGCCATGATGATTGCATTCATCTTAAATGCTGTATGGTGGATAGCATTTACACTTCCTTTAGTAAAAAGCTACAAACAAAAATTCTATATTGAACCAGAAGCACATCCTGTATTAGATACGTTTGCTCGTTTAAAAGACACTTTAATAAAGGCAAAAGAACAAAAGAAAGTCTTCTTATTCTTATTCGCATTCTTCTTCTACATTGATGGTGTTTATACAATTATTGATATGGCTACCGCCTACGGAACAAGTTTAGGATTAAATACAACTGGTCTTCTATTGGCTTTATTATTGACTCAAATTGTTGCCTTCCCTGCAAGTTTAACATTCGCTGTATTATCCAAAACAAAAGATACGGCTTCATTGATTAAGGTTGCGATCATCGCATACTTCTTAATTGCTTTATTTGCCGTACAATTGGATAAACAATGGGAATTCTGGATATTAGCGGTTGCGGTTGGATGTTTCCAAGGTGGTATTCAAGCTTTATCTAGATCATACTTCGCAAAAATCATTCCAGAAAATGCCAGTGGTGAATACTTCGGACTATTTGATATCTGCGGTAAAGGCGCTAGCTTTTTAGGAACTATGTTGATTGGTGTTGTAACACAGATTACGGGTAAACAAAACTTAGGTGTTGCCGCTCTCTCCATCATGTTTGTGATTGGATACCTAATTTTTAATAAAGTATCTAAAATGGACGACTGAAAAAGATTGTACAAGTAACGTACAATCTTTTTATTTATCTAATTTCATGATCGTTTTTATAATTCCATGCATGGCTGCATATAAGACGGCAGCAACAGGCCAAATCATATAGGTGATATCCCATTGTTTTGTCCATAAGCTCCAACCAAGATAAACAGCTGTTACAAGACACCAATATGCACCTGTGAATGTTTCAGTTTTCTTCTTTGCACGCTTTTCTTTTTTCGTATAATCACCTTCTTGCAGCAATGTATCATAGCTACTTTTTATTGTGGAAACACGAATTAGAATATTCACACCAACGGAAACCAAAATTAATAATATAGCTAAACATAATGTACACACATAATCAGATGCTTCCATGCAACCTGCAATAATCAACGGAATTACAGACAAAATACATAGAACAACACCACAAGCTAACGAAAAGGAATAATGTTCTTGATAGCTTTGATTCTTTTCTTTGGCAAGTCCTGTTACGCCATATTCTGTTTCAAAGGGTTCTTGTTCTAAAAATTGTAAAGGACTCAATTTAATTCCTATTTTAATGAAGATAAATACTGCAAGTGCAACCATACCTAATAATATGGCACATGCAATTCCAATGGCTAAGCCATTATTGAAAGTTGAAACTAGAAATAAAGGAATTGGACTTAGGATACATAATGTTGTCGCATTCGCAAGCATAGGTGCTGCTTTTTTCTTTTCATCCATATATGCATTCGCTTCTTCCATACTCACACGATGTAATTCACAATCTGTATCGCATATTGTCTCTGTATTTTCTTTTTCAACTTCATCTTTTAACAAGTAATCTGTGCTCACTCCAAATAAGTCAGCTAACTGAATAATCTTTTTTAAATCTGGAATAGCTCCTGCACTTTCCCATTTTGAAACCGATTGTCTGGATACACTTAGTTTTTGTGCAAGATCTTCTTGTGTCCATCCATTCTTTTTTCTTTCTTCAATTATTTTATTAGCTAGAATCATAGTTCTTCCTCCTTAGCCAAAGTTTACTAAAATTTGCGATTACATTCCACCAACCTGGCTTGTCAATTTATCAATTTACAGTTGCATATACTAGAAAAGACTTGAATTCAAATCAAGTCTTTATCTATGCAACATATTTACTTAATATATGATTAAGCTTTTGTTCATCAATTGGTTTTGAGATCGAATCATTCATAATCGTTTGATTCACACTATATTCTGATTGTGCACTCATGGCGACAATTGGAATGGATGGATTGATTTTACGAATGCATTTAGCAGCTTCATCCCCATTCATTTTTGGCATCATAATATCCATCAAAATCAAAGAATACTTATTTGGTTGTTCCTTAACTTTTTCAACTGCTTCTAATCCATTCCATGCCTTATCTACATTGGCATGTACGGCATTTAAATAAAACTCTGCCACTTCCATATTGATTTCATTATCTTCTACTAAAAGAATTCTTTTATCCTTTAAATCCAATTTTGAAGTATCTTGTTTTGCAGTATTGGATGTATCCAATTGATAAGAAAGAATGACCTTAATTTGTGTACCTACACCCACTTCACTTTTGACTTCAATACTTCCGCCAAGCTTATCCACTAAACCTTTCACAATCGACATACCTAAACCAGTTCCTTCATATCTTGTTCTGGCATCTTGTTTAGCTTGTGAAAATGGCGTAAACAAGTGATTTCCAATATAATCTTCACTCATACCAATTCCCGTATCTTTGATTTCAAATTCAAATGTAACTTTTGAATCGTCACTCGATATTTCTCTGACATACGTATCAATCGTGCCATTTGACTTATTGTACTTAATGGCATTCGTTAATAAGTTTCCGAGAATTCTTCTAAGTTGTAATGCATCTCCAATTAAATGCGTATGGACTACATTCTCCATATGCTTGTGATATGTAATATTTTGAAGGGATACTTGGGCATCAATCAAACTATTCAATTCTTCAACCATATAATTTAAATCAAATGGCTCATTCACAATCTCCATATGATCTGATTCTAATTTAGACATATTCAAAACATCTTCAACCAATTCATTTAAGTGTTTTGTCAAAACTTCCATCTTATTTAAAGAATCATCCAACTTATCCATATCACCCCAGTTTTTACGTATAATCTGCATCATACCTAAAATACCATTGATTGGCGTACGAATATCATGGCTCATACGATTTATAAAATCAGTTTTAGCTTTACTTTCTAAATCTACTTTTTGATATGCTAATTGTAACTTTTTCTTTTCTCTATCTTCTTTCTCATGAAATGCCGATGTATTTCTGAACAAAATAATAGCACGTACTATATTACGTTCCTTTTGAATATCTATATCATAAATAACATCTTCACTCATCAATATCATTTCTTGAATCCAAATCACACCTTGATGTGGTATTTGAATCTGATATTCAACCGTAACATGTTTATCCCCTGCTCTATATCGATTTAAAAGGCTTTGACTCGATTCAACAACGCTAAAGCTTCCCAAACAATCCTCTAACACATTCGCTTTTAATTGTTTAACATATGCATTATAATCACATGGTAAATTTGGTTTTTTATCTGCACACATATAATTGTCGTAAATACCATCGATTTGATTCTGCGTTAAATTCACCGAGAAAATTGATTGTGCCATTGCCATCAAAGCTTCAATATAATGATCGTTTTCTAAAATAGATTGTTTCAACTGATCATAATAACGCATCAATTGTTGCTTCTCATCCATTTCAATTGTGTCATAATAAATTTTAAAACCTAACGCAAAATGATGCAGATGATTCTTTTCATCGCTGTCTAAATAAACGGCTATAATTTTCCCTTTTAATTTTGTACGCTTAATTTGATGACAATATGAAATTTCTAATACAGGATTTTCCTTTGTGAGACACTCATTTAAATAGTCCAGCTGCAACACATGACGATACTCTTCCTTCTTATTCTCTTCAAACAATTCATTTAGAATTTGCTCAACTGCTCCCGAGTAGATGCCATCTTCTGCTAAGAAAAAGGAATAGCTAGCCCGTAAAGTAAAATATGCATCGATTTTGGCATCACAATAAATACAATCCGAAAAATTATACCCTTTATCTTTTAATTGTTGTATAACACGAAGAATCAAATCACGTTTTTCTGTAGCTTCATTGATTTTTGCCTGGTTTTTATCAATATACATATTTTTATCCGCCTGACAAAACAATTCACGCATTGTTAATATTGAAAAATCATTTGAATACGCAAAACCAACCGCATAACTTAATGGAATTTCTGAACATTTAGCACATTCTTTTTTGATATTTTCTAAATTTCTTTTTACATCTTCCTTTGTCACATTTTTAAAGAAGGCAATGAATTCATCACCGCCACAGCGACCTACAAATTGATTTTCATCCACACCTTTACGAAGACTTTTCGCAAACGAATTGATATATAAATCACCTCTTTCGTGTCCTTGTTGATTGTTGATGATTCTAAGATTATTTAAATCAAAAACACAGATTGCCATATTTTGTTCAGCTTCTAAAGTTAAAATCTCTTCGCACTTATTTTTATTTGGCAATCCCGTTGCTTCATCTAAATAAACTTTGGTCTTTAACTCACGATTCACTTTGGCATAACGCAAAGCCTTGATAAGCTCATACAAAATCATAAAGATGAGAATTACAATATCAATGATTGTCAACGCTTCAAATTGTCCTAAGCGTGTTGCGATTCTTTGTGCATATGTTTCTGCAAGCCCTGTGGCCACATCACATAGAGAAAAGAAAGTTTCACTCTTTTGAATAATATTCGTATTCTCATATCCAACTTGTCGAACAAGATCAATTTCTTGTTTTAAAGTATCAAAATACGCATCTAATTCTTCCATCTTTGCCTGAAAAGCCTTATCATCTAAAGATACTAAATCTAGTTCTTCACTACCAAAACGAAGTCCTTTTATATAGCCTTCCACATCCGCAATCATTTCATCTTGCGGCATTCCTGCATCTTCCAATTTAATAATTTGCTGTGTTTTTCCACGTACTAATCCTGCATAATTGACAACACGAGCCGTCCCTTGAATGCGTGATACCATCAAAATGATGATTAAAATCAGTACAATCAAAAGACTGGTTAAAGCCGTCATTAGAAAACGTATTATTTTTGAGAAATGATTCTTTTTCTTATTCTTCATACTATTATTGTATTAAGAAAATGAAATTATCACAAGAAAAAGGATGAATTCATTTATTCATCCTGCGACTAATCCATATTACAATCCATATGCACATTCCGACAACCATGAAACTAAATCCAATGAGTGCCAAAGCCATCCCTTCATGCTTTAAACCATCTACTCCTACATATGCGTTTATTTTCCCCTTTAAAAGCAAGAAAACAGTTCCTGCAATCAAAAATAAATTCGCAACAAATGCAGGTGTAAATACACGATCCTTTTGATCCATAATAACATCCCCTTATTGTTACCGATGTATTATATCATTTCATTCCTTTATTAAATCTTAAATTTCTCTTAACTTTCTTAGCATTTGATTGTACAATGGATAAGAATAAAAGAAGGAAGGATTCTTATGCAAAACATTGATGAATTAGTTGATTTACACGAATGCCCTCTATGTGAAGGTGGTTCGATTCTAGAAGAAGAAGGAAACGGATTCTATGCACAATGCATGGATTGTGGCTGCTATACAGTTCATGTTGATTATAAAAACGAAGAAGATCGTTTAGAAGCTGCTAAAAGAGCCGCTGAATTATTTAATACAGGTAAAGTATTAAAATCAAATCCTGGTGAATAAGAGAATGAGTGGAAATTCCACTCAATTTTTTTATTTAACTGAATTTTGATCTAACCACTTACCTCGAACCATACGAATAAAGAATATAATACCCCTAAATACCAGCTCGAAAGTCATTGTGGCCCATACACCAATAACACCATATCGTTTTGTGAAAATAATAATTGGTAAAACACGCATTCCCCACATACTCAAAGCATTTAAGACAAAAGGACGTTTACTATCTCCAGCACCACGTAATGCCCCCATTACTACAATACTAATCGCAAATAATGGTTCAGAAAAAGAAACAATTCTTAAGCACTCACTAGCTCCATCAATAACTTCTTGACTATTCGTTAGTGTTGAAGCCAAAAATGGTGCAAGCACAAACATGATAACACTCATAAATATCACTAGAACAAAAGATAATAAGGTTGTTAAATACGCAAATCGTTTTGCCATATCCTTTCGATTGGCTCCAATACTTTGTCCAACCAATGTAGTTGCAGCACCACCAATTCCATAAGCTGGCAAATAACATAATCCTTCTGCTGAAACAGCCACATAATTAATAGCTACACTGATTGCACCCATCCCTGAAACGACACCCGTCATCACAACTTGAGCTAAAGATAGTGTCACTCTTTCAAGACCTGCTGGAATTGAAAGATTCACTACATTCTTCAAGATATCTTTATCAAATTTCCACGATTCATCACCTAGAAGTCGTAATGATTTTTCCTTTTTGACTGCAATATACATTAATATAAAGCCTACAATCAACTGCGCCATTCCCGTTCCTAGTGCAGCTCCGGCAACGCCTAAATTTAGTATATAAATAAAGAAATAGTTAAAAATAACATCAAATACACACATTGAAATATTCATAAGACTTGGAAGCACGGCATTCCCTGAACATCTTAACATTCCTGAATGTAACATCGCCATCATATTAAATGGAATAAAAGCACCTACTATAGCCAAATATAAAGTGGCATCTCTACAAATTGATGGGGCTGCCCCCAATAATTTTGGCAAATAAAAACTGGATGTTACCACAACCAATGCCATACATAAACCAAAGATAATATTAAAGAGAATCGACTGACATACTACCTGTCTAGCCAATTTATTTTTACCAGCCCCTAAATATTGAGCTACCTGCACTGAAAAGCCTAATACCGCAGCTGCACAAATTCCTCCAAAAAGCCATGTTGTACTGGCAACCACACCAATGGCTGCCGTAGCCTTATAACCTAGTGACCCAACCATAGCTGTATCAATATAACTCATGGCCGTTCCAACTAATTGTTCTAATATTGCAGGTACAGATAATAAAACGACAATTTTTAATTGATCTTTGAATTCTATTTTTTTATTTTCGCGCATCTGCGCCGTTATTTCCATCATGTTCATAAGATGATTATACAAAGAAAAAAGATGTATGTCACCATACACCTTTTAATCTTCTACCTCTTCACGCCACATTTTGGCTCCTAAATGAGCTAACTTTCCGTCCAAGTTATCATAACCACGATCAATGTGATAAATATCATGGATTTCTGTCACACCATCAGCCATTAAAGCTGCGATGACAAGTCCAGCACCACAACGAAGATCTGTTGCAGTTACTTTAGAACCATGTAACTTTGTCTTTCCGTTGATAAACGCACTTGGTGTGTGTACATCAATGTCAGCACCCATCTTATTTAACTCTGCACAATGTTTGAAACGTTCTGTATAAATTGTTTCTGTTACTACAGATTGGCCTTCACATTGTGTTAATAATACAGTAAATGGTTGTTGAACATCTGTGGCAAAGCCTGGATATGGTTTTGTCAAAATTTCTGTACGTTTTAAAGGTTTATCTGTTTTTAATACATGAATAAAATCCGAACCAACTTCCATATTGATTCCCACTTCTTGAAGTTTCATAACAATGGCTTCCAAGTGTTGAGGAATAATATTTTCGATGCGCATGTCATTGGCCATAGCGGCTGCCATAATCACATAAGTTGCTGCTTCAATACGATCTGGAATGATTTCATGAATACAGCCCTTTAAATATTCAACACCATCAATCACAAGAGTACTTGTCCCCATGCCATGAATTCTAGCACCCATTTTATTTAATAATGTTGCGATATCGATAATTTCAGGCTCACGTGCGGCATTTTCAATAACCGTTCTACCTTTTGCGTAAACAGCTGCCATCATAATGTTGATTGTAGCTCCTACACTCGAAATATCTAAGAAAATATTTGTTCCTTTTAATTCTTTCGCATCCAATATATAACATCCATTTTCATATTGAATATTTGCACCCAAAGCCTCAAACCCTTTTAAGTGCAAATCAATAGGTCTTGGACCTAAGTAACATCCACCAGGCATCTTAATTTCTGCATGCCCAAATTTTCCTAACAAAGCTCCCATAAAATAGTAGCTTGCTCTTAATTTAGAAACAGCTTTAGATACCATAGGAATATTTTCCATATGAGTAGGATCTATATATAATGTTTCTTCATCTCGTTTTTCAACATAAACACCAAGTTCATTTAATAAAACGATCAAAGACTGTACATCTGAAATATTAGGTACACCATAAATTGTAACCGGCTCATTCCCTAAAACACATGCTGGAATTAAAGCCACAGTCGCATTCTTTGAACCACTAATACGTACTGTTCCATTTAAATCATGTCCACCTTCAATTTTAATGACTTTTTCCATTCATTTTCCCCCATTTCAAGGTAATGCCTATCTATTATAGCCTATTCAATCCGGATAATCTAGAAAAATATTGTAAATTCCAAAAGCCATCTATTTTAAATGTTTTTCCATCCAATTTGTGATTTCATTTAAACGACGCAAACGATGTTGAGGAAGTCCCGTACGTGATAAATCATGATTTTCACCATGGAACAAGCACATGCGAGCTTCAATATTCTGATCTAATAAAGCATTCAACATTTGTAGGCCTTCACAAAGTGGACAACGATAATCCTCATCAGAGTGAATAAATAATGTTGGTGTTTTCACATTACGTGCATATTTCAATGGTGAATGCCACCACAATTTTTCTGGATTTTCATCATATGTAGCAGATTGTTGATCTTGTGCAAAGTATGGCCCAATATCACTTGTCTGAGAGAATGAGATCCAGTTGGCAATACTTCTTTGACTAGCAGCACACGCAAAACGATCCGTATGACCAATGATCCAGTTTGTCATAAATCCACCATAGCTTCCACCAGTTACACCAACTCTGCTTGAATCAATTTGAGGATATGTTTCTAAGACTTTATCTGTAAACTGCATCAATTCATCATAATCAATCGTTCCATATTTTCCACGAATGTCCATAAACTCATTGCCACGTCCATCAGAACCATGAATATTACAGAAGAATACAAAGTATCCTTTACTTGCCCATACTTGCATTTCATGATAGAACACTTTTCCATATACTGTTTTAGGTCCACCATGAATATCTAAAATAGCCGGATATTTTTTTGTTCCATCATAATCTTTAGGCAATAATACCCATCCTGTTAAATTTTCACCAAAATTAACTTCTACAGGATTTGCCACATATGTATCTTCCATTTTATTAAAATCAGATAATTGAACGGCTTTACCATCTACAACTTTATACAATTGTTGAAGACTTGCCACATCAGCTCCAATAAAATATAATGTGTCATCTTCAAATGCGAAAGATTGAATTGTTCCTGGCCATTCAAATACAAGTTCAATATTTCCATTTTCTAATTTATACAAATTATTGTGATCATAGATCGTAGAAACAAAATATAACGCATCTTTATTTACTAGAGTCGCATTACCTGCAACTAAAGCACAATCTGTACCTACACTGTTTCCAACACATTCTTGCCAATCAGCAATTAAATTAAAGTCTTGATCAAAGAATTTTGGATTCTCATTCAAGCCATATTTTTCATGTGTGCTTGCGATAAGAACCAATTTACCATCCACAAAATCAAAACTTTGAATACTTCTTTCCTTAGCATCTACAACTGTACTTACAGAACCATCATATTTATAAAGATTTTCATATAAAGCTTGTTTTCTTGTCCAATTTTGTCCTGTATAATACAAAGCACCATCATGAATCTTTGCGTTTGACACATCAAAAGTACCTTCTGTAACGCAAACAAGTTCTTTTGTGTCTAAATTATATGTATATAAATGCGTACGATGTTTATTGGTGATTCCCTGACCATTCATATAGAAAGGAATCTCATCAAACACTTCATAATCACTTTCTTCTTCAACAAGTTTTTCTTTCGTCATCAAAACCAAAGTATTCTCGTTTAAATATCCCAAAACATTCATTCCTGGTTTATCAAAGCGAGCAATTTCTTTGGCTTCTCCACCATTCAATGCCAAACGATATAAAGATGTAGATTTTTCAATATTCTTACGATTTCCACAGAATAGAATCGAATTTTCATTTTCGATATAAAACCCTGCTTCTTTTCCATAAGAAGTTAAATCATATACTTTATCGTCCTTTACGCATTTTAAAGTATATTCATAAGCATTTTCCTTTTCTGCTGCTACTCCATCAACAAAAACTTTTACTCCATCTTTCACTTTTAAATTTCCATAAAAGTGATAAGACAATAAATCATTAATTTCAACTGACTTCATATATTTCCCCTCCAAATTATGCAAAAAGCAGGCTTAAAACCTGCTTTATTTAAAAACTTTAATTATTCAGCTTTTCCAGCAGAACCAAAGAAGTTTTCCATCATTTCTTTACATAATGCTGTGATTGCATCAGCACCTGGTTTTAATAATTTACGTGGATCGTATCCTTTTCCTTCTTGGTCTTTTCCAGCTTCGATGTATTTACGAGTTGCTTCAGCAAATACTAACTGACATTCAGTATTAACGTTAACTTTAGAAACACCTAATGTGATAGCTTTTTGAACTTGTTCACGAGGAATTCCTGAACCACCGTGTAATACTAATGGTTTTCCGTTTGTTGCGTTTTGGATTTCTCCTAAACGATCAAAGTTTAATCCAGCCCAGTTTGCAGGATATTTACCGTGGATATTTCCGATACCAGCTGCTAAGAAGTCTACACCTAAGTCAGCGATAGTTTTACATTCTTCAGGGTCAGCTAATTCACCAGCAGATACTACACCGTCTTCTTCTCCACCGATTCCACCAACTTCACATTCAATTGATAATCCTTTTGAGTGTGCTAAGGCGATCATTTCTTTTGATTTTTCTAAGTTTTCTTCGAATGCATAATGAGAACCATCGAACATTACAGAAGTAAATCCTGCTTCGATAGCAGCTTTTGCACCTTCATATGAACCGTGGTCCAAGTGTAAAGCTACAGGAACTGTAATTCCCATTGCATCGTGGATTTCTTTTACCATAGCAGCAACTGTTTTGAAACCACACATGTATTTAGCAGCACCTTCAGATACTCCTAACATAACTGGTGATTTAGCTTCTTCAGCAGCAGCTAAGATAGCTTTTGTCCATTCCAAGTTATTGATGTTGAAAGCACCAATCGCATAGTGCCCTTCGTGAGCTTTGTTGATCATTTCAGTAGCAGATACTAACATTACTCTATTCCTCCTTTAAACATTTCTGTCATAACTATTCTACTCCATAACGCCCAATTTGAAAAGTGAAATTATTAACTAACGACGTGATTTTCCGGATAATTCAACAGGTTTGGACAAAGTACGAATTCTTTCTAGAATTCTTAGACTCGCAATTGTATTATTCGGTTTATTCACAAGACGATACTGCTGTTCTAATTCTTCCATTGAATAATTTGATGTAAAGTATGTTTTCATTCCTTTATTCATACGCTCATCTAAAACAGGAAGTAAGATTTCATCTCGCGTCCATTGCGTAATACTTTCAGCTCCAATATCATCTAAAACCAAAACATCACTGTAGCGTAAATGGTTCATCACTCTTTGACGATAATCATTATCTGTCATAAACTGTTTCAATTCCTGAATCAATAATGGAACCTGTACAAAAGAAACACTCTTATTATTTTTCGCATAGTAATTACAGATTCCCTTCATTAAATAAGACTTTCCAGTCCCTGGATTTCCATATAAATACACACCTTGATTTAGCGGTATGCTACTCACACTTTGGGTATAAGCTGCCATATAATCTTTTTCTTTGGCAGCACTTAAAAAGCAAGCATCATTTAGATCGATTAAATAATCATTTAAAGACATATGAGAAAAGCGAAATTTACTTTGATGAGCCAATTGTTGATCTCTTTTTTGTTCATACTGACAAGAAGCGTAATATTCATTCAAGAAACCAGAATCGTCAATTTTTAATTTTGTAGCCTTCCCACGAATCTTCTGTACACAATAATCCAATCCCTTACAGTTTCTACATGCGCTCACACTCTTGATCCACTGCAACAAAACGCCACTATTTTCTTCTACAAAAGATGCATCTAAATGATTCTGTTCAAGAAATATTTGAATCCATTCATTTTCTTTTAAACGAGCAATATTCTGTTGTCTTTCCATCATCTGCTCTTCTGAAAGTTTAATATTTAAATTCACTACAACTTACCTTCTTTCAACATCTTTTGAAGTTCTAACATCTCCTGTTGGATTTGCGTATCTGATTTTTCTTCCTTTTGCGTATAGAACTTCTCATCAAGTACAACCTTTTCTTCTTTTTTCTCTCTTTTATTTTCTGTTGGCGCTTGGTTGATAATTTCCAATGCTTTCTTCCTAGAATCCACGCCCAGACGAACCCAGCTTGCCGCAACTTTTTCAACGTAATTTCTAGAAAATTGTTGATGTGTTTGCTGCAAAGTATATTCAATCAAAGTATTCACAACTTCAACTGAAAGCTGGAATTGTGTGCATAAACGTTCAATCAATGCCTGATCCGATTTCACAACAGGAATTCCATTTTGCTTATTCTGCAAAAATTTAACAGGTGGCATCTGATATGGATCTTTACTTGTTTCCATAACCTTACGATTACGCATAACCATCTCTTTTAATTTGTCCAAATCAAATACATGTGTTGAAGGATTAATACTTCTTTGCACGTATCTACGCATATCTTTGGCATCAATTCCATATATTTGTGCCATCTGTGCAATACGATCTAAATTTTCATTAGTTCGATAACGTGCCGGAAAAACACGATCCATCCCTTTGAAGAGTGTTGCAAAATCAAAATCATATTTTTGTTTGATTGTCGGTTTCACCTTTTCGTACGCAATCTCTTTAGATTCGTTCCACGAATCTAAAATTGAAACATCCAAAGGACTTTCTACTTTGGTATATACAGAAGAAATCGTCTTATCTTTATGAAGCATTGCCTTTATTTTATCAAAACACTTTGATCCTACACTTGCCAAATACAATCTTGAATAGGTATCGTGACATAAAAATTTATCTGGTAATAATGGAGCATACAATAAAATCAACATGTCATCTTCATGAACATAGGTTTCAATTAAATGATATTGCTCTAAATAATTTCGTGCCTTATCAAATTGTGAAGCATTTATATTCAACAGTAAATATACGTCTTCTAATTCAACAGAATTTTGAATAGAGCCTAAAAATTCATATAGACAAATTGAACTTTTACCCATCAAAGGACCATACAACAAATGCAAAGATTGTCTTTGTTCAACAGATAAATGTTCTATGCAACGCACTTCAATCGCCATGTACCTTCTCCTCTTTTAATGCTTCTTCTATTTGTTTATGCAACTGTTCTACTGTACCATTATTTTGCAGTACAATATCACTTTTTGCCATCTTCTCTTCCGGATTCATCTGTGATACAAGCCTTGCCAAAGCTTGTTCCCTAGTAAAATTGCGATAGGTTTGTAAACGCGATAAGGCTACATCTAAATCAGCCACAACGCACCATATTGAGTCAAAATGATCTTGTGCAGAAATCTCAAATAAAATTGGCATTTCCACAAAGACAATCGAACTCTCTTGTTCATAAATCCATTTATGCATCTGTTCAAAAATCAAAGGATGCAAGATGGCTTCCACTTGTTTTCTATGTTCTGCCTTAGAAAACATATATGAAGCTAAACTTTCCTTAATGATCTGTCCATTTGAATCCAATTCAACAATACGTAAATCATTTAATTTCTGATAACCCAAATTTCCCTTTTTTAATAAATCCGCATTGACCTGATCACAATCTAAAACAGGATATTTTTTTCTTAAATATCGAGAAATCTCACTCTTTCCTGAACCCATAGATCCAGTGATTCCTATTACTTTCTTTTTTGACAATTTGGACATAGATAAGTCCCCCTTTGTGATACAGTTAATTTTTTAATAGCATGATGACACACTTTACATTGTGTTTGATCATGTACATTCAAATAGAGTTGAAAACGTCCCGTTACCCCTAAACTTGAAGTATAAGAACGGATGGTTGTTCCACCAAAACGTGTAGCTCCCTGCAAGATTCGCTTTGTCTGAAAAACTATTTTCTCACAATCTTTCTTTGAAAGCTTTGAGGCACGGCTTCTAGGATCTAATCCTGAGGCAAAACATATCTCATCCGCATAAATATTTCCAACACCTGCCATAATCGATTGATCTAACAGGCAGGATTTCAAATTTCGTTTTAACGAATGAACACAGGTATAGAAATACATTCCATTCACTCTTTCATCCATATAATCATATCCAACATTTTTAAAACACGGATATGCATGAATATCTTCTTTTTTAGGATACAAATACATTCTTCCAAATTTTCTTGTATCATGATACGACATATAGGTTCCACTATTTAATTTAAATACTATATGAATATGTTTATTCTCACAAAGCATATTATAAAGATAAAATTTACCTTCCATTCTTAAGTGAACAACTAGATCATAGTCATCCAGACCAAAAATCAAATATTTCCCAAGTCGATTAAATGAATGGAATGTTTGCCCAATTAATTGATTTTTAAAAGTTTCTACTTCTACATTATCTATAATCTTAGGATAATATATCAATACATCTTCAATTGAAACATTTTTAATTTGTGTTTCCAACGTACTTAATACGGTTTGTACTTCTGGTGCTTCCGGCATTATTTTGCCTCATACCATGACTTTCCAACACTAATACTTGCCTTTAATGGAACCTTTAATTCCATTGCACTTTCCATTGTTTCTTTGACAAGTTTTTGCATCAAGTCCAATTCTTCATCTGGCACTAAGAAAATCAATTCATCATGGATTTGAAGAAGCATTTTTGATTTTACATTGGCATCTTTTAAAGCTTGATCCATTTTCAACATCGCAATCTTGATCAAATCAGCTGCACTACCTTGAATTGGTGCATTCATGGCAGCTCGCTTACCAAATTCTCGTGTCATAAAATTCTTATCGTTGATTTCAGGAATCTCTCTTCTTCTGTGGAATAATGTTTCGACATATCCATGTTCTTTACAGAAATCAATCAATTGATTCATATATTCGTGAATCTGAGGATAACTTTCAAAGTACATCTTCATAAATTCACCCGCTTCTTTTCGTGTGATATTTAATTGTGAAGATAAACCAAATTCAGTTTGTCCATATACAATGCCAAAGTTAACTGTCTTGGCAATTCTTCTTTTATGTTCATCTACCTCTTCTGGTGAACACCCAAAAATTAAAGTTGCCGTTTTTGTATGAATATCCAAACCTTCATTAAACGCTTTTATCATGTGATCCTCATTGGCCATATGTGCCAACATTCTTAATTCAATCTGCGAATAATCAGCAGACAATAAGTGATATCCATCTTCGGCGACAAACGCCTTACGAATTTCTTTACCTAAGTCATCCCGAATACTAATATTTTGTAAGTTTGGTTCACTGCTTGAAAGTCTTCCAGTTTGCGTCATTGTCTGATTAAAAGAAGTATGAATCTTTTGATCCGAACGAATATGTTTTTTCAAACCATCAATATATGTACTGGATACCTTCGCAATTTTTCGATATTCAAGAATATCATCAATGATTGGATGTTTTCCACGAAGCTTCTCTAATACATCTGCGGATGTTGAACGTTTTTTTCCACCTGAACTTAAGTTCAACTCATCAAATAAGACATTCGCCAATTGTTTTGGTGAATTGATATTAAAAATCATACCTGCATGTGAGTAGATTTTTTGAGCAAGAGCATCCAATTTCTCGTTTAATAAAGCTCCATACTCATCTAAAAAACTTTCTTGAATCGAAATACCTTCTTGTTCCATCGAAAACAAGACATGTGTTAATGGCATTTCAATATCTTCATACAAAGACAATACATTTTCTTCTTTTAAAGAAGCACGAAGCTTATCCTTTTTTTCACATAGTTGCTGAGTCAAACTATGATAGATCGCCTTTTCTCTTTCCAAACTATAAGCAGGCCCCTCTTTTGTCTTCTTAGATACATCATGGAAAGATTCTGGAAGATGAATTTGAAGTGCTTCTAAGACTGCATCACTATCTGTTGCGGTAGAATTCAATAAGAATCCTGCAATATGTAAGTCATTACTAAAAGTATTCCATTTAAATCCATAGCGATCTAATAGATGCATCATTTCCTTTGTATCCCATGTACTCATTTCTTTTGTTTCCAACAATGTTTTAAAGTTTGTATCCTCTAATGCGTTTTCTACTGAAATATAATAAACAGTTTTATCTTTTGGAATCATAAAACCATACAATTTTTGATCTAAATAAGGCTCTTGAGTACATACTGGCATAACCATAACGTCATCCATATTTTCAAATTCAAAATGGTCCACTTCTTTTAAAGGCCATTTTTCCTCTTTAGTCTGTTTAGTACGATTTACCAATGATCGCATTTCATATTTTTCATAGAATGCATTCACATTATCTTGAATTCCTGTAAACTCACAATCGCATAATTCAAATGGCAATTCCATCTTTGTATAAATAGTAGCCAATTCTAAAGACATGAAGGCATTATCTTTATCTTTTTCTAGCTTTTCTTTTAATTTTCCTTTTACTTCATCAATATGAGCATAAACATTTTCTACAGTGGAATATTGATTCAATAAACGCAAGGCTGTCTTTTCACCAACACCGGCTACGCCTGGAATATTATCGGCTGTATCACCCATTAATCCTTTCATATCAATAACTTGCCTTGGAGTAATTCCATACGTATCCATTAAATTTTGTTCGTCCATTAGATCCATTTCACTTAGGCCCTTTTTCATCAAAAGAACATGTGTACTTGAATCAATCAACTGTAATAAATCACGATCACTAGTCAGAATTGTAGTTTGAACATCTTTGCAGCATTTGGCCATACTTCCAATAATGTCATCAGCTTCATAACCTTCTTGTTCATAACGTTTGATTCCAGCCGCATCCAAGTATTCTCTAACAATTGGAAATTGAACAATCAATTCTTCATCCAATGGTTTCCGCGTTCCTTTATACGCTTCAAATTGTTTGTGTCTAAACGTAGGTTTTCCTGCATCCCAAGCCACTAAAATCTTATCTGGTTCAATAATGTCAATTGCCTTGTTTAACATCATCACAAAGCCATAAACCGCATTGGTTGGAATGCCATTGGATGTAGTCATTCTATGTGTATATAACGTTGCATAATATGCACGAAATAGCATGGAGTTTCCATCTAATAATAATAGTTTTTTCATACGCGTACCTCTTTTCTTCTATTTTAACATATATGAAAAGAAGGAAACGAATCCCTGACTCATTTCCTTCGAATATTTTGCATTTTCAACTTCTCCATCCGCTTAAATCGAATATCTTTGATTGTCGCATATCGCATGAATACTGTAATAATATAGATCAACACGAATATAGCCACACCATTAAAAATCAATGTCAAAGCTTCAACGTGAATAAACCATTTCACAAAGCTCATTGTGAGATATCCGAAGATCTTTGCGCCAAAAAAACAAATTAAATCACTCGCAAACATCATTAGGAATACAATACCAAATTGTACCCAGTGATCTTGATCCATCGCTTCTTGAAAAAAGCCAATAGCCCAGCCAAACAAGCCAAACAAAAGCATCTTAACAAGCCAGTCTGAAGTAAAAAACATTCCCACACAAAGGCCACATAAACAAGCATATAGAAACCGATTTAAACTTCTTTCATGAACCACGACTAATAGACATCCACAAAAACATAGATGGCTAACTAAAGATAGTGAGGAATATGTAAAATCAACGCCAAACAAAGAAGCAATCAATTGATCTAACATAGCTAGAATGGCTAAGAAAATAAATGAATAACGTTCCTTATTTATCATTTACTCTCCTCTTTTCCAATCACAAGACAATAGTCAAAACTTTTCATATTGGATACAGGTGATACATAGACAGTTGAAATAATAGAGTCATCATTTAAAGATACATCTTTTACTTCACCTATCAAAATTCCACTCGGATAGTTTCCACCCTTACCACTTGTCGCAACTTTTTGCCCTTTTGTGACAATCGCATCATTGTCAAATAAAGATACTCGATATGCCTTTTTTTCTGTATCATACGATTGTAAAACACCTTCTACACTTGTACCATCTTCCAAAGACATCTTTATCGCAATATCATTACTTAAATGCTGGCTTGTCAACAATTGTACAATGCTCGTCATTGTTTGAACACTTTCAACCAAGCCAATGGCACCATCACTTGTTGCCACAAGCATATTCTTTTCTACCCCTTGTTTTTTGCCAGCTGAAATTGTCACTGTCTGCAACCACGAATCACTTGAACGTTCTAAAACTGATACACTAATTGTTTTAGCATCCCCAAATCCGCCTTTCATTTCAAGCAACCCTTCTAGTTGTTTATTTTTATTTCTTTCATCTTCATATGCCGTCTGATAATTCTTTTGTTCTGCCAATTGTTTTGACAAATATTCATTATCATCATAAGCATGCCAAAGATTCGCAAAATCATTAACTGCATTTCCAATTGAAGACAGCGGATATTGAATTAATCCATATTTTAAGTATGTCCATACGCTATATCCAATATTCGTGATGGAGTTTTGTCTTAAGCCAAACATTGCACATGCTAGTATACATAAAACGACAATTGTCGTAAGTAATCTTTTTTGAATTCGAGTAAATTTGCGCATAATATCCCCCAAACTAACTTATATTATAGCGACAAACCCTCCTTCTTTCAATCGAGATATTTATGCTCTTTAAACGAATAATATTGATTTTGTCCTACAATAATGTGATCAATTAAATTCACTCCCATTGTCATTGCGACATGAACCATTTTATAGGTTACCTCAAAATCTGCTTTGGATGGTGTACAATCGCCAGAAGGATGATTATGGGCAATCAAAACGGAGTTTGCGTTTTGAAGAAAAGCCTCTTTAAACACTTCTCTAGGATGTACTACACTTTCATTCAACGTTCCCTTAAACAAAACACGATGAGAAATGAGTTTACTTTTTGTATCTAAATACAGAGCAATAAAACATTCTTGTGGCAAAGAGCCATACTCAAATTCAAACCATTCAATCACATCTTCAGGTCTCATAATGGAGGCATGATACACCTTTGATCTAATGACACGTTTACTGAGTTCCACACTTGCCAAAAGCTGTAAAGCTTTAACTTCTCGTATTCCTTGAATCTGCATCAATGTATTTGCATGCATTGACATTAATTTTGATAAACCTTCACTTTCTTTCAATACATCGGATGCAATTTCGAATACGGAACGATTTTTATTCCCGCTTTGAAGAATCAAGGCAACCAACTCTAAATCGCTCAAAGATTCTAAGCCATAGCGTAGCGCTTTTTCTCGTGGGCGCTGTTCCACTTCCATCTCTTTTACCTTCATATACTCTTATACGAAAAAAATACACTTTTTTTTAATTTATTTTACTTTTTTGCTTGCAAAGTACAGAATCACATGGTATATTATTTAAGCGTTAAGCAAACATGGCGGTTGTGGTGAAGTTGGTTAACACAGCGGATTGTGGCTCCGTCACGCGCGCGTTCGAATCGCGTCAGCCGCCCCACTAAGATTTTTAAGCTTCGAGAAATCGAAGCTTTTTTATTTACATTTTTTAAATTTATTTGTATATTAGGAACATGAAAAAATTATTACTCATACTTTTAAGTCTTACATTATGTGCGTGTCAAGCACCAACAAAGAGTACAACTTCGACTTCAAAAAAAGCTTGTGATGTAACAAGCGAAGAAGAAAAGTGCAGCAAAAAAGACAATACTAAAACAAATTTTAATGAAATTAACTTTGATGAAGCCATTCAATACTTCACTCAAGAAAAATCGGGTGTTTTATATTTCGGATTTTCAAGTTGTCCTTGGTGCAAAGAAGCTAAACCCATTTTAAAGAAAGTCGCAAAAGATAATGGAATCGACATCCAATATGTAAAAGTAAGAGATGAAGAAAAGAATCGTCTTTATACAGATGAGCAAAAAGCGATTATTGAACCATATATCCAAGATTATATGTCAAATAACGATGAAGGTGTTCTAACCTTATATGTTCCTCTAGTGTTGGTTATAAAGAATGGAAAAGTCATTGATGGACATGAAGGAACATTAGAAAGTCATGATGCGACCGAAAGAAAAATGACAAACGATGAAAAAGAGCAACTAACAAAAATCTATATAAAATTAATGAGTGAAGCAAAATAAACTAGCTTCACTCATTTTATTTTCTTCGTATTTTGACTTGATCATCCAAATTCAAATGTCCAATCAATAAACTAGAGTTCACATCATGCATCTTATAGTTTGACACAATTTTTTTGGGATCAAAATTGGCGTAGCAATATTTGCATCCGTGTAAACATGAATTATAAGCACCAACATCCACCATATTCACGCAATGACAATCCCTTGCCTTCCACTCTTTAAAAAGCTTGCCCGTTCTTTCAAAGGCATATTTAATGCTGATGCAGCAATCTTTTTCATCACCAATTTGATATTTATTTTCCATACAACTAACAATCTTCATATCATTCTTTTCAAAAGTTTCTTTTAACTTAAGATATTCCTCATTAGAGGGTTCATGATAATCCAAATGATTATTTCGAACATTTTTATAATCATCCACAAAAGAGACAATCACTTTAGATACATATCCTTTTAATATTGTACATAATTTATTAAAGGCACGAATATGATAATCAACATTATATTTGGAATTCAAAAGGATTGGATCATATCGCACACATACATTTTCTTTTCCAAGATAAGAAGACAGTTTTTGAACACACGCAATGATTTCTCCTTTATCAGGTACTTGAGGTTCCATATCTTTAAAGTATCCTGTGATGGTAACTTGTAGCTGAATGGGTACAGAAAACAAATGTATTGTATCAAGCAATGGCAATGGATTTTTTGTACAAAATACAATCATATCTACATCAGATACAAAGATACGACTGACAAGTTTTGGATTAAAAGGGTTTCTTACATCAAAATATCCTTCATTCCAGCGGTTCACAAACCAATTCATATAATATGCTACAATATCTGTTCTTCCACTCGCATTAATAATCATAGTTTTATTAAACTAAGAAACAAAATAATAGTCAATATAAAGAAAAAAGTCATCCTAAGATGACTTAAATTTCTAAATGGCGGTCCAGATGGGACTCGAACCCACGATCTCCTCCGTGACAGGGAGGCATGTTAACCACTACACCACTGGACCAATATTTAATTTTAAATGGAGCAGATGAGGGGAATTGAACCCCCGTATCAGCCTTGGCAAGGCTGTGTTCTACCATTGAACTACATCTGCATGAATGGCGGTCCAGATGGGACTCGAACCCACGATCTCCTCCGTGACAGGGAGGCATGTTAACCACTACACCACTGGACCATAATTTTCCAAAAATAAGATGGCGGAGAAGGAGAGATTTGAACTCTCGCGCCAGTTTCCCGACCTATACCCTTAGCAGGGGCACCTCTTCAGCCACTTGAGTACTTCTCCAAGAATATTTCCAGAATACTTATTTTTTTAGAACACCTGCGTTATCCGTAACGCCCGTTTATAATAACATGGATAAAAACTTATTGCAAGCAAATTTTTCAAAAAAAGACAAAAAAATTTAGAGGCCAATTTTTGACCTCTAAACTCTTACTTTCCAAACAATGTTTTGTTGTCTACTTCAGCTTTAAATTTAGCTAAAGCTTCATCTAAAGATAATGTAACACTATCCTTTTTACCACTCTGACGAATTGTAACTGTATTGTTTTCTTGCTCTCCATCACCAACTACGATTTGGTAAGTAACCTTTTGTAGCTGTGCCTCACGAACACGATAACCCAATTTTTCGTTACGAGAATCTACTGTTGCACGCATTCCTAATGCTGTTAATGCATCACATACTTTATTTGCGTATTCTACATGTTTTTCGTGGTGTACTGGAATTACAACAAATTGACGTGGAGCTAACCATAATGGGAAGTGTCCACCAAAGTGTTCGATTAAGATGCCAATGAAACGTTCAACTGATCCATAAACTACACGGTGTAACATAATTGGAGTTTTCTTTGTTCCATCCGCATCTACATATTTACATTCGAATCTTTCAGGCAAGTTCATATCCAACTGTACAGTACCACATTGCCATACACGTCCTAAGCTATCTTTGATATGGATATCCAATTTAGGTCCATAGAATGCACCATCTCCAGGATTTACTTTATATTCTTTACCTGCATGAACACAAGCTTGTGCCAATGCTTTTTCTGAAGCATCCCAGATTTCTTCAGATCCAATATATCCACTTTCTGGACGAGTTGATAATTCAATTTCATATGGTAAACCAAATACAGAATAAATACGATCTACCAATTGTAATACTTTTTTAACTTCTTCTTCCAATTGATCAGGAGTTACAAATAAGTGCGCATCATCTTGTGTGAATGTACGCACACGGAACAATCCGTTTAATGCACCACTTGCTTCATGACGGTGTACTTGTCCTAATTCCCCTAAACGCAATGGTAAATCTTTATATGAGTGCAAAGTTGAGTTATATACTAATAATGCACCCGGACAATTCATTGGTTTGATTGCGAATTCACGATCATCGACCATTGAAGTGTACATATTGTCTTTATAGTGATCCCAGTGTCCACTCAACTCCCATAATTCTTTTGACATCATAATTGGAGTCTTAATGAATTGATATCCTTCTTTTGTATGTTCTTGATACCAGTATTGTTCCAAAATATTACGTAAAATCATTCCATCTGGCAAGAAGATAGGCATACCTGGCGCAAATTCACTAATTGTGAACAAGCCCATTTCTTTCCCTAATTTCTTGTGGTCACGTTTTTTAGCTTCTTCTAAAGCTTCTAAGTGAGCTTCCAATTCTTCTTTTGTATCGAAACAAATACCATAAACACGTTGAAGCATTTTATTGTTTGCATCACCTTTCCAGTAAGCACCAGAATGTTTCAACAATTTAAAGTTTTTACACATCTTAACAGTCTCAACGTGAGGTCCACGACATAAGTCCGCAAATTCACCTTGACGATAGATTGTGATATTTCCATCTTCTAATCCGTTGATCAAATCAATTTTATAAGGATCATCCTTGAACATTTCTAAAGCATCTTCTTTAGAGATTTCTTCACGAACAATTCTCTTTCCGTCTTTGGCAATTTTCTTCATTTCTTTTTCGATTTTTGCCAAATCCTCTTCTTTTAATTTTACATCTCCTAAATCCATATCGTAGTAGAAACCTTCAGAAATAACAGGTCCTACCCAGAATTTAGCATTTGGATATAAACGCTTAACAGCTTGAGCCATCATATGAGCACATGAGTGGTTCAACATAGATAAATGTTCATTTTCTAATACGTTCACTAATTCCATTTTACTTTCCTCCATTTTTCCATATAAAAAGCGACAGCCATCAAAGGACGTCTGTCGCACGCGGTACCACCTTTGTTTATACAATTACTGTATACACCTCAAACCTTTTAACGCAAGAATTACGGCACACTTTTTCAAGGGCAATTCAAAGGGAGTAAACACATACATTCGCAAAGTGTTTTCACCAACCACACTCTCTCTACATTTGAATAGAATGCATTCATATCCTTATCACTATTGTTGCCTAGATTATAGACCGAAATACGAGGTGTGTCAAAAGAAAAACTCAAGAATTAATGACAATGTCCACCACACGAATGACTTTCGCCAGATTCATGTTTTGTACAAGTCACATCCGTTGTGAATTCTAGTTGCCCACTTAAATATTTTTTAACAGCCTCATCCGCATTTCCGGTTACTCCACCAAAAGAATGAATTCCAAAACTAGCCAATGCAGTTTTAGCCCCTTGTCCAATACCACCACAAAGTACAATGTTTACATTTTGTTCTTTTAGAGCATTCGAAACACTAACATGTCCATGTCCTTCGACTGTAATCACTTCACTCTTCATAATTTCATTATGATCAGTTTCATAGATTTTAAATTCTGAGCTATGCCCAAAATGTTGGAACACTTCTCCATCTTTATAACTGACTGCAATTCTCATACTATACCTTCTTTCTTATTTATTATACTTCAAAAATACATCACGACAAATTAAAACGCCCTTTAAATAAGGGCGTTGATTGTCTTTGGTGGAGATGAGGAGAATCGAACTCCTGTCTAAGCAAAGTCCCACGAGACAGCGTTTACAGCTTTTTCCATCTAGTTATCCAAAAGTTTTGGATGGAAACAAAAATTCTTTTGGGTTAGCTATAGTTGATTCAAAATAAGCAGCTAGCCAATGCTTATTTCTATCTTCTTTTCTTTAACACTCAGTCTGAAATAAGAAAGCGAAATTTCAGAAAGGGGCTGCGAAGCCAAACGTAGGCAATAAAATTAAGCAGCGAAAGCCATGCTTTGGTTCATACCAAATACATTAGCAAGTTTATTTTTAGCAATTAATTTTAGTTGGTTATTACACGTATCCTTCGTGGCTGTGGCTGAATCCAAACATTTACTCATCGAATGCCTGAACATCCCCAAGGAACATCAGTATAATCTATTAATACTGATTTTTCAAGGCCTTTTGAATCTCTCTTTGCGCATCCTTCGCCTTTTGAGACTCACGCTTATCATGAAGATTTTTACCTTTCGCCAAAGCAATTTCTAACTTTGCCAAACCTTTATACAAATAAATTCTCACAGGTACAACCGTATACCCTTTAACACGCGCAGATTGCTCCAATTTTTGAATTTCCTGCTTATGCATTAAGAGTTTGCGATCACGCGTTTCATCATGATTAAATCGGTTTCCAAATTCATAAGGAGAAATATGCATACCTTTAATAAAAGCTTCCCCTTTTTGAAAACTGATATAGCTGTCCTTTAATTGAACTTTTCCTCTTCGAATACTTTTAATTTCTGTTCCCTGAAGCACTAAACCTGCTTCAAAACGATCATACAACTCATATTCATGTCTTGCTTTACGATTTTCGGCTATTGTCTTTTGATTTTGACTCATTCTAAAACCACCTCTACTCCATCACAATCTTGCATTACAGACTGGACAAATTGTTGCACCCACTCTTTTGAAAGATCATAATTCGAAGCTAAGTTATGTGTTTGTGCAAGCGAATCATTGTAATCTTCGATTGGGTAAGTCTTCCATGCATTATACCCTACATCAAACCATGTAATCAATGGAATAAATTTAGTATCTGTAAAAGAAGTCTTTTTTGTATCTGGATCATAGTTCAGTGTAAAGCTCGCCATTCCACCAACCATAGTAATATCCATATCCTGGGCACTTGTATAATTTCCTAATGAATAATACACAAGTGTATCTTGCTTCTTTCCTTTAATAACCTTTGCCGGTTCAATAACATGTGGGTGTGAACCAATCACAACCTCGGCACCTAGTTCATTTAAATAATTTGCCAAATCTTCCTGCTCTTCAGTCGGCTCCATCTGATATTCTTCACCCCAATGCATAGAAACCAATTGGACATCGCTCACTTTACTTAAAGCTTCCATATCTTTTTTCATTTGATCCTTATCAATCAAATCCACAAGCCATGGCTTATCTTCAGGCACATTAAATCCATTCAAGCCATAGGTATATCCAAGAAATCCTACTTTGATTCCATTGATTTCTTTTACTAATGTACGCTTTTTATCCTTTTGAGACGTATGCGAACCCGTCGTAATAACATCTGGATAATTCTTTCGAACCAAATCAATCTGTGTTAATAAACCCTCAGCCCCTCGATCCATAGAGTGATTTGAACTTAAACTCCACCAATCAAAGCCAGCCTTATTGACAGAAGACAGAATTTCTATAGGCCCATTAAAAGTAGGGTATCCACTCAATTCATACTCTTCTCCAATGCATAACGTTTCAAAATTGATATATGCCAAATCTGCATTTTGCGTATATTTATTTGTCATTTCATAATAGGAATCAAAATTGTAATATCCATCTCTTTGGTATGGGTACCAATACATCGCACCATGATACAAGTTGTCACCTACACCTACAAACGTAAATGATTTTTTATTTTCCTGTTTTTTTGTAGAAACATGTTTTACAACCTTTGTTGCTTCTTTCGAATTTGGTGTGGGGTGTGTTAAAATAAAGCCCATTAAGCTGAAATTGAATATACATAATATAATGATCCATGTCCATTTCTTTTTCATAATTTAATTTTACCAAAAAAAGCTTGCATTTTCCAAAATTATTAGGTAATATTAAAAGGTACTTGGGGTGTTAGCTCAGCTGGGAGAGCACCTGCCTTGCACGCAGGGGGTCATCGGTTCGATCCCGATACGCTCCACCAAGTAAAAAATACGCTGTAAGCAAATTTGCTTACAGCTTTTTTGTTTTAATCAATTGCTTCAAAAATACCAGACTTTTGATAAAGAACCCATTTCCCAATATTTACACAATGATCACAAATTCTTTCTAAGTACTTACCGACAAGTAACACATCCACTAGAGTCCCTGTATCATGCTCTTTTCTGGCTAATAAATCAACATAGACCTCTTTAGCCTTTTCATATTGTGCATCCGCTTGATCATCCATTTTAATAACTTGATCTGCTGCTTTTTCGTCTTTCTGAATAAAACCTTCAATCGCAAGTGTAATCATTTCTTTTGCGATGATAAATTGTTGTTGAATACTATCATCCACAACTAAATCTTCCATATTCAAAGCACAAATCAGTTCTGAAACTTCTTTTTCCTGATCCATGATACGTGTTAGATCACGAATTGTATTTGTAGCTACAGTAATACGTCTTAAGTCTTTCGCAACCGGATGTTGAAGAAGAAGAATCTTCATACAAATTTGTTCAGCTTCTCTTCCTTGTTCACTCACTTCTTCATGCATTTGCGAAACATCTTGAACTAAAGTTTTGTTTCCATCTAAAATAGCGTGCTTGCAAAACCACAATCCTTTTAAACAGTCTTGAGACATTTGTGTCATAGTCAGTTCTAACTGTCTTGTTTGTTTTAAAAACTTTGTAGGTAAAACCATTATCCAAACCTCCCTGTAATATAGTCTTCTGTTTTCTTTTCTTTTGGCGTAGAGAACAATGTTTCTGTATCACTATACTCAATTAAATCCCCCAATAAGAAGAAGGCTGTTTTATCACTAATACGCATAGCTTGTTGCATATTGTGAGTAACAATAACAATTGTATAGTCTTTTTTCAATTCTAAAGTTAACTCTTCAATCTTACTAGTTGAAATTGGATCTAGAGCACTTGTAGGTTCGTCCATCAACAATACTTCCGGCTGCATAGCCAAGGCTCTTGCGATACATAAGCGTTGTTGTTGGCCACCAGACATTCCTAAAGCTGATTTATGTAGACGATCCTTCACTTCATCCCATATGGCAGCTTGTCTTAAACTTCTTTCAACAATTTCATCCAATTCACTTTTCTTTTTGATTCCAAAAATTCTAGGGCCATACGCAATATTGTCATAAATACTTTTTGGGAATGGATTGGGTTGTTGAAATACCATCCCAACTCTACGTCTTAATTCAATCGCATCCATATTTTTGTAGATATCCATTCCATCTAGACAAATATCACCTGTGATTTTAGTACTTTCCACCAAGTCATTCATTCGATTCAATGTTTTTAAAAATGTTGATTTACCACATCCACTAGGACCAATGAATGCTGTAATTTCTTTTTCTTTGATATCCAAATTTATATTTTTTAAGGCATGAAAATCACCATAATATAAATTCAGATCATTCACTGTAAATTTATTATTCATACGTAACCTTTCTATTTCTCTAATCCAGCTTGTTTTTTGGAAATGTGTCTTGACCAGACATTGGCTCCAATACTAAATGCCAATACTAAAATCATCAACACAGCACTGGATAAATTAGCCAATGCTCGATCTTGTCCATTGGTTTGTAAGTTCCAGATTTGGATGGATAATGTTTCAGCAGGTCTTAATACATTAATTGGCGATGTTGGAGAAGTAAAGCTAAAATTATTCCAACGCAAATCGCTTCCTGAACCAGTTGTATAAAGTAATACAGCAGCTTCACCAAATCCACGACCAGCCGCTAAAATAACACCGGTCATAATACGTGATAGGCATGCTGGCAATAGTACATGGAATATGGTTTGCCACTTTGTTGCTCCAAGTCCCATACTTCCGTGATAATAGCCTTCAGGCAAACCTTTTATAGCATCTTCTGTGGTTGTTGTAATCAAAGGTAAACTTAGAATTGATATAGACAGGGCACCTGCTAATAAACTTTTTGATAATCCAATGACAACTAAGAAAATCAAATATCCAAATAGGCCTACAACAATACTTGGTAAAGAAGACAATGTTTCAATACAAGTTCTTAAAAAGTGTGTTACAAGCCCTGGTTTTGCGTACATCGCCAAATAAATGCCTGCTAATATTCCAATTGGAACCGAAACCAACAAAGAAATAAATACTAAGTAAATCGTATTAAAAACTTGGTTTCCAATGCTACCAGATCGAGTAAAGCCAAACATTTCTGGTTTAGCCCCTAGCAAGCCGCCAATAATAACTTTACCGGCAAAACCTACAAGAAGTAAAAAGAAGAATAAGGCGATACCATAGAAGACGATTGTCATGAATTGATCTATCATTTTTGCTCTTTTAATTCTAGAATCCATCTCTATTCTCCTTTCGGTTTTGAAAACTTATGAATAACAGTAATAAACAATAGCGAAATCAAGAACAACAATAAAGCCATTGTCCATAGGGCTGCCTTCATTTCTCCACCTTCCATCGCATTTCCCATTTGAGCTGCAATTTCCGTTGTTAGTGTTTTTGAAGTAGAAAAAATACTCTTAGGCAAAGCTGTTGTTTGCCCAATAACCATCGCAACAGCTAAAGCTTCACCAAACGCTCTTGCAAGTCCTAATACAATTCCTGAAATGACTCCAGGCAATGCAGCAGGAATTACGACACGATATATCGTTTGCCAACGCGTTGAGCCAAGTCCATAAGCAGCCATTCGTGTTTCTTTTGAAACAGCTCGAATCGCATCACTAGCAACACTGGAAATCGATGGAAATATCATAATGGATAAAACAAGACTTGCTGCAAGTATGGAGTGTCCTACCTGCAAATCAAATACTTTCTTTAAGAACGGAATCAAGACCGTTAATCCAACCCATCCATAGACAACACTAGGAATTCCGGCAAAAATTTCTACCATAGGACGATAGAATTTTTCACCAAACTTAGGTGAGATTTCTGTCATAAAAATAGATGATCCTAACGCAAATGGTGTGGCAATCAATAAGGCTAATCCACAAACACATAGCGATCCAACAATAAAGATCAAGGCTCCTACATGTCCTTTTGAACTGGCATTATCCATTGGTGCCCAATTTGCACTGCCAAGAAACTCTTGTAGAGTATGTTGAAATTTTAAAAATGTATCAGAACCTTTATAAACTAGAAAAGCTCCAATTAATAGAGTTACAAATATCACGAACAGACCACCAATTGTAACGAGAATCTGCCAAAAATATTCTTTACAAAACATGCTTTTACGACTCATCAAATTCCTCCAAACTAAATGAATAACGGACATATATTTCAATGTCCGTTAAAGAACTCGCAATTAGTGATCTGTTTTTTCCATTTTGCTAGAAACACCATAGCCTAATGATTCCATTTTCTTACCGAATTTTTCACCCATGATGTAATCTAAGAATGCTTTTGTAGCTTTATCTGGCTCTCCATTTGTATACATGTGCTCAAATGTCCAAACTTTATAGTCACCTCTATATGTGTTTTCTAATGTTGGTTCAATGCCATCAATTGCGACTGTATCTACATCGTCATTGTCTACTAAGTAAGATAATGCCACATAACCGATTGCACCTTTTGTATCTGTTACATTTTGTAACAATACACCAGAATCATCTGTTTCCATTGAAGCGTTGCTTGCCTCTTCATTTCCTTCTAATGCATATTTTTGGAATGTGGCTCTTGTTCCTGATGAAGTTGGACGAGTAACTAAGACAATGTCTTCATTTGGTCCACCAACATCTTTCCAGTTCGTTGTTTTGCCTGTGAAGATATCAATCAATTGTTGTTTGGTTAAATCTTTAACACCAACATCTTTATTTACGATTGGAGCCATTGTTACAACACAAACTTGGTGATCAACTAAATCTTTAGCTTGATCCTTATCTAATTTTTCTTCAGCTGCCACATCGGAGTTTCCTAGTGAAACTGTTTTATCAGCTACCTGTTTTAAACCTTCTCCTGAACCACCAGCATCTACTGTAATTGAAACATCTGGGTTTTCGTTTGAAAACTGTTCGGCTGCAACATCAACCAATGGTTTCAATGCACTTGAGCCTGCGGCTGTAATTGTTCCGCTTAAACTTTCATTTTTTGAATCACTGTCATCGGATGCAACATTTGAACTACATCCTACCATAGCTACAGATAATCCTACGATCATTGCACCTTTTAAAAACTTATTCATATTTTCCTTGTCCTCTTTTCTTTCGACACACATATCATAATGCATGTTTGTTAAACGAAAAAAATGGTTCTGTTAAGATTTTGTTAAATGATTTGTTTTAATTTTAAGCACACCTGAATTCAATTTATGAACATATTTCTTGAAATATAATGTAAATAAATGTATAATCATGAAACATAAAGAAAGGAAAGGTGGAAATATTTTCACCGAGGTAACAAAATGACACGTGTATATAACTTTAGTGCCGGTCCCGCATGCTTACCAGAATGGGTCTTAAAAAAAGCTGCAAGCGAAATGTTAGATGCTCATAATAGTGGAATGAGTGTTATGGAGATGTCCCACCGTTCCAGTGAATTCCAGGATATTATAGATACTTGTAAAGCAAGATTAAAAAGATTGATGAACATTCCTGATGAATATGAAATTTTATTCTTACAAGGAGGTGCTTCTTTACAATTTACTATGATTCCTTTGAATTTAGAAAAACATAACGTAGATTTGATCAATACGGGTCAATGGACAAAAAAAGCTTTAAAAGAACATGAAAAATTTGGAAAAGTAAATGTAGTCGCGTCAAGTGAAGAAGATAACTTTACGTATATTCCTAAAATTAAACAAGAAGATTTAAGTGAAGATTCTGATTATGTATATATTTGTGAGAACAACACAATCTATGGAACTAAATATAAAGAACTTCCTCCACATGAAGGAAAGTTATTAGTTGCAGATTTATCAAGTTGTATTTTAAGTGAAAGAACGGATGTTTCTAAATATGATTTAATTTTTGCCGGTGCCCAAAAGAATATGGGGCCTGCAGGTTTAACTGTGGTTATCATAAAAAAAGACTTGATTGGTTTAGCTGATGAAAAAACACCAAGCATGTTAAACTACAAAACATATGCTGACAATGATTCTATGTTCAATACGCCACCTACTTATGCCATCTATATTTGTGGTTTAGTACTTGAATGGCTAGAAACACAAATTGGTGGATTGGAAAACATGGAAAAGATCAATCGTCAAAAAGCTAAATTATTATATGACTATATCGATGCTTCTAAACTCTATTCAAATCCTGTTGTGCCTGAAGATCGTTCTTATACAAATGTTCCTTTTGTGACTGGTGATAAAGATCTAGATACTAAATTTGTTAAAGAAGCAAAAGAAGCAGGAATTGTAAATATTAAAGGTCACAGAACCGTTGGTGGTATGCGTGCAAGTATTTATAATGCCATGCCACTTGAAGGTGTAGAAGCCCTAATTGCATTTATGAAGAAATTTGAAGAGGAGAATTATAATGCCTAAAATAAAACTCTACAATAATATTGCGCAAATTGGTTTAGATCAGTTTACGCCAGATTATGAAGTAAACGAAAACATGGAAGACGAAGATGCCATTTTAGTTCGTAGTGCCAATCTTCATGATATTGAATATAATGCCAACCTTAAAGCCATCGCTCGTGCAGGTGCTGGTGTCAACAACATTGATATTGATACTTGTACTAAAAAAGGGATTGCCGTATTCAATACTCCAGGCGCAAATAGTAATGCCGTAAAAGAACTTGTATTTGCGGGTATGTTACTTGCAAGTCGTGATATTTATCATGGTATTGAATGGATCCAAACGCAAAAAGAAAATGAGAACATCGCAAAAGATGTTGAAAAACAAAAAAAGAAATATGCTGGACATGAATTAACCGGTAAATCACTAGGTGTCATCGGTTGTGGTGCCATTGGTATCCAGGTTGCCAATCTAGCCTTACGATTTGGTATGAAAGTTTATGGATATGATCCATATATGTCAGTCGATGCCGCATGGAACTTATCTCGATATGTAAATCATGTCACAAATATTGATGATTTATATCGTCAATGTGATTTTATTACGATTCATGTGCCTTTAAATGATGGAACTAAAAACTTTATCAATAAAGACAGTTTTGACAAGATGAAAGATGGCGTCAAATTATTAAACTTTGCTCGTGGTGGCCTAGTTGATGAAGATGCTCTATTGGTGGCATTAGATGGCAACAAAGTTGAATCTTATGTGACTGATTTTCCAAGTTTAAAAGTTATTCAAAATGATAAAGTCATCGCAATTCCTCACTTAGGTGCTTCAACCGAAGAGAGTGAAGAGAATTGTGCTGTAAAAGCCGCTCAGGAACTGATGGATTATTTAACTTATGGAAATATTTCAAATTCTGTCAATTTACCAAATGCGAAGATGGATATGAATTCACCATTTAGAATCACTTGTATTCATGAAAATAAGCCTAAAATGATTTCTCAAATCACAGATATTTTGAAGGATGCTAATATTGAAAACTTAATGAATAAATCTAAAAAAGATATTGCGTATACAATTATTGATTTAGATTCAGAAGTTGATGTTTCTCCAATCGAAAAAATCAATGGTATGATTAGAGTATCTACTTATAAGAAATAGGATGGGATGGTACTATGATTGATGCACATACACATTTAGAAAATGGTGATTTAAGCATTGAATATGTTCATAAGTTTATTGATGCTGCCAAAGAAAAAGGGATTACTCATCTTCAAATATTAGATCACACACATAGATTCTTTGAATTTAAAGACTGTTATAAAAGAGTTTGTGAAGTATCTAAATTACAAGAAGAGTGGTTTTTAAAGAAACAAAAAAACTCCATAGATGATTATTTAAAATTAATTGAAGCATTAAAAAAGGAAACTTTTGACATCGATGTACGTTTTGGCCTTGAAGTTTGTTATACGCCTGAAACAGAAAGTCTATTATCCTCCATTCTTAAAAACTACCATTTTGACTTTCTAGTTGGCAGTGTGCACTCTGTAGATGGTTATCTATATGATATGGATGCCTTTTCTAAAGAATTACTTTGGAACAAAAATGATCCTTCTAATATTTATAAGTCCTATTATGACGCTATTGAAAAACTAATCCAATCCAATCTCTTTGATCAAGTGGGTCATCCAGATGTGATCAAATTGTATTCGATTGTTCCAGGCTACGATTTACATCCTACCTACCATCATATCGCTCGTCTGGCAAATGAATACAACATTAAAATGGAAGACAACACTAAAGCTCATTATTCATATCATCATCCTGATATTGGCTTAAATGCTGATTTTAGAAATATCCTAAAAGAAAATAATGTACAAATTGTTACTGCAAGTGATGCTCATTATCCTAACGATGTGGGGCGCTGCTTTGAATTATTAGATCCTAGATAAGCCTAGGATCTTTTTTAGGCAAAGAAAAAGACAGAACTTAATCTGTCTGTGTTTCTTTATTGACTAAAAATACACTTAAACTTACAAGTAACAATGCAATTAAACTTGATGGTTGGAATGCCTGATTGGATTCATGTAATACAACACTTGATAAAATCACACCGATGATAGGTGTTACGCACATATAGACACCAATCTTACTAACAGGATTTACAGATAATAACAATCCCCAAATCGTATAGGCGATAGCAGATACAAGAGCTAAGTGAATCAATACAAGAAGGCCTAGATTAAATCCAAATGTAATGTGCCCTCCCATTAAATAGCCTATTATAGCTAAGAGAATACCTCCTAGAGAGAATTGATATCCACTTAACAGGACGGCATTTTGATGTTGTGTGAACTTCTTAATAAAGGCAGCCGATATAGATCCACAAAATTGTGACATCAACACAAAGCCTTCACCTATAAATGAAAAGTTTGCACTAGCCCCACTCATATTCATAAATAAAATACCTAAGAATCCGATAAAACATCCCAATGTTTTCCTTAGTGTCAGCTTTTCATAATGAAAGATCAAACTGGCTACTAATAAAGATATAAAGGCACTGGTACCGGTAATAATCGAACCATTTACGCCCGATGTATGTGAAAGTCCTATATAGTAGAAAAAGTATTGTCCAGCCGTTTGAAATACAGCTAATGTACATATGCCTTGCATGTTTTCTTTTTTTGCGACTAATACTTTTTTCTGTAAGAAAGAGCCAAATAATATGACTAAAAGTCCGGCTAACGCAAAGCGAATGCCCGCAAACATCAATATGCTTGGTACGCCTTTAATGTTAAATAATTGATATCCCCATTTAATAAAGGGAGCCGCACTTCCCCATAGTGTACAACATAGCATGGCTAGTAAAAATACATGTAATGGCTTTTTAAAAAATTCCCTGTTCTCCATGTCCAATTAAAACTTATCCTTCCCTTTTTTCCTCTAATTCCATCCAACGATTTGTTAAAGTTTCAAGTTCTTCTTCTTTCTGCGTTCTCAAATCACTTAATTCTTTTAATTTCGCAAAATCACTTTGACACTCATTCATCTGATGGTCTAAAGCTTCCATTTCACTTTCTAATAATTCCATTTTCTCAGGTAGTTGCTCCAATTCCTTTTTTTCCATATAAGATAATTGAGATTTTTTCTTCTTTTCAATCGGCTTTTGAACAACAACCTTCTTATTCTCATCTTTTGATTTCACTAAATAATCACTATATCCACCACTATACTGTTTAAAAGTACCATCTTCTTGATGGACAAACACTTTATCCACAACACGATCCAAAAAATATCGGTCATGGCTTACAGTAATAATGGCTCCTTGAAAATCATCTAAATAATCTTCTAATACGTCTAATGTCAAAATATCCAAATCATTTGTTGGCTCATCCAATAACAGGATATTTGGTTCTTGCATCAAAACTCTTAATAGATATAGTCTTCTTCTTTCTCCACCGGATAATCTTGATAGCGTGGTATAGTGCATATTTCTTGGAAATAAAAATCTTTCAAGCATTTGCGAAGCGCTTAGTGTCATACGATCGTATTCAATGACTTTAGAAACTTCTTCAATATAATCAATAACACGCATATTTAGATCGACACCTTGATCCGCTTGTCTGAAATATCCAATTTTAACTGTGGTTCCATATTCAATGGTTCCATAGGTTGGTTGTTTCAACCCTGCAATAACATCTAACAATGTAGATTTTCCACATCCATTCTCTCCAATGATACCTATTCGGTCTTGTCGTAATAATACATAGTTAAAATCATGAAATAATGACTTTTCTGGATAATTAAATCCTAAATTCATACATTCAATTGTTTTATTCCCCAATCGTTGCATAGTCGCATTTATTTTTAATGACTCTTCTTGCTGTTTAAAACGTTTCTGACGCAATTCTTCAAACCTTTGAAGTCGGCTATTCGATTTTGTACCACGCGCCTGTACGCCCGCTCTAACCCACTCTAATTCCTTTTTATATAAGTTCTTGTGTTTATGGGCTGCTAATTTTTCTTGTTCAATACGTGTTTCCTTATTTTCTAAATACACTTCATAATTTCCATTATGAATATATAAGTCGCCTTGATCCAATTCAATCATTTTTGTACAAACACGATCTAAAAAATAACGATCGTGTGTGACCATAAATATTGCACTCTTTGAACGAATCAAATAATTTTCCAACCATTCAACCATATCGTTATCCAAATGGTTTGTCGGTTCATCCAAAAGCAACAAATCACAACTTGTGCATAGTGCTAAGGCAAGAGCCACTCTTTTTCTTTGTCCACCTGACATATTTGACATGGCGCTTTGATAATCTGTAATACCCAGTTTCGTTAGAATCGATTTTAATTCAAACTCTGCTACAGGATGCTCATTTTTAGAATTGACCAATTGAATTTCATCCCATACACAATCTGTTTTAAATTCTGGATTTTGAGGTAAATAATGAATCTTGATTCCATTCTTTTTAATAATGATTCCTGAATCATAATTTTCAATACCTGCAAGTATCTTTAATAAAGTACTTTTACCTGTACCATTGACTCCAATCAACGCAATTTTATCCGTATCTTCTATTGTAAAACTCACATCTTTTAAAATGCATTTGTCATTTATATTCTTTTTTAAGCTTTCTGTTGAAATTAACATAAAATCTCCTTGTGTTCTATGAATTAAGGCAGAGTACACCAGATATGTGAACATAAGACTACTCCGCAAAAGCTTACATATCTAATGGTGAATGCCTTTTATTTAATTAATCTGTTTTTGCTTTTCATTCCCTGTTTACGTATATAAGTTTCGAAGTTCGCTAATGTATTTTCGGATACGGTTGAAACAAAATATGCGTTGTTCCAGAAGTAGCTTTTCCAGTAGTATTTATCTACTGTATCAGGGTAATCTCTTCGTGCAAAGCGAGCACTTCTTGTTTTTAATGTTTGTATCAGCCTGTGTAATTTGATGTCTGATAGAGTTTCAATAAGCAGATACATGCAATCTTCTTTTCCATTGACTTCTTTGATTATGCAATTAAACATTTCAAGCATATCTTCGATTGTTTTGTACACACTTGTTTTTACGCTTCCTTGCAATACAGGATTTCTGTATTTTGTCACAATGTGATATTGAAGAAGATATACAGAGTATGAGCTTCTGTACATTCCATTGACTTTAGGAGTAATGGTTATCACCTCTTCAATATATGTGTTTATACCAACTATATTATATATTAAAAATCTTATGTATATATCGTAAATATGGTATCTTTGTTTATTTTACCAAACAAATCAATATAATAGACATTTATAGCGTCAATTTAAGATGAATTATCTAGGTGTAAAGAAGGAGGTGAAATCAAATGTATAGAACCCAAAGCGTAATCCTAAATAGAAAGAAACAAAGTGTAATCTGTTCTTATTTTGACGAATGGAGTCTAACATCGAAGGCTATTTACAACTCAGCCTTGTTCATTGAACGCCAGCTTGTTTCTTCATCTGGCAAATCAGAAGGAATGTACTCTGAGAATGAAAAAGAAGTGCGCTCTTTGACTCGCGAGATGATTCCTAGAACACAGATGACTGTGGGATATGCCAAGCTTGAAAAAATCATTCGTAAGCACAAATCTGAACTTTACAAAAGAAATCTCCCTAACCAGAGTGTTCAGCATTGTTTAAAGGCTGTGGTTCATGATATTAAGTCCTATTTCGAAAGTCTAAAACAGTACAAAGAGAATCCGTCTGCCTTTACAGGAAAGCCAAAGCTTACAAAGTATTGTAAAGCAGATAGAAAGACATTTGTACTGACAAATCAGGGATGTGTGCTATATAAACAAACAGATGAAACATACAAACTGAAACTTCCTTATATCACAAGAAAAGATGGAATTCTGTTGGATGTTCCTTATCTTCCAGCTGATTTTAAAAAGCTGAAAGAAGTCCGTATTGTACCTTTTTACGACACGTACAAACTGGAAATTGTTTATGAACAGTTTACCAAAGAAAAACCACATACCTTAACAAAGGTAGCATCCATTGATCCAGGTGTCGACAATCTTGTAACTCTAGTAACCGAAGACGAAAGTCTGGTTATCAATGGCAGAATTATCAAATCCAAGAATCAATGGTTCAATAAACGAGCTTCCCAACTTAACAGTCATCTTGACAAGATGTACAAGACTTCCAAGCATGAGGATTCAAAGCAGCTAACAACCCTTTGGAAGAAGCGCTCGTTATGGATGCTGGATTATCTACATAAAGTATCTAGATACATCATCAATTACTGTGTCGAACACAAAATTGGAATACTGGTTCTAGGCTCTAACAATGGTTGGAAACAAGAATGTAATATTGGTAAAACTAATGCGCAAAACTTTGTTCAGATACCTCACAATCGTTTGTATAACTTGATTCAGTACAAAGCTGAGGCTGAAGGTATTCAAGTTATTCTTCAGGAAGAAAGTTATACTTCAAAAGCAAGCTACCTAGATAAAGATGCGATTCCTACTTACAATCCTGAAGAAGAAAACAAGAAGTATTCGTTTTCAGGGAAACGTATCCATCGAGGATTGTATAACTCAGCTGATGGTACATTGTTGAATGCAGATGTCAATGGTGCTGCAAATATATATCGTAAGCACTTTGATGAAACGCCTTTTACAGCGAAAAGCTTGCAGAATGTTCATAAAATTACGATAGCTGCATAAATAAAAAATACGTATTCCGAATAGCTTGTATAAAGCAATCGGATAGAAGCCTTGTGGACAGGCTTTTATAGGTATTCTGATCTCAGAACACTATATAAGAAACCACGTATATTGATTTATTTGTATGCATCGGTAGTTCATTATATAATACTTTTTGAGGTGACACGTATGAAACTTATAAAAAACATGGCTTAACAGATACATTGGTGATTTGTTAATATAACTGACATTAATGATGTCTATTTAAGATTTATTGTATAGGTGTAAACGAAAGAGAGACTACACTTATGACAAGAACTTCAAAATATTTAAACC